>NZ_CAMLFY010000146.1 GCF_946479415.1 uncultured Shinella sp. | reverse complement strand
GGCAAGCGAGATCTGGTATTCCATCGCGGGGACGGAGAACTGCACGGCCATGGCCCGCGCCGGCGTCCGGTTCAGCGCCAGCGACACATCCCATTTTCCGGCCTGCAGGCCTGCAACGATGTTGTCCCAGGTCGTATCCACGAATTCGGGCTTCACCTTCAGCACGTCTGCGAATTCGCGGCAGAGATCGGCGAAGAAGCCGGAATATTCCCCACTTGCCGGGTCGCGCATGACATAGGGCGGAGCAACGGCGGCACCACAACGCAGCGTGCCGTTCTTCTGAACCCCCTGCCAGTGTCCTTCCGCCTCCTGCGCCGACGCAACCGTCGCCGAAAGACCTGCGATCAGGGCGAGTGCGGCCGTCGTCCGCAAAGCGGACGTCATCACTTTCGAAAGCATGTGCATTCCCCATTTTTTCAAGCGCTTGAGAAGCGCGGTTCCACCTGTCGGCTTCGGCCGTTCTTGCGGTCTTTTTATGTCGGCTCCGTGTCGACTGAGTAATTTATGTCGCCACCGTGTCGACAAAGTCAAGCGGAAATTTTAAGATTGCTGCGACGCGGATTTTCTGGCCCAATGGCGGAGAAATGCGGAAAGGGACGTAAGTGTCTGAGGAAATTGAATCGAAACGCGTGCGCGGCATGGGCTCGAAAAGCGTGTATGACACGCTGCGCAATGAAATTCTGGCGCTCACCCTGCCGCCCGGTCAGCTGCTCGACGAGACGACGCTGGCCGAACGCTTCGACATGTCGCGTTCACCGATCCGTGAGGCGCTGATCCGGCTTGCCGGCGAGGAACTGGTGGTAACGCTCTCCAATCGCAGCACCATCGTCGCGCCGATCGAGGTGGCGAGCTTTCCGAAATATGTCGAGGCGCTCGACGTTGCCCAGCGTATGAACACGAGGCTTGCCGCAGCACTTCGGACAGAAGCCGACCTGAAGATCATCGCCAAGCGCCAGAAGGAATTCGAAGGGGCGGTGAAAACCGGCCAACATCTCAAGATGTCCGAGGCCAACAAGCAGTTTCACATGGCGGTCGCCTATGCCGGCAAGAATGCCTATCTCGCATCCTTCTACGAGCGGCTCCTGAACCAGGGCCAGCGCATGCTGCATCTTCATTTTGAATATCTGGAGCGTACCGGCGACGGCTATCTGCTGACGGATGAACACGAGCTGATGCTGGAGGCGATCCGCACCAAGAATGTCGAGCGCGCCGATGAACTGGCACATGCACACACGCGGCAGTTCCAGGATAACTTCATCGCATTCCTGCGCGAAAACTACACGACGGACGTCTCTTTCGGCCCTCTCGCTGCTGCGCAATGATCAGGGACCTTTTACGGACATCAGGTCCCACAGAGTGATTGGTCCGCGCGGCGAGAGCGTTCAGCATCGCCGGCTGCTCGCGCTGTTTCCGCTCAACAAGGGAATTCGTTGCCCCTGCAATATGGTTTCAGTGTCTCGACCAGGGCACCGAGATTCTCTTTGAGAAAATAGCCTGCGACATTCTTTTCGTAAGCGGATTTTCGATCTGTCTCATATCCCGATGTCGTCAGCATGAAGACGATGCTTTGCTTGAACTCATCATCTCGCCGCAACTCGTCGAGCAGACTGATGCCGTCCATTCGCGGCATATTGATATCAAGCAGGATAAGGCATGGCTGCGGCAATTTCGGGCGACCATGGTTCCCCCGAAGCATATCCAGAGCCTCCTCGCCGTCACAAGCGTTATGGGTCGGATTTGCGAAGTCCGCCCGTCGGAAGGCCCGCTTCACCGCTTCGGTATCAATATCGTTGTCTTCGACAATGAGCACGTCGATGAGTTTATCGGTCATTCCTATCATTTTCTCCTTATACAGACGTATTCTTGGGCCACGTGAAAGAGAATCTCGCCCCCATGCCGGGCTCCGATTCGACGGTGACGCGGCCACCGTGCGCGTCGATGTGCTTCTTCGTCAATGCCAGCCCCATTCCGCTACCGTCTTTTTGCGACTGTGGTTTCAGCGTCTGAAACATTTCGAAGATTTTTTGATGATATTTAGGATCGATACCGGGACCGTCATCCCTCACGGTGAACGCAAGGCGATCGCCCATATCGGCGACGGTGACATCAATGCGGCCGGAGGCGGCATGATGATGTTTGACGGCGTTGTGGATCAGATTGTGGAAAATCTGCTGAAGGGGCATCCGCGGAAGCGCCATCGCGCCGAGTCGCTCATCGACGTTGACAATAAAACCCGCCGGAGGGTCGATCAACTTGACCACGTCCTGCACGAGTGTAGCGCCATCGATGCTTTGATCCTCGGCCAGGGTCCCGTCGCCCTGCTCGATCCTGGCATAGTCGAGAATATCTTGCAGGAGCCTTTCCATACGGCGTGCCTGACCTCGCAGTTTCACCAGGTGCTCAGCACTGTGTACGGGCAGCACTCCCATGGCGTCCTCTTGAATCCATTCGGCCAAAACGCTGATAGAGCGCAAAGGAGACCGAAGATCATGGGCGGTCGCATAGGCAAACTGTTCAAGGTCGTGGTTGGACCGCAAGAGTTTTTCGACGAGCACCGCTCGGTCGGCTGCCATCTTGCGGTGTGCCGAAATCAATTTTTCGATCTTGATCGTGAGTTCCTGCGCCGCGAACGGCTTAGCAATATAGTCGCGAACACCCTTGCGAAGGAGCTCCATTTTCAATGGATCATCCATTTTGGCGGTCAGCATCAGGATGGGGATATCCTGCGTGGCGGGATCATCCAGCAAAGATCGCGCCATTTCGTCGCCCGACATGACAGGCATCATGACATCGGTGATGATGACATCCGGGAAAAGCTGGCGAGCAGCGGCCAGTCCCGTGGCACCATCGGCCGCCGTCTCCACGCGGTAACGGTTCGCGAGTAGGCTGGCAATATGGTGACGCATATCCGGATTGTCATCCACGACGAGAACGAGCGCGCCGCTATCGGGGGTCGGCAGCTCTGGCGTTTCGCCGGATATTCTCGCGAGCTGGTGGCCGATTGTGTCCGGCTCACCCGGTCGCGGCGCCAGTTCATCACTTTCCAGGACAGAGCATCCGATGGGAGCAACAAGAGGAATGGCGACACTGAAGCGCGCTCCGCCCTCCGAACTGGCATCCACCCTGACGCTTCCGCCCAATAGCAATACGAACTCCTTGACGATAGCCAGGCCTAACCCTGTTCCGCCCTTCAACCGCCGCTTGCCGGAATCGAGTTGCCGAAAGCGCTCGAACACGACACTGCGGTCCTGCTCCGGAATCCCCGCTCCCGTGTCGTCGACATGAAAGACCGCGTGGTCCCCGACTTGCTCGAGCAGAAGTTTCACGCAGCCGCCAGATGGCGTGAACTTGAAGGCATTCGAAAGCAAATTGAGCACAACGCGCTGCAGTTTTTCTACATCGACCTCCATATGGAGTTGGGCCGGCTCACGCAGTTGAAATTTTATCGTGCGCTCGCGCGCAAGGCTGTCAAAGTTCGACGCCAGAGTTCTTATAAATGCTGCGACATCCAGCCGTGTATAAACAAGGTCGAATTTACCGGCTTCGAGCTTCGCCACGTCGAGCAGATCGTTCACTTGCCCAAGCAGGATCAGTGCATTTCGCTCGGCAATCTCGAGATCCGCTCGGTCGACAGCAGACAACGACGTTGTGGAAAGAAGCTTCCTGACCGGACCGAGGATAAGGGTCAGCGGTGTGCGCAGTTCGTGGCTGATATTTGCGAAAAAGTCCGTTCTGAGCCTGTCGAGATCCCGCAGCTTTCGATTTGCCTCGGCAACCTCCTGCGCGCGTTGGAAAATCTCCATTTCCATCTTCTGCGCGCGCGTGCGTAACTGCTCGTTCGCCTCCACCTGCGCACTGTCCCTTTGCTTGAGACCGATGAACTCGGTCACATCCTCAACCCTGTGAATGACGTAGGTGACCTGGCCCTTTTCATCGAGCACTGGCTTGTTAAAAGGGCTCCAGAACCGCGTTTCGTATCCGCTACCATCGGGTCTGCGCACGTCATATTTTTGGACAGCCATCGTATCCCCCACACCGGTTCGAAGGACCCGCAGCAAGGAATCTTCAAGGTTTCTCACTCCCGTCGCGTCTGAATCGTCAGGATTGTCGGGAAAGACGTCAAAGATACTGCGGCCGAGGATAGCTCCCCTGTCCGTCATGGTGGCGTTGAGATAGGCGTCGCTTGCCGCCACGATCGCCAAGCTTCTGTCGAGAACCAAATAGAGGCCAGGAGCAGACTCGAACAACATCCGAAAGTCCGGCAGCATAACGTGTCCCTATGATTGCGATTCGTCGCGTTCAGCATACACGCCCTTCGGTTGTATTGCAGTAAGCGGTATTGCGTTTAGCCAACCGGCTCGCGGCCGTCTCCAACGATCCAGTCCTCGCGGGCCGTCACTTCCAAGATCGAAAAATCAACGACAGCGATCTCTTTCTCACTGCGCCCTTATGGATTTTCTGCCGAAAGGCCCCTCGCCTCGGCGCCGACGACCATGTGAGCGCCCCAGGCGCCCGGATGCACATAGGCAACCGGCCCCTCGCCATCCATCATCTTGAGGACGGAGGCCTGGAGCGCCTTTGCCCAGTCCGTCGTCCCGGCGTTCTGCTGCGCCTCGATCATGCCGACAGAAATATCGACGGCCGGATTGGATGGAATGGCCCAGTGGGTAACGACGAGATTCTGCGTGCCGGCATAGAAGAAGGCATTGGCAAGACCGGATAGGCCTTCAGCCCCCGGTCTGCCGTCGCTCCCGGCGGTGTTGCAGGCCGACAGGACCACCAGCTCGGCATTGAGGTGCAGGCTCGACACCTCGCTGGCCGTCAGGAGACCATCATCGTCGGGTCTCGGATTGACCGGCATCGCCAGCACCAGGGCCGGTTCACTCACGCCGCGGAATTCACCCGCGAGGATGCCATGGGTGGCAAACGTGACGATCCGGTAGCGGTCAAGCGCCATCCGGCGGATGACCGCCTCACTTGCGCGCTCGCCGACCAGAAGGTCTTCCGCCGGTTCTGCCCGCAGGATTTCGGCGATCCGCGTAACCTCCGTCTCCGTCTCGGGCAACACGGGAATGGCGAGCGGCCTCACCGGCGAAAGCCCGCGAAGCGAAGCCACCTTCAATCCCGCGCCAAAATCCGGGTTGCCGACACCGAGAAACGGCCGCCGCGCCTCATCGTCGCCGGATGCCCGCTCGGCAGCGGACGGCACCTGCTCGATCGCCTGGAGCGAGGGAAGCACGTTGATCGCCATGCGGCGGATCAGCCAGGGCAGCCTCGCGGCCCGCATTTCCCCGAAGGTCATGCTTTCCTTTGGTGGGTTGTCGGTCAACAAGGCCCCGAGCGGCAGGCCATCGAACAGGCCATGTGGAACGAAATAGAGCCGGCCGATACCGTCCAGCCCGTCCCCGAAAACACCGATCGTGGAGCGATAGGGCTCGCGGAATGGCTGGAGCGGCCAGCGCCGGTTCTCGATCGCGGCATTATACCCCGTCGCTTCGAACCGCAGCGCCCGTACCGTCTCGTCGAGCATGCCGGGCGAAACGGCAAGCCGGCGCAATGAACTGGTGCCGCGCGTGACGAGCCAGAGATAGGCGTGGTGCCGTCCGACGAAGGAAAGCACGACCGCCTCCCCCTCGGCCAGACGCTCCCGGGTCTCTGAAAGGGTGAGGAAGCGGAAGCCCGGCCGGGCGGCATAGGTCGGGTCATTCGCCTCGGCCTCCTTCTGCGCCGCCGCCAGTTCCTTCTCCTTCGCAGCGATCCGCTTGAGCAGCGTTTGCGCCCCGTCACCGCTTGCAACAGCGAAGGCGCTGTAGAGCTCGTTCACCTCCCGCGAAAGATCCTGATGCCGACGCACCGCTTCGCTGGAACCGGCGCTGGCCCGTTCGGCAAGCTTGGCGACCGTCGCTGCGGTACGGGTCGTCTGCAGGTACTGGAAGGCGAAGAAATCGTCCTCACCCGCTGCGATTTCCCCCTGCGGGTTCACGTCGAGACTGTCGAAATGGACCTCGAAGAGGCCGCGCAGCCGGTGCGACCAGCGGACGATCGCCTCCGTGCTGTAGGAGCCTTGCTCGGCGAAGCGCTTGTGCGCCGCCGTGACCAGCGGCGTGGAGATAGCCCGCGCAGCGGCTGGATCACCACGCTCGTATTTGATGCGGCTGATGGCGGTCGCGACATCGACATCGCCCTCGGAGGCAAGGGTCTCCTTCTCCGCAGGGCCGTAGCCCGAGACGATATCCGAAGCGAGCTGAAAATAGACCTCGGCCAGCCGGTAGCGGCCGGCACGCAATTGCATGTGCCCCTCGTTGAGTGCCAGCTCGCGGATTGCATCCGCCTCGGACGTATCGGCCTGTGCGCCGGAATAGTAGCTTGTGAAGCTGCTTGGAATGCGGCTGAAATAATCGTCGGCGCCCCGGCCTTCATCGAACACCTCGGCCATCACCGCGAAATACTGACATTCCTGCAGCATACAGCCCCAGCCGCGGGCCGCAATACTCTGCTCCCAGTCCAGCTTGATCTGCCTGTAGAGCCCTTCCGAAAGGCCGCGCTCGCCACTCGCCAGCAGATCCAGGCCGAGGCTGGCCACCGCCTGCGGAAAGAGATCGTTCCGCTTGAAGCCGGGAAGCGCCGCCATGGCCGCTGCCGTGACGCGCCCCGCCTGAGGCATGAACCAGTCCCCTTTGCCGGCTCTCATCAGGCCCTGCAAGACTGCGGCCTGGCCACCAAGACCGTTTTCACCCTTTACCAGGAAGAATTCCAGAAGGCCCTCGGCCTTCTCCCGTTCACTGAGAAGGCCGAGCAGAAGCGCTACATCGGAAATACGCTCACCCTGTCCGCCATCGCCCGGCGTAACGCCCGCACCGGTGAACTCCTCGCGCAAGCGGTCGAAACATTCGATATAATGGACGACGACGGGATGCTCGAGGAGGGCAGCCGCGATAACAGGATCGGAAAGCATCAGGCTGGCAGGCAGGGCGGGAAAGGACCAGGATTTCTCCTTACCCTTACAGACAAGGTCGAGCTTGCCCTGAAGCTCCGCGGCAAGTCCGCCCACAGCATTGTCCAGCCGGCTCTGCTCCCGTTCGGCACTGGTGACGATCTTCTCCAGCGTGCCCATTGCCGCCTTGATATCATAGGCATTTCTGTCGAGGCCGCCTTGCCTGATCATCACAAGGCCCTGGCGGGCAAAGCGCAACCCCTCGTCGAGCGCCCCCCGCTCGGTGTGGGCACGGGCAAGCTGCGCGATCAGCACCGCAGTGAAATGCTTGTCACTCAGCGCTTCGGCGAGTTTCAGACCGCGCTCCAGCATGGGAAGCACCTCGTCATAGCGCTCTGAATCGATGCGCTGGGCGGCAAACAGGGTCATCATATAAAGCGGCGACAACGATCCCTGCATGCCCTCGCGGCGATAGGTCCGGCCAAGATAGGTGTAATAGGCATTGGCCATGGCGGTCCGGCCGCTTTCCTCCAGCACATCGACGAAGCTCGAGACGAGCGACGCTCCATAGGTGGATTCGAAGGCGCGCTCGGCAATCTGGCGGCGCAGGTTATGGGCGACGTAAAAATCCAGCTCGGCGTCAAGACCAAGCGCCTTCAACGCCTGCCAATGCGTTGACGTCGTGCGCTTGGCGGAAAGCCACTCGTCATCGGCGAGAAAGCCCGTCTCGTAACCCGGCGCCAGCCCATTCGCGACCGCAAGCCGGAACACCTCGCGATAGGCCGCCGTAGCACCCGGCTTGTCTCCGGCCTGGAACATCGCCGCGGCAAGTTCCGCCAGCGTCTGGGCCTGCGCTTCGATGCTGCCGATCACGCGGGCGAGTTGAACCCGCGCACGCATGATCGTCTCGGCCTCCCCGGCATTTTCGACGCAACGCGCCGCGCGCAGCAGCCACCCGAGCTGTCGCAACGAGGCGCCGGAAGCCGCATGGTCGATCGCCGCCGCCTCGACATAGGCCGCAAGGGTCACGTTGCGATGTTCACCGCAACCATTGCGCCAGTCCATCGATCGTTCGGCGGAGGAGACGAGATCGGCGATCAGGTGATCGGCGACCAATCTTCCGTTCGGGGAGGATGACCATCCGGTGCGCATAGCCGATGCTGCTTCGCGATGGAGAGCAGCCAGCTCCGTGTTGACGACGTTGTTTCCCCCTTCGAAGCGGGCGATCATATCGAGGCGAAGCTGGATGAAATCATCCAGCACGAAACCCACCGCCGGATGCGTCGGTCCGAAGCGCTTCTTCGTCTCGGCCAGCAGCGTCTGGAAATGCGCGGCGAATTGCCGACCCTGATCTTCCGACAGTCCGGGCTGGGCCTTCCTTACAGCCCTGAATTCCTCCACCAGCACCTTGTGGCGCGAGGAAACGAAGAAGCGGCGTGGTGGGGTGACGATCGTCGGATTGCTGATGATGCCATAGGGGTCGCTGCTGGCGAACGCCTGTACGGGCTCCGTTTCGAACCCCGCAACGTCGGCGTCTCCAGAGGGCAGCACCGCCAGGAGCCTCGTCAAAGCCGTCCGCCCGGTCTCATCACGATAATCATACGCCTCCGTCGACGGCCGGTAAGATGCTATGATCCGGCTTATCATCGCATGGATAGCCTCGGGATCGAACCGCAGCTCAGCAGCCGTCTGATCGGAAACGACCGCTACGTCCGCGCCCGGCTCGCCAAGCACGGCAAGGTTAGCCGGATTGATACGCCCGGTTTCGGGCAGGCCGTTTGCCGCCTCAAAAGCCCTTAAGGCCTGTGCCGTTCGCGCGCCGAACTGCCCATCCACCTTGCCGGGATCAAAGCCGATTGCGCTCAGACGCTGCTGGACATGGCGCACGATATCCGGGCTCTGCAGCTTCTCGGCAGCAAGAAGGCTTTCCCCGGCGAGTGCCGGCGCGGTATGGCTACCGCTTTCCTCTCTCGCAACCACGTCCGTTCGACAGGGCACATAGTCGCGCGTGCTCTCGCTTTCCGTGATGCGAAGATGCCCGTTCGCCAGCAACTGCCAGTGCGAGGCGGCAGCGTATTCCGTTCCCTCGGCCGCACAGGCGAACTGCAAAGCCCATCCGTCACCTTGCGGCACACCGTGAACCATGGTGCATAGAAATTCCGGCCCCGACATCCCCGTCGCGGTGATCTCAAAACGGACGTCGGAAGAATCGGCGCATGCCTTCGCATCTGGCGCCCACGCGCCAAGAAAGACGCCTTCAAGCTGCTCCGCCGCCGCAGGGGGCGCGACAGCTGCAAGCAATATAATCGCCAAAGCCCGCAGTCGTACGCCGGAAACAACCATTCCGCCCCCCTGCTTTCGGCAAGCCTCAATCGCGAAGCAACGCAAATTCGACGACCCGGACTGGCAGGGTCTCCCGCTTGGCAAAGGCCAGCCGGCGCAGCGCGACCCAATCCCGCTCATTAGCGCTAACGTATCAAAGGCAAATCTAATTCACGCCATGGTTAAAGAAAAGGAAAAAGGAAGTTCCCTTGATTTCTCACATGGCCCTGCCAAAAGGGGCTGAGGGAGAGATGGCGAGCTTAACTAGAGTTCGCTCGATCGCGCGAGCAATTCACGCCAACGCTTTACATATCCCGCAGCCATAAGCTCATGCATCCCGGAGGAACATAGTCGATCCGAAAGGACGTTGAGATCGAAGGCATGCACCGGTGTATCTTTGGAATAAACGCGGAGGGTGTATTTGAACACATCCTCCCAGCTTCGCCGGACGGCCACGCTCTCATCGACCAAATGCGGGCGATAGCGATCTATCAGCTCTTCCAGCGTCATCCCTGCTTTCGTCGCCATTTCGGAAATACTTCTGTTTCCTGGCAAGCCAATCCCTGCCGCATCGACCGTCAGCGGCTGCTTCCTCTCACGATCAGCTGAGGAGCGATCGTCACGTGGGATACGTTCTGAACGTTGTCCAGAACATCCAGGATCAGCCGGCCGGTCCGCTCGCCGATCTGCCTTGCGCCTGCGTTGATCGTCGTCAGCGCCGGCACGCTGATGCCGCCGATCTCATAGTCGCCGAAGCCGCCGATGGCGATGTGTTCGGGCACAGATACGCCACGACGCTGACATTCCGTCAGGGCACCGAACGCCGAAAGGTCCGAGACGCAGATCACCGCCTCCGTATCCGGATACTCCGTCAGCAGCCGTGCCATGGCATTGGCACCCTCACGCATCGAGATCGGCGGCGTACCGCCGTCGATCAGGCGCGAAGCATCAAGGCCATGATCGCGGAGTGCCGCGATGAAGCCGAGACGTCGGTCGCTGCCGCGCGTGTCCCGGCTCGCGTCGCCACCGATGAAGGCGATACGCCGATAGCCGACCGACACGAAATGATCGACCATGCTGCGCACGGCCTTTGCGTTGGAAAACCCGACGAAATGG
>NZ_CAMLFY010000145.1 GCF_946479415.1 uncultured Shinella sp. | reverse complement strand
CGCCATGGTGATCTTCTGTCCGTGCTGCATGGAACAGGCGGAGTGATAGGCGACCGTCAGGCCTTTGGCCTCCTGCTGCGGCAGGCCGAGGGTCGCGAGGTATTCGGTGATGTCCTTCGCGAGCGCCGAGACACGCGCCGCCTTCTCCGCATAATCGGGGTCGAGGCGCAGCATGAAGCCGTAGTCCTTGATCGTCGTGCCGCAGCCGGAGGCCGTGATGATGATCGCATCGAGCCCACCCTTTTCGATCTCGCCGAGCCAGACATCGACATTGCGCCGTGCCGCCTCCAGCGCCTGCGCCTCGCGGCCCATATGGTGGACGAGCGAGCCGCAGCAGACCTCGCCCGCCGGCGCCACGACCTCCACGCCGAAACGGGTGAGCAGGCGGATCGTCGCCGCGTTGATCTCGGGCTTCAGCACCGGCTGGGCGCAGCCGGAGAGGATCGCGACCCGCCCGCGGCGCATGCCTTCCGCCGGATGCGTGCCGGGCCTTGTGCTGTCGGACGCTTTCGGCAGTTTGCGCGGCGCAAGGTCGAGCATCACGCCGAAGGGTTCGAGCGGCTTGAAGCGCTTCAGAAGACGGGCAAAGGGACGGCCGAGGTTTGCCGCCTTCAGCGCCAGGCGGAAACGGTTCGGATAGGGCAGCGTCGCAGCCAGCACGGCGCGCGTCAGCCGGTCCCAGAACGGACGCCGGTAGGTCTCTTCGATATGCATGCGGGCGTGGTCGACGAGGTGCATGTAATCGACGCCCGAGGGACAGGTCGTCGTGCAGGAGAGGCACGACAGGCAGCGGTCGATATGGGTCACCACTTGCGCATCGGCCGGGCGGCCGTTTTCCAGCATGTCCTTGATGAGATAGATGCGGCCGCGCGGGCTGTCGAGCTCGTTGCCGAGCGTCACATAGGTGGGACAGGTGGCGGTGCAGAAGCCGCAATGTACGCATTTGCGCAGGATCTTTTCAGATGTCGCGACATGCGGATCGGCAAGCTGCTCGGCGGTGAAGTTGGTTTGCATCAGCGGGCGCCCTCCGAGGCCGCGACATACCCCCCTCTGCCCTGCCGGGCATCTCCCCCACAGGGGGGGAGATCGGCTGGGGGCAAGGCGGTGCCACGATTCAATCTCCCCCCTTGTGGGGGAGATGCCCGGCAGGGCAGAGGGGGGTGCGCGGCATACTCGATCATCGATACAGTCCTCACCCCATCATCCGCGACACGAACAAACCATTCGGATCGAAACTCGCCTTCACCCGCGCCTGCAACAAAGTCACCGCCTCCGCCTGCGGCTGGAACGCCTGTGTCGCGGCCAGCACTTCGGGACGTGCCCTGAGAAGCGTCGCGTGCCCGCCGCCGACAGCCTTGACGTAGCGGCGCAGGAGTGCTGCCTCGGGATCGGATTCCATGCGCAGCCAGACGAGGCCGCCCTGCCAGTCGTAGAAGGCATCGACGCCGATTTCCAGGCGCAATGCCGCGACGAGCTGCTGGCCGGCGATGGGCGCGACCGAGACACGCCAGAGCGGGCGCGGCGTGCCGTCGGCATAGGGCGCGCCATCGCGGATTTCGCGCCAGAGGCGTTTCGTACCCTCGGCCTCCAGGCGGGAAACGACGCCGAAACGGGCCATGGCGGACACGAGCTTTTCACTGCGCACCGCGACGGAGGCCGAGAGCCCTTCGAGGCGCAGCACGGTGGCGGCGCCCGGCGGCAGCGCGCCGCCGATGAAGCGGCCCCGCACGCTTTCGGGCAGATGCGCCGCTCCCGAGACCTCCACCGAGAGCGACATGGCCGTCGCCATCGCGGCGGCGGCTTCGGCATCGTTGAGATCGGAGACGACGATGGTGGCCGATGTTTCCGGCACCGGCAGCAGGCGGAAGGTGACCTCCGTCAGCAGCGCCAGCGAACCGTGCGAACCGGCAAGCAGCTTGACGAGATCAAGCCCGGTGACGTTCTTCATCACCCGTCCGCCGGCCTTGACGATCTCGCCCCTGCCGTTGACGAAGCGCACGCCGAGCAGGCTGTCGCGCGCCGCCCCCGCCGTCAGGCGGCGCGGGCCGGAGGCATTGGTGGCAAAGACGCCGCCGATCGTCGGAATACCGGAGGAGCCGAGCACGCCGCGCAGGTCGTTCGGCTCGAAGGCGAGCATCTGGCGCTTTTCAGCCAATGCGGCTTCCACCACCTCGAGTGGCGTGCCGGCGCGGGCCGTCATGGTCATTTCGGCGGGGTTATAGGCGACGATGCCGTTTAGGCCGCGAGCGGAGAGCACATCGGCGCCATCGGGCGGGCCGTGCAGGCTGCGCGTGCCGCCGCCCCTGATCACGAAGGGGGATTTCGAGAGGCTGGCGACCTGGACGAGACGGCTTGCAGCATCCTCGGAAAGCGGTTCGTGGATCGGTGTCATCAGGCGGGGCGCCCTTCGAGCGGGAAGACTTTGGACGGGTTGAGCAGCCATTGCGGATCGAAGGCGGCGCGCACCGCCATCTGCTGGGCAAGATCGGCATCGCTGTATTGATGGCGCATCAGGTCGCGTTTCTCGATGCCCACACCATGTTCGCCGGTAAGGCAGCCGCCGACATCGACGCAGAGTTTCAGGATCTCGTTACCGGCGGCCTCGGCCTTGGCGGCATCCTCGGGATCATTGGCGTTGAACAGGATCAGCGGATGCATGTTGCCGTCGCCGGCATGAAAGACATTGGCGACGCGTAATCCGTATTTTTCGACGATCTCGGCGGTGCCGCGCAGCACGGCGGGCAGCTGGCCGAGCGGCACGGTGCCATCCATGCAGATATAGTCGGCGATGCGGCCGGTGGCGCCGAAGGCGGACTTCCGCCCTTTCCAGATGAGCGCCGCCTCGGTGGCCGACTGGCTTTCCTTGACGACCTTGACGCCGTGGCGGCCGGCGATCTCGATGATGCTGGCGAGCATGGTATCCATCTCCGCCTCCGAGCCCTCGACCTCGACGATCAGGAGCGCCTCGACGTCCATGGGATAACCGGCATGGGCGAAGGCCTCGCAGATTTCGATGGCCGGCTTGTCCATGAATTCGATGGCGACGGGAATGATGCCGGCCGCGATGACATCGGCCACGCAGGCGCCTGCCTCTTCCGAACTGTCGAAGCCGAACAGCACCGGGCGCGCGCCCTCCGGCCTGGCGATAAGGCGCACCGTCGCCTCCGTGACGATGCCCAATTGCCCCTCGCCGCCGCAGACGACGCCGAGAAGATCGAGCCCGCCGGCATCCAGCGCCTTGCCGCCGAGATCGAGGATCGTGCCGTCGACCATGACAAGCTTGACCCCGAGCAGGTTGTTGGTCGTCACGCCGTATTTCAGACAGTGCGCGCCGCCGGAATTCATGCCGATATTGCCGCCGATCGTACAGGCGAGCTGCGAGCTTGGATCCGGCGCATAGAAATAGCCGTCGGCGGAAACGGCCTCCGATATCGCGAGATTGGTGACGCCGGCCTGCACCGTCGCGGTGCGGTTGGCGAAATCCACGTCCAGGATGCGCGACATCTTGGAAAGGCCTATGACGACCGCATCCTCCTGCGGGATGGCTCCACCCGAAAGCGAGGTTCCCGCACCGCGCGGCACGACGGGCACGCCGTAACGATGGCAATATTTGAGTACCGCCGCGACCTGCTGCGTCGTCTCCGGCAGTGCGACGGCAAGCGGCAGCCGGCGATAGGACACAAAGGCATCCGTTTCGAAGGGCACCAGTTCGCGCGGTTCATGCACGAGGCAGCCGGGCGGCAGGAGATCGACGAGATCGGCAACGATTTCACCACGGCGCGACAGCACCGATGCCCGCGGCGCGAGAAACCCGATCTGATCCATTCCTAATCTCCGCACTCAAGTGGTCTGTTTTCTTTACCACTTCCTATTGAGAGGTGCAAATGCTAAGCATTTTGTCCGCTTAGGCAATCATTGGACACGGCTGCATGACCAATCTCGGTGACCTCGAAATCTTCTCCCGCGTCATCTCCATGGGAAGTATGTCGGCAGCGGGGCGGGCGCTCGGTCTATCCCCAGCCGTCATCTCCAAACGCATCAAGCGATTGGAGGAGCGGCTCGGCACGCGGCTGTTCCAGCGCACGACGCGGCAAATCTCGCTGACCGAGGCCGGGCAAGGGTTCTACGAACGCATCGTCGGCATTCTCTCGGGCATCGAGGAGGCGGAAGCCTTCGCCTCCGGCCGGTCGGGCGCCGTGCGCGGCACGCTGAGGATTTCCGCCCCCACCTCGTTCGGCCGCATGCATATCGCACCGAACCTCAAGGGCTTCATGGACGACCATCCCGAACTCACCATGAACCTCGTCCTCACCGACGACTTTTCCGATATCGTCGGCGGCGGCTTCGATCTTGCCATCCGCATCGGCGAACTGTCGGACTCCTCGCTCGTCGCCCGCCGGCTTGCCCCGGTACGGCGCGTGCTGTGCGCCTCGCCAAATTATATTGCCCGCCACGGTTCACCGGCCTCGCTGGAGGAGCTTGCAGGCCATGTCTGCCTGCCGCCGCACACGCAGGACGTCTGGCGGCTGGAAGGCCCGGACGGCAGCGTCACCTATCGCCCGCATGGACCGCTCTACACCAATTCGAGCGAGGTCGTGCGCGAGGCCGTGTTCTCCGGCATGGGCATTGCGCTGCGCTCCACCTGGGATGTCGGCCCGGCACTGAAGAGCGGTGAACTCGTGCAGGTGCTGCCGGACTACGAGGGCTCGCGCAACGTGGTTCTTTCGGCCGTCTATCCGAGCCGGCAATTCCTGCCGATCAAGGTTCGGCTGTTCATCGACTATCTCGCCGACCTTTACGGCCCTCTGCCCTATTGGGAACGCTGACGAAACCAGAAGGGAAGACCGCATGCGTGGCAGAACGAGCCTTGTGGCAGCCTTCCTGGGCCTTGCGCTTCCGGCGGCGGCACAGCCGCTCGATCCGCTGCTCCAGGGCTTTGACGACGCCTGCAATTACACCGATGCGCTCGGGGACATGCTCCAGTCGAGTTATGCCTTCGCCCGCAAGGAAGGCTCGGTGGCGATCCCCGGGGGTTACGAGGCCGCATTCGGCAAGCCGACCGTGACGCCGCACGACGAATATCTCCACATCACCCTGCCCGTCGTCGATGGCACCTGGCGTGGCGTTCCGGTCAAGGAGATCGAAGTCTATATCACCGAGCTGGAAAGCGGTTTCAGCTCGCATACCGTGGTCTTCGAAACGTCGGCGCTGAAACAGGCCGAGGCCGCCTTCAAGGCGCGCGGTGCGGCCGCCCAGAAGAAGCTTGCCAAGCAGGACGACAGCGGCTTCGGCTGGCAGACGGGCTTTGCCGTGCGCGACGGCGTGCCGCGCTACGAGTGCGATCTCTCGACATAACAGGCCTGGCCAGTCCTAGTGCTTGTCCTCTTCCGCGTGCTTGTGCTTGATCGCGCGGACGAGCAGCCACATGCCGATAATGACGAAGGGCACGGCGATGCCGGTCAGCGTTTCCGGCTTCACCTCCAGGCCGAGGCCATGCGCGGCCTTCGCCACATAGCCGAACAGGCCGATGACATAGTAGGAGATCGCGGCGACCGACAGGCCTTCGACGGTCTGCTGCAGGCGCAATTGCAGCTTCGCGCGTCGGTCCATCGAATTCAGCAGCGTCGTGTTGAGCTGTTCCAGTTCCACGTCGATCCAGCTGCGCAGCAGCGCCGTCGCGCGGGCGAGCTTGCGTGACAGGTTGGCTTGCCGCTCCTCGATCGACTGGCAGGTGCGCATGGCGGGTGCGAGGCGGCGCTCGAGGAAGAACCCGAGCGTTTCGTAACCGGGCACCGCGCTTTCGGCCAGCGTGCGGATGCGTTCCTGCACAATGCCGTAATAGGCGCGGCTGGCGCCGAAGCGGTAAAGGCTGAGGGCCGCGTTGGCCTCCAGTTCGGCAGCCAGGCGGGTGATCTCGGTCAAGAGTTCGTCGGCCTTGTCGCGGGCGTGCTGCTTCATGGCATTGGTGATGCCGGTCAGCCCATCCTCGATGCGGCGGATATCCGGCGACAGCGACTGGGCGAGCGGCAGACCCATCATGGCGAGCGTGCGGTAGGTTTCGATATCGAGCAGGCGCTGGACGAGCGCGCCGCGCCCGGCCTCCGTCATGCCGCGGTCGATGACGAGGATCTGCGTCAGCCCATCGCCGTTCTGGCGGAAGTCGGTCAGCACGACGCCTTGGCCGTTCTTGATCTCGCTGTAACAGAGGCTGGTCGGATCGAAGGTGGCGATCGCTTCACGCGTCTCCGGCGTATCGGGGCGAATTTCCAGGCGGATGCCCGAGATCAGCGTGCCGGGCGGCGAAAAGCTGTCGCCGAACGGATGCACGGCCACTTCGCCGCCGAATTTCTCCGGCACCGGACCATCCCAGAAATAGGTCGAGAATTCGGTGTGGCGCTCCCAGCGCAGCGTGCCCTGGCCCCAGCTCAGCGCATGATGGCTGGAATCGCGCCCCGGCGGCGAGATGCCGCGCGAGCGCGACAGCTCCCCCATCACGGCATGATCGACCGCCGAACCGCCCTCGGTGAGAAAGGCGAGCTGGAAGATGACGCGTGGCGATGGCACCAGCGCATATGGCCTTGCGTGGATTTCCCCCAGCGCCTGCGCACGCGCAGTCGCCTGCGGAAAAGCGAAGCTTCCGTTACCCATGTTCTGCACCGTCCCCCTTCGTGCAACAGCATAGTCTTAACAAATGTCAGGCGCCGAGAGATAGGGCGCATTGACGCAGGCCCCTTCAAGACAGTGGACAAGATTATTGACCAGTTTCCGCCTGGGTTGATAGACTTGCGCCGTGACAGAAACGCCGTTCGACCTTTTTTCGCCCATCAGCCCCAACCGCACCGCCGATGAGGTCGTGCGGCAGATCGAACTTTTGCTGCTCGAAGGCGTGTTGCGCGACGGTGAACGGCTGCCCGGCGAGCGCGAACTTTCCAAACGTCTCGACGTGTCGCGCCCGATCCTGCGCGATGCGCTGAAGGAACTGGAAAACCGGGGCCTGCTCGTCAGTCAGCATGGCGACGGCACCTATGTCGCCGACATCATCGGACAGGTGTTTTCCCGCCCCGTCGTCGATCTTATCGCCCGTCACCAGCGGGCGACGGCAGACTATATCGAATATCGCCGGGAGCTCGAAGGCATCACCGCCGAACTCGCCGCCCGCCGCGCGACGGATTACGACCGGCAGATGCTGACCCGCATCATGCAGGCGATGCGCGCGGCCCATGACAGCGGCTCCTTCGATGCCGAGCTCGAGGCCGACGTGGAGTTGCACAACGCCATCGGTGAGGCCGCCCATAATATCATACTATTGCACACGTTGCGCGCGTGCTACCGGCTGCTGGAACAGGGGATCTTCTTCCACCGCCACCTCGTTTTCTCTTCCGAGACGGCGCGCGGCCATCTTCTTGCCCAGCATGAGGCGATTTACGCGGCCGTCATGGCCGGCGACGGAAATGCGGCACGAAATGCCGCACAGGCGCATATGGACTATATCGCCGTCGCAATCCGCGACGCCGAGCGCAACGGCGAATGGCAAAGAATTGCACAGCTGCGCATGCAAAAACGCGGTATTCCCCCACAAGCCTGACTTGCGCCGTAAATCTCGCGCAAGCATGATGGTTGATAAACGACTCGGCAGATTCATGCCGCAAGAGGAACAAGAAGACCTTGAACATTCTCAACCGCATTGCCAACGACGTCCAGCTCATGTTCCGCAGACCCTGCAAGGAGCAATATGGTGCGTTGTGCTATCGGCTGAAGAAGAAGGGTTCGGCGGTCGAAGTCCTGCTGATCACCAGCCGGGATACCGGCCGCTGGGTCATTCCCAAGGGTTGGCCGATGGATGGCAAGAGCGCCTCGGCCGCCGCCGCGCGCGAAGCCTGGGAAGAGGCCGGCGTGAAGGGCAAGGTCATCGAGGAATCGATCGGCAGCTACCGCTACATGAAGGGCATGCCGGAAGGGCTGAAGCTCGACTGCCGCGTGCGCGTCTTTGCGCTCGAAGTCGATGATATCGCCAAGAATTTTCCGGAAAAAGGCGAGCGCCGCGCCGAATGGGTCGATTGCACCGAGGCCGCCGCCCGCGTGCAGGAGCCCGGCCTCAAGACATTGCTGTTGAATTTCGAGCAGAAAATCCTCTCCGGCACCGCTCCCTCCGCCAAAATCGGAACGGCCGGCGCGCAATAGCGCTTATCGTCATATTGCCGCCGATGCCCTGAGGCGATACTGCCTTTTGGCAATAACGGAGCAGCATGAATGGCGAATTCTCAAGTCCAGCTACGCAAGCCGACGCTGGACAAGGATCTGGAAAAACTGACCTTCACTGAACAGGCCACGCATTTCGTGCTGCGGTCCTGGACGGGTGTCGGCATTGCCCTGGTCTTCCTCTTGATCGCCATGGCCGTCGCCAACACCTATGCCACCGGCACGCCTGGCGTCGTCGTCGTCGCCGTCACCGCGGCGCTGGCCGCCTACATGGCCATGAATATCGGCGCCAACGACGTGACGAACAATGTCGGTGCTGCCGTCGGCGCGCGCGCCATGAGCATGGGCGTGGCGCTCATTATCGCCGCCATCTTCGAAATTGCCGGCGCGCTTCTGGCCGGCCAGGGCGTGGCTGAAACGGTCGCGTCGGGCATCGTCGATCGCGCCATCTTCCCAAGTCCGGAAGTCTTCGCCTGGGCCATGATGGCCGCACTTGTCTCCGCAGCCTTGTGGATCAACATCGCCACGATCGCCAATGCGCCGATCTCCACCACCCACTCCATCATCGGCGGCGTCATCGGCGCCGGCGCGGCCGCCAGCGGCTTCCACAGCGTTCAGTGGGATGCCATCGCCGTCATCGTCGTCAGCTGGACCGTCTCGCCGATCCTCGGCGGTGTGATCGCGGCGGCCTTTCTATATTTCATCAAGGAATTCATCATCTACCGCGACGACAAGATCGAGGCGGCCAAGACATGGGTTCCCGTGCTCGTCGCTGTCATGGCCGGTGCCTTTGCGGCCTTTCTTGCCAATGGCGGCACGAACGGCTTTTACGACCTGCCGCTCGGCGAGGCGCTGCTCATCGGCCTCGGTTTCGGTATCGTCACCTATGTCGTCACCCGCCCCATCGTGCGCCGCACGGCTAGGGGTCTCGACAACCGCAACCAGTCGCTGCGCGTGCTCTTCCGCATTCCGTTGATCTGTTCGGCGGCGCTCCTCTCCTTCGCGCATGGCGCAAACGACGTGTCGAATGCCGTCGGCCCGCTCTACGGCGTCGTTTCGGCGCTGCGATCGGGTGATACCGGCGGCGGGATGACGATCCCGCTCTGGGTGATGATCATCGGCGCCTTCGGCATTTCGCTCGGCCTCCTGCTCTTCGGTCCCCGCCTCATCCGCATCGTCGGCAACGAGATCACCAAGCTCAACCCGATGCGCGCCTTCTGCGTGGCGCTGTCCTCCGCCGTCTCAGTGCTGACCGCCTCGGCCTTCGCCATCCCCGTCTCCTCCACGCATATCGCCGTCGGCGCGGTCTTCGGCGTCGGGCTGTTCCGCGAATGGTACACACGCAATTCGATCCGCCGCATCGACTATATCCGCAGCCGCGGCAACGGCATTGCGCCGGAAGAGCCCCCGGCCAATCTCGATGAGACGCGCCGGCGCTATCTCGTGCGCCGCTCGCATTTCATGACGATCATCTCGGCCTGGATCGTAACCTTGCCCGTTTCGGCCATGCTCTCGGCCCTCGTCTTCCTCGCGCTCAACGCGCTCTTCACCTGAGATCAAGATCATGCGTGCGAACTACCGGATGCAGCGCCTGTTCGTCGGCGACGCCCTTGCCGAGGGCCAGGCCTTCGAAGCATCGAAAGACCATTTCCACTATCTCACCAATGTGCTGCGCATGGGCGACGGCGATGCCGTGCTGCTGTTCAACGGGCGCGACGGCGAGTGGCATGCCACGCTGTCACTGCCGACCCGCAAGCGCCTGCTTCTGACGCCGGTCGAGCAGACCCGGCCACAACCGGCGCCATCGGACCTGCACTATATCTTCGCGCCACTGAAAGTCGGCCGGCTGGATTATCTCGTGCAGAAGGCCGTCGAGATGGGCGCCGGCGTGCTGCAACCCGTCATGACCCAGCATGTGCAAGGCAAGATCACCAGCATCGAGCGGCTGGAGGCGAACGCGACCGAAGCGGCCGAACAATGCGGCATCCTCGCCATCCCCACCGTTGCCGCGCCGCGCAAGCTGGAGGACCTGCTGGCCGACTGGCCGCGCGAGCGCCGCATCATCTTCTGCGACGAGGGCCATGGCAGCCAGAACCCGCTGCCGGTGCTGCACGGGATCAAGGAGCGCAAGCTGGCGCTGCTCGTCGGCCCGGAAGGCGGGTTTTCGGATGAGGAACGCACGCTTCTGCGCAATCTCGATTTCGTGACGCCCATTCCGCTCGGCCCGCGCATCCTGCGCGCCGATACGGC
>NZ_CAMLFY010000144.1 GCF_946479415.1 uncultured Shinella sp. | reverse complement strand
ACGAGCCAGGTCGAAATCTTGTCCTCGCGCTTCTTCGGCACGCCCATCACCAGCGACCAGTAGGTCTTCTTGGTATCGCGCTCGCGGAAGGCGGCGGTCAGCTTCTGTGCGGCGCCGCGCGTGCGGGCGATGACGAGCACGCCAGACGTGTCGCGGTCGAGCCGGTGTACGAGGCGCGGCTTCTCGCCCTTCGGGCTGGTCCAGGCCTCAAGCATCTGGTCGATATGGCGGTTGACGCCCGAGCCGCCCTGCACGGCGATGCCGGCCGGCTTGTTGAGCACGATGACCTTCTCGTCCTCATGCAGCAGCATGCGGGAGAGCAACTCGTGATCGGAGGAATGTTTCAGCTCGCGGCCGGCGATCGGCCCGGCCTTCTTGGCATCGACCTCCATCGGAGGGATGCGGATCATCTGTCCCGGCTGTACGCGAGTGTCGCTCTTGACGCGGCCGCCATCGATGCGCACCTGGCCGGAGCGCAGCAATTTCTGGAGCGGGCCGAAGCCGAGACCCGGATAGTGGACCTTGAACCACCGGTCGAGGCGCATGCCCGCCTCGTCGCTCTCAACCTGCTTGTGTTCGATGCCTGCCATGTCCAGCCTTCTTTCGTTGCGCCGTGCTTTAGCGCAAGAACCAGCGGAGGGGAACAGTCTTAGAACGCGCGGAAGGTCAGCGTGGTCAGCGAACGCACGATGCCGGGGATGGAGGCGACGTGGTCGTTGATGAACTTGCCGATATCCTCTTCGCTGTCGACATAGACCTTGAGGAGCAGATCGTATTCGCCGCTGGTAGAATAAAGCTCCGAAATGAGTTCCGTAGCGTAAAGCGCATCGGCGACTTCATAGGTCTTGCCCGGAGCGCATTGCAATTGCACGAAAATCGGCTTCATCGGTCCTCCCGCGCCATCGGCGGCATGCTTTTCCTATGATCGCAATCCCGGACGCAAAACCACTGCACACTTTTGCTGGGATTGCTTTTGCCGCCCGATTCCGGCGGCATTTCCGCTCTCTTATGACGGAATTTTCACGGCAAAGGCAAGGCCGACCGAAATTCGTACAGATCGTTAAAACTCGATGAAAATGCAACTGCCGCGTTTCATACACGCGAAAGGCGCAAATGATAAATTGCACGAACCTGAACCAACTCTCGTTGAACGCCATGACTCAGATCGTGACAGTTTCGCCCGCCACCGCCGCCTATGCCGCGCAGGGCATGAAGATGCAGACGCGTGCGAACACGCTGTTCGAGCAGCGCATCCACACCTGGAGCGAGGACGCGAAGCTGCGTGGCGATGCGCGCACCGTCGCGGTGCTCAACATCATCCAGCCGCCAGCGCTCGCTCTTGCGCTCATCACCGCACAGGGCATGACGCCCCAGGTGACCGTTGCAGAAGCCCAGCGCCTCTATGACGAGAACGGTGCACCCGTCCCACCGGAAACCGCCTGATCCTCCCTTGGGAATAACAGCCGTCCTCCAACCAACTTGAGGCCCCGATCCGGGGCCTTTTCTTTGCCCCTTTCCCCGAACGACAAAAATGTGCTCGCCAGCGACGCCGCCTCTTGCCAAAACACGGGCAAGGCCGTTATCTGGAGCCAACCTCGCTGGGAGAAACCGGCCGCCTCTGGATGAGGCAGCGCCGGTGCCGAAGGAGCAACCGCCCCGGAAACTCTCAGGCAAAAGGACCAGCAAGGTGCCGTCATAACTCTGGAGAGAAGCGCGAAAGCGCTCGCCGAAGGGATAACAATCTCAGGCGAAGGGACAGAGGGGGCTCAGGAGAACGGCGCAGCTGCGCCTGATTATGAGCCGGCGTCCCGTAACTGGGCGCCCAGGGACTGGAGGGCGCCTTTTGGACGGATCGTCTGAACTCAAGAAAACACCGCTTCACACGCTGAACGTATCGCTCGGCGGCCGCATGGTGCCGTTTGCCGGCTACGAGATGCCGGTGCAATACACGGCCGGCGTGATGAAGGAGCACCTGCACACCCGCGCCGCCGCCGGCCTGTTCGACGTCTCGCATATGGGCCAGGTCACCGTGCGCGCCCGCTCCGGCGACAATGCGGACGCCGCCCGCGCGCTCGAAACGCTGGTGCCGGTGGATGTCATCGGCCTCGGCGAAGGCCGCCAGCGCTATGCGCTCTTCACCAATGACGAGGGCGGCATCCTCGACGACCTGATGATCGCCAACCGCGGCGACCATTTCTATGTCGTCGTCAACGCCGCCTGCAAGGATCAGGACTTCGCCCATATGCAGGCGAAGATCGGCGACGTCTGCGAGCTGACGCTGCATGACGACCGCGCGCTGGTCGCCCTCCAGGGGCCGCATGCGGAATCCGTGCTGGCCGAACTCTGGGCCGACATTTCCTCCATGCGCTTCATGGACGTGCGCGCCTGCGACCTGCACGACGCCGACTGCATCGTCTCGCGCTCCGGCTATACCGGTGAGGACGGCTTCGAGATCTCCATTCCGGCACATCTTGCCGAAACCGTCTGTCGCCGCCTGCTCGACCATCCGGACGTGCTGCCGATCGGCCTCGGCGCCCGAGATTCGCTGCGCCTCGAAGCCGGCCTCTGCCTCTATGGCAACGATATCGACACCGGCACGACGCCCGTCGAAGGCGCACTCGAATGGGCCATCCAGAAGGTTCGCCGCAAGGGCGGCGAGCGTGAAGGCGGTTTCCCAGGCAGCACCGTCATCCTCGACCAGCTTGAAAACGGTGCGGCCCGCCGCCGCGTCGGCCTCCGGGCCGAGGGCCGTGCGCCCGTGCGCGCCGGCGCCGTGCTCGCCACGGATCCCGAGGGCGAGGATGTCGTCGGCACGGTCACTTCGGGCGGTTTCGGCCCCAATGTCGATGGCCCCGTCGCCATGGGCTACGTGACCAAGGCGGCCGTCGCCCCCGGCACCCAGCTCTATGCCGGCGTACGCGGCAAATTCCTGCCCGTGACCGTCGCCGCCATGCCCTTCGTCAAGAACACCTTCAAACGCTGACACCGGCGCACCCAACCAAAATCATTCCGAGAGAGGAACACACATGCTGAAATTCACCGAAGAACACGAGTGGCTGAAGATCGAAGGTGGCGTTGCGACCGTCGGCATCACGGTTCATGCCGCCGAACAGCTCGGCGATCTCGTTTTCGTCGAACTGCCGGAAGTCGGCGCGACCTTCGAAAAGGGCGGCGATGCGGCCACCGTCGAGAGCGTGAAGGCGGCTTCCGACGTCTATTGTCCGCTCGATGGTGAAATCGTCGAAGTCAACGAGGCGATCACCGCCGATCCCTCCCTCGTCAACAGCGATCCGCAGGGCGCCGGCTGGTTCTTCAAGCTGAAGCTTGCCAATGTTTCCGATGCCGATGGCCTGATGGATGAAGCCGCCTACAAGGAGCTTGTCGGCTGATGTCTCTCCCCAAGGACTTTGCCTTTACCGATTACCAGCCCTACGACTTTGCCAACCGTCGCCATATCGGCCCCTCGCCGAAGGAGATGGAGGCGATGCTGAAGGTGATCGGTTATCCGAGCCTCGACGCGCTGATCGACGACACCGTGCCGAAATCGATCCGCCAGGAAAAGCCGCTGGAATGGGGCGCGCCGATGACCGAGCGCGAGGCGCTCGACAAGCTGCGCGAGACCGCCAGCCGCAACAAGAAGCTCGTCTCGCTGATCGGCCAGGGCTACTACGGCACGATCACGCCGCCGGTCATCCAGCGCACCATCCTGGAAAACCCCGCCTGGTACACGGCCTACACGCCCTACCAGCCGGAAATTTCTCAGGGCCGCCTCGAAGCGCTGCTCAACTACCAGACCATGGTCTGCGACCTGACGGGCCTCGACGTGGCCAACGCCTCGCTGCTCGATGAGGCGACCGCCGCCGCCGAAGCTATGGCCATGGCCGAGCGCGTCTCGAAGTCCAAGGCCAAGACCTTCTTCGTCGACGAGAACTGCCACCCGCAGACCATCGCGCTGTTGAAGACCCGGTCCGAGCCGCTCGGCTGGAGCATCGTCGTCGGCGATCCCTTCACCGATCTCGATCCGGTCGACGTTTTCGGCGCGATCTTCCAGTATCCCGGCACCTACGGCCATGTGCGCGACTTCACCGGCCTGATCGCCCGCCTGCACCAGACCGGCGCTATCGCCGTGATCGCCGCCGACCCGCTGGCGCTGGCGCTGCTCAAGTCGCCCGGCGACATGGATGCGGATATCGCCATCGGCTGCACCCAGCGTTTCGGCGTGCCGGTCGGCTACGGCGGCCCGCATGCCGCCTACATGGCCGTCAAGGACGCCTACAAGCGCTCCATGCCCGGCCGCCTCGTCGGCGTCTCCATCGATGCCCGCGGCAACCGCGCCTACCGCCTGTCGCTCCAGACCCGCGAGCAGCATATCCGCCGCGAAAAGGCGACGTCGAACATCTGCACCGCGCAGGTGCTGCTCGCCGTCATGGCCTCGATGTATGCCGTCTTCCACGGTCCGCAGGGCCTGAAGGCCATCTCGCAGAGCGTGCACCAGAAGACCGTGCGCCTCGCCATGGGCCTTGAGAAGCTCGGTTATACCGTCGAGCCGGAAGTCTTCTTCGACACGATCACCGTCCATGTCGGCAAGCTGCAGGGCATCATCCTGAAGACGGCCGTCGCGGAAGAAGTGAACCTGCGCAAGATCGGCGACGACCGCATCGGCATCAGCCTCGACGAGCGCTCGCGCCCCGTCACGCTGGAGGCCGTCTGGCGTGCCTTCGGCGGCGATTTCGAAGTGGCGGAATTCGAGCCGGGCTACCGGCTGCCGGAAGACCTGCTGCGCACCAGCGAATATCTGACGCATCCGATCTTCCACATGAACCGCGCGGAAAGCGAGATGACGCGCTACATCCGTCGTCTCTCCGACCGCGACCTCGCGCTTGACCGCTCGATGATCCCGCTCGGCTCCTGCACGATGAAGCTCAATGCGACGGCGGAAATGCTGCCGATCACCTGGCCGGAATTTTCGGAGATCCATCCCTTCGTTCCCGCCGATCAGGCGCTGGGTTATCGCCACCTGATCGAGGACCTGTCGCAAAAACTCTGCGACATCACCGGCTATGACGCGCTGTCCATGCAGCCGAATTCCGGCGCGCAGGGTGAATATGCCGGCCTCTTGACGATCCGCGCCTATCACCTCGCCAATGGCGACACGCATCGCGACGTCTGCCTGATCCCGACCTCCGCGCACGGCACCAACCCGGCCTCGGCCCAGATGGTCGGCATGAAGGTCGTCGTCGTGAAGGTGTCGGATAATGGCGACATCGACATGGACGATTTTCGTGCAAAAGCAGAGCAGTACGCGGAAACCCTCTCGTGCTGCATGATCACGTATCCCTCCACGCACGGCGTCTTTGAAGAAAACGTTCGCGAGGTCTGCGAGATCGTGCACAAGTACGGCGGCCAGGTCTATATGGACGGCGCCAACATGAATGCCATGGTGGGCCTTGCCCGTCCCGGCGATATCGGCGGCGACGTCAGCCACCTCAACCTGCACAAGACCTTCTGCATCCCGCATGGCGGCGGCGGTCCCGGCATGGGGCCGATCGGCGTCAAGGCGCATCTGGCGCCCTTCCTGCCGGGGAACCCGACGACCGGCGAAGCCGGCGCGGTCTCGGCCGCTCCTTTCGGCTCGGCCTCCATCCTGCCGATCTCCTGGAGCTACTGCCTGATGATGGGCGGTGCGGGCCTGACGCAGGCGACGAAGGTGGCGATCCTCAACGCCAACTACATCGCCGCCCGCCTGAAGGGCGCCTATGACGTGCTCTACAAGTCCTCAAAGGGCCGCGTGGCGCATGAATGCATCATCGACACGCGTCCGTTGGTCGACAGCGCCGGCGTGACCGTCGATGACGTCGCCAAGCGCCTCATCGACAGTGGCTTCCACGCGCCCACCATGAGCTGGCCGGTCGCCGGCACGCTGATGATCGAGCCGACGGAATCGGAAACCAAGGCGGAGATCGACCGTTTCTGCGATGCGATGCTGTCGATCCGCGAGGAGGCCCGCGCCATAGAGGAAGGACGGATGGACCGGGAGAACAACCCGCTCAAGAACGCCCCGCACACGGTGGAAGACCTTGTCGGCGAATGGGATCGTCCCTATTCGCGCGAACAGGCCTGCTACCCGCCGGGCGCCTTCCGCGTCGACAAGTACTGGTCGCCGGTCAACCGCGTCGACAACGTCTACGGCGACCGCAACCTCGTCTGCTCCTGCCCGCCGCTCGAGGACTATGCGGACGCTGCCGAGTAATCACGGCACGGAAATGCTTGCCCCGGCCGATCCTATCGGCCGGGGCTTTTCATTTTCGGGCAGGGACTGGTCAGGGCGAAACGGCGACGTCCACCCAGAAGCGGGTAAAGCCCTCGGCGAAATCCCGGTAGCCGCTCAGCGTCGAGGGTTTCACCGCATAGGCATTTGCGCCGTTCTCGTAGGCGCGGTTGACATCAGCCCTATTCGACGAGGACGACAGCATGATGACCGGCGTCACCGCCGTGCGGGCGTGGCCGCGCAGGCGCTTCAAAAGCTCCATGCCATTGGTTCCGGGCATATTGATGTCGAGCAGGATATAGTCGAAGGCTTCCGTCGCCAGGCGGTTGCTCGCCATATCGGCATCGGCCACATGGGTGATCTCGATTGCGCTTCCCGCGTCGCTGAAAGCACGCATGACGAAGCGCACATCCACCGGATCGTCATCGACGACGATCAGCTTCCTAGCCGGGCTTACCACGATCGCTTCCCCTTGACTTGACGGGTTGCGGAAACGTCACGACGAAGCGTGCGCCCGGACCATACGTCGTGTCAAGCGCGATCACGCCGTTGTGACTTTCGACGATCCGGCGCGCCAGCGCCAGGCCGACGCCTGTTCCCTGATAGACCGTCTCATCCCGGTGAAGCCGCTGAAAGACTTCGAAAATCCGCGCGACATGCTGCGGATCTATACCGATGCCGTCATCCTCGACGATGAGGTCGATACCCTCTTCCTTCTCCCGGCAATAGACACGCACAACGGGTGCCTCATCCGGTCGGCGATACTTCAGCGCATTGCCGATCAGGTTTTGCGCAAGACGCTTGAGCAGTTCCTGATCGCCCATGATTTCCGGCAGCGCCCCGACTTTGACCGATCCACCCGTTTCCTGCACATGGGTTTCCAGCAAGACCAGCGCATCGCGCACCACGTCGGACAGCGCCACCGGCTTGGGCGTCACGATGCGATAGGTGATCTGGGAAAATTCGAGCAGGCTGTCGATGATCCGGCGCATGCGCGCAGCACTCTTGCGCACATGATCCGCATAGTGGGGCAGCTCGTCATGCTCGCCCCGGTGCAGATCTTCGGAAATCATCTCCGCAAACATCGACAGGTGGCGCAACGGCGCCTTCAGATCATGCGAAACCGTGGCGGTGAACTGGTCGAGCGCCTCGTTCTTGCGCCTCAGCTCGTTCGTCTGGGCTTCCACCTGCTGCTGCTGGCGCTTGGCGTCCGTGATATCGCGCCCCACGCTGACCACCTCGGCGACGCCGTCCTCGTCGAAGATCGCAACCGCCGTCCACAGCACCCACACCTCCTCGCCGTCAGCCGCCACGGAGCAGATTTCCTGCGTGCGCATCGGCTCTTCGCGCGTGTAGCGCGTGATACCGGCAAGCATGGCACGCTGCTCTGGCGTACGGGCATGATCGGCAAGGTTGGTGCCGATGAAATCGTCCGCCGCCATACCGAAACGACGGGCATATTTGTCGTTGACGAAGCGCACCGTCAAGTTCTTGTCGAAGCGCAGGATCATGTCGGGCAGGATCTGCAACAGCGAAAGATAGTCGCGACGCTTTTCCTCCAGAGCAGCCTCCGCACGCTTCAGTTCCGAAACATCGACGCGCAGCGCAACGATATCGCCGGTTTCGGCGACATGGCTTTCCCCGCGGATCCAGCGGTCCTTGCCGAACTCGAAGACGCTGCCGCCGCTGTCGGTGTTGCGGTGGCTTTCAAGGCGCTGGCGCACCGTTTCCTCGGCTTCCGGCGTCCCTTCGCGCACACCGGGAAACATGCCGGCGCGAATACCCGCGCGCGCGATGCTCTCCAGCGTGGCGCCGACGCGCACGGCATCGCGCGCCGGGCCGCAACGCTCCTTGTAGGAGCGGTTGAACATGACGAGGCGCTCTTCCTGGTCGAAGATCGCAAACCCTTCGTTCATCGTGTCCAGCGCGGAGGCAATGCGCTGGCCAAGCAGGATCTGCTCGCCATGACTGCCGCCACTGAGAAGGCTGCGCAGCAGGAGCGCGTAGCGCGCGCCGCCGGCCTCCTCCGGAACGGCGATCACATGGGCGGTCGCCTCGAAGCGCGTCCCGTTGTCGTGGCAAAACGAAAAAGGATAGGCATTTTCACGTCCGGTCGCCGCGTGGCGGGCGAGCAGGGCGGCGGCATCCGGCCCTTCGATGACAGGCGACTCGGCCGCTGCTGGGCGGTCCTTGCTCCAGCCGAAGGTGCGCGCTGCGGCCTCATTATGCGACACGACATGCGCTGCGGCATCGACGATGAGCACCGGAAACGGCAGGTTCTGGTAAAGTGCGGCGGCAAAGCCGGTCATCGCGCGCCCTCTCCCCGTTGCGGCACCACCGACGTCAGAGCGCCGGCAGCGGGAGACTAGGCAAAACTATCGGCAAAGAAAAGGTGCAAGGATTTGCAGTGCCTGCACCCTGTGATTTCAGGCTCGGACCGTGGGTTGGCCCGCTGCGGCGAGCGCCGCAAGGTCAGCCGGCTTCAGCTCAACCGATTCGCCGCAGCCGCAGGCGGACGTCTGGTTCGGGTTATGGAAGGTGAAGCCGGAGCGCAGCGTCGTCACCTCGAAATCCATCTGCGTGCCGAGCAGATAGAGCACGGCTTCCGGCGCGACCCAGACATTTGCGCCGTTGCGCTCGATCAGGTCGTCCTTGGCATTGGGCTCGGTCACGAGATCGACGGAATATTCCATTCCGGCGCAACCGCCCTTCTTGATGCCGACACGAATGCCCTTGGCATCGCCGCCGGCATTATCGACGATCGCCTTGACGCGGCTGGCCGCCGCATCGGTAAGTGTCATCACTGCAAAGGCCATGGGCCGTATCTCCTTCGACCGGCCGGGTTCAAGGCCCGACGGTTTCCGAATCCAAATTTAGTGTTGCGGTATTAAAGGATCAATACTTTCTGCCGCGTGATCTCGTCCGAAAAGTCTGCAACTTTTCGGGATCACGCTAGTACCAGCCAACGGCCACTTGAGCCTCTTCCGACATGCGGTCCGGCGTCCACGGCGGATCGAAGGTCATTCTGACCTCGACGCCGGACACGCCTTCGACGGCGCTGACGGCGTTTTCCACCCAGCCCGGCATCTCGCCGGCGACGGGGCAGCCGGGAGCCGTCAGCGTCATGTCGATCTTGACCATGCGGTCGTCTTCGATGTCGATCTTGTAAATCAGGCCGAGCTCGAAGATGTCGGCCGGGATTTCCGGGTCATAGACCGTCTTCAGCGCGGAAATGATGTCGTCGGAAAGGCGGGCGATCTCATCGGCGGGGATTGCCGAATGCACGATGCCGTCGCGGACATCCACCTTCTCTTCGGTTGCGTCGAGGGACATGGGTCTACTCCTCAGGCAAAAAACTTGCGGGCGTGGTCGAGCGCATCGGCCAGGGCATCGACCTCGGCGCGTGTATTATACATGCCGAACGATGCCCGGCATGTGGAGGTGACGCCGAAGCGTTTCAAGAGCGGCTGGGCACAATGGGTGCCGGCACGTACCGCAACCCCTGCCCGATCGATGACCATCGACACGTCATGGGCATGGATGCCTTCGAGCTCGAAGGAGAAGATCGAGCCCTTGCCCGGCGCCGTGCCGAAAATCTTCAGAGAATTGATCGAGGACAGCCGTTCATGGGCATAGTCGCGCAGATCCGCCTCATGGGCCGAGATCGCCGCACGGCCGATCTTTTCCATATAGTCGAGCGCATGACCAAGGCCGATCGCCTGCACGATGGGCGGCGTGCCGGCTTCGAAACGGTGCGGCGGGTCGTTGTAGGTGACGACATCTTCCGTCACCTCGACGATCATCTCGCCGCCGCCCTGGAAGGGACGCATCTCCTTCAGGCGGTCCATCTTGCCGTAGAGCACGCCGATGCCGGAGGGGCCGTAGAGCTTGTGGCCGGTCATGACGTACCAGTCGCAATCGATGTCGCGCACGTCGACCGGCATGTGCACGGCGCCCTGCGAGCCATCGACCAGCACCGGAATGCCGCGCTCACGGGCAATGCGGCAGATTTCCTTGACCGGCACGATGGTGCCGAGCGCATTCGACATATGCGTGATGGCGATGAGCTTGGTGCGCTCGGTGAGGCACTTCTCGAATTCTTCGATCTGGAACGCGCCCGTCTCGTCCACCGGCGCCCAGACCAGCTTGGCGCCCTGCCGCTCGCGGATGAAATGCCACGGCACGATGTT
>NZ_CAMLFY010000143.1 GCF_946479415.1 uncultured Shinella sp. | reverse complement strand
TCGCGGTCGATATAGTTGGTCAGGCAGTTGAGCAGCGTCGTCTTGCCCGAGCCGGTGCCGCCGGAAATGACGAGATTGCAGCGCACGCGGCCGATGATCTGCAACAGTGCAGCACCTTCCGGCGTGATCGAGCCGAACTTGACGAGTTGGTCGAGCGTCAGCTTGTCCTTCTTAAATTTACGGATGGTGAGTGCGGTGCCGTCGATGGCAAGCGGCGGGGCGATGACGTTGACGCGCGAGCCGTCGGGAAGACGCGCGTCGCAGATGGGGCTCGATTCGTCGACGCGGCGGCCGACCTGGCTGACGATGCGCTGGCAGATCGACAGGAGCTGGGCATTGTCGCGAAAGCGGATTTCCGATTCCTGCACCTTGCCGGCCACTTCGATATAGGTCTTGCCGGCACCATTGACCATGATATCGGCGATATCGTCGCGCGCGAGCAGCGGCTCGAGCGGACCGTAGCCGAGAACGTCGTTGCAGATGTCGTCGAGCAGCTCTTCCTGCTCGGAAATCGACATCGCGAAGTTCTTGATCGTGATGATGTCGTTGACGATATCGCGGATTTCCTCGCGCGCACTTTCGGTGTCGAGCTTGGCAAGCTGCGACAGGTCGATCGTGTCGATCAGCGCGGAGAAGACCTGGCTTTTCGTATCGTAATAGTCCTCGGTCCGCGGCGTGCGGCGGCGTGCGGTCGCGGCGGGTGCGGGCACCATCACCGGCGGCGGCGCCGGTTCGAAGACGGGCTGCGCGGGCGCGGCGGTGACCGGCCGCTCCGCCGTCACGGTCGCGCTGGCATGCGCCGGCTGGCCCGCCGAGCCGCTTTTGCCTGAACCTTCATTGCCGCGTTTGCCGAACATGCCTTGTCATCCAGTCTGTTGGTCGCCTCTGGGGCTTACTTCCGGCCGAGCAGGCCCAGCATCTTGCCGAGGCCGGCCTTCTTGGCCTTCTTGACCGTCGAGCGGCCCGTCACGATATGGGCGAGCTGCGAGAAGGTCTCCGCCGTCGGCGACTTCTTGTCCATTTCCGCGATCATGCGGCCGCTGTTGGACGCCGTGCCGAAAAGCTGCGCGTCGAAGGGAATGACGGCGATCGGCTGGAGGCCGAGCGGCTCGCAGAAGTCGTCGGGCGCGATTTCCGGGCGTTTCGGCAGGCCGACCTGGTTGAGCACCAGATGCGGCGGCTTGTCGTTGGGCCGGAGCTTCTTGAGCGCATCCAGCATGTTCTTCGCGTTGCGCAGGTTCGCAAGGTCGGGCACGGCGGTGATGATCACCTCGTCGACTTCCGAGAGCAGCGTGCGCGTCCATTCCGACCAGGCATGCGGCACGTCGAGCACCGTCACCGGCGCACTGCGCTGCAACACCTCGATGATCGGCTGGAAAGACCCTCTTTCGAGGTCGTAGGCGCGGTCCAGCATGGAGGGGGCGGCAAGCAGCGACAGGTGGTCGGAGCACTTCGTCAGAAGGCGGTCGAGGAAGACTTCGTCGAGCCTGTCGGGCGCGCTGATCGCTTCGGAAATGCCCTGCGGCGGATCCTGGTCGAAATCGATATTGGCCGTGCCGTAGGGCAGGTCGAGATCGGCGAGGATGACTTCCGTCTGGAAGAGATTGGAAATGTCGAAGGCGCAGTTATGTGCGATCGTCGAGGAACCGCACCCGCCCTTGGCGCCGATGAAGGCGACGGTCCGGCCGAGCGGCTCGGCCTCGGGATCGACGAAGATCGCCGCCATGGCGTTCAGCACATCGGCCATGCCGACCGGACCGACCATATATTCGGAAATGCCGTTGCGGATCAGATCGCGGTAAAGCGGAATGTCGTTGTAGCGACCGACGATGACGACCTTGGTGCTGGGATCGCAGACCTGGGCGAGCGGGGCGAGCTCGTCCATGATGCCGCCGGGTTCGGTTGCGGTTTCCAGGATCAGCAGGTTCGGCGTCGGCGCGGAGGCGAACATGTTGGCGGCCGCCGCGATGCTCGCGCTCGAGATGCGCAGGCTCACCTTGGCCATGCGGCGGTCCTGGCCGCAGCGTTCCATGGTGCGCAGCATCGCCTCGCTTTCGCAGAAGGCATGGACGGAGATGCGCGGCAGGGGGCGCACGGTCTCCAGCTCGGTCGGCCGGATCGTCTCGTCCGTCAGTCCCTCGCCGGCACGCTCAATGGTGTAGTCTACTGTGCTCATCGTCATGCCCGTTCCTGGTGTCCGGCGGACCGGAGGGAGTGGTTCCGCGTGCCTGCCGTCAGAATTCCGGCTGGCCGTTGTCGCGATAATCCTGGATCACCACATTGCGCTGCTCGGCATCGATCGGGCTCATGCCGCGCGGCTGGACGAGATCCATCGGATTGGCGACCTGAGCTGCGAGATTGGCCTGCGTGGCGCAGCCGAAATTGTGGTAGTTCTTGTTTTCCGTCGTATTCTGGACGAGATCTTCCGGCCATTCGCCGCAAGGGCCTGCCTTGGCGGTGATGGCGAAGAAGGCAAGCCGGATCGGTGCATTCGGGCCGTAGCCGCTGGCGTCGTAAGCGGTCTCGATCAGCATATCGCGCTTGACGCCAGCCGCAAGAAGGGTCGCACGGATTTCCTTACGCAGATGATTGGCCGTAGCAGCATTCACTGAACCGCGCGGCAGCATGATTTGCACGGCGCTGCGTGACCTCTCGGCATGATCGCTGGCGAAGCCGCGGATGTTGTCGCGCACACCCGTCGTCAGCGACCGGTCGCCGGTGGCGATCGGAATATCGAGCGTCTGCGCATCCTCGGTCAGCACGATCGGGTGGCGTGTGCGGTAGTCGTCAGGGATCGAGCCGGTGGCGTTGCGGTCTGGATTGGTGCCGCAGCCGGAAAGTGCTACGGCGGAAAGAACGAGGGTGGCGGCGAGCGCGATGCGCATCGGACGGCTCCTTGCGGAAGGACGGATATTCTGGATCGTTTCGCTCATGGCCCTGTCCGTCACTTGTAGATGAAGCCGATGGAGCCGTGGTAGTTGCCGGCCGGCATCGCTTCTTCCTTGCGGCCGTAGACCTTGTTCACCCTTCCGAGGAAGTAGCTGGCAGCGTCGTTGGTCGCGTTGAAATTGTCGTCGGGGCGCGACAGCGCGGTGCGCGCAACCGGCCGCACCAGATACGGCGTGGCGATGATCACCAATTCCGTCTCGTTGCGCACGAAGTCCTTGGAGCGGAAGAGCGTGCCGAAGATCGGGATTTTGGACAGGCCTGGCAGTCCGGACATGGCCTGGCGGATGTCGTCCTGCACGAGACCGGCAATCACGATGGAGCCGCCGGAGGGCAACTCGACGCTCGTTGTGGCCTCGCGGCGGCGGATACCGAGTGACGTCAAACCAGGTATGACAGGGGAAACGTCTCGATGTGCCCAAGTCTTCGGGATGTTGGCGGCGAAGGTCGTCGACCCCTGGAAGGTCGGTTCGGAGACTTCCGTTGATATCCGCAGACTGATGCGTCCCGGTGAGAGCACTACAGGTCGAAAATTCAAGCGAATGCCGTATTCGACTTCTTCAACGGTTCGCTTGACGCCCTCTTCCTCCGTATATTCCTGACTTGTCGGCAGTCGGAAGTCGCCACCGACATAGAATTTGGCCTCCTCGCCGGAGATCGCGGTAAGGCTTGGTTCGGCGAGAGTGCGCATCACGCCTGCCTGTTCCATCGCGTTGACATAGCTTGCGAGATCGAGGCCGCCGATGCTTCCGCCAAACGCAGCATTGCCGATCCAGTCGGCCGCTCCGCCGAGATTAGTGGGATTGCGGAAAGAGATGCCGCCTGCAGACCCTCCCAACGTTCCATTGAACCCGAGCTGCTTGAGCACCTGCCGGCTGACCTCGGCGACCGTCACCTTGAGCGTAACCTGATCCTCGCCCTCGATCTTCAGCATGTTGACGACCTGCGAGACCTGGCGCCGTTCGCCGAAGATCGCCGCATCGCCGTTGTTGCCCTGTGCGGTGATGTTGCGGGTCGTCGCCTCGCCGCCCTTCAGGAAGATCTCGGCGAGCCGTGTCGCCTGGGTGGCGTCCTGCGGCGTGCGCACCGTGCCGTTCAGCACGATGTTGTCGGAGATGATCTCGACCTGGATGTCGGAATCGGGGATGAAGCGGCGCAGGTTGGCCTGCAGGCCGTCGATGTCGCGCTCGACGGTCAGGTCGATGCTGACGATCTCCTCGCCACCGGGTCCGAAGATGAAGATGTTGGTCTGGCCGACTTCCTTGCCGAAGAGGTAGATGCGGCGCGAGCTGCGCGTCACGGCATCGGCTTTGACCGGATCGGCGACGAGAATGTCGTGCGCATCCGACGGCAGGTCCACCACGATCGCCTTGTTGAGGCCGAGCTTGACGGCCTTGCGGGCGCCAGGGCCGCTCTCGTTGATGCGGATGACGGATGCGGTTGCCGCCTCGGCGGTTGCGACGGGGGCGAGCGGGAAGCCGGAGAAAGCGAGGCAGACGCTCAGCCCGCCGGCGACAGAAGCCCGAAAAGTCCTTGTGATTCCAAACACGGTCAGCTCCTGGTCACTTCTGGGCGGCGCTTGCGCCGTTAACGATTTCGCCGCTCTTGATCACCGTGACGAGCGGCACGCCGTCGCTGCCGGAAAGCAGGTAGTCGGCAGCGGTCGTATCGGGCTCCTGGGCATCGGCGACGCTGCGCAGTGCCAGTTGCAGCCGTTCGGCCATCTGCTGGGCAACGGTGATCACCTTGGTCTGGTCCGGCGTCAGTTCCAGCGTCGCGGTCGTGCCGACGGCCGATTTGGAACCATCGGGATTTTCCTGGATCTGCTGGTCGATGGCGAGCACGCGCACATTCGTCAGCACGGTCTCCGTCAGGAAGCTGCCCAAGTCGTTCTTGCGCACCATGATGACGTCGACGCGGTCGTTCGGCAGGATGAAGCCGCCGGCGCCCGTCGCGACGGAAATTTCGGTCGCGACCGCGCGTTTGCCGGCCGGCAGCAGCGAGGACATGATGCGGTTGCTCGAATCGGCGATCTTTTCCTGGCGGATCGGCTCGCCGTTGAAGATCGGCATGCGGACGATGGCGCCGTCGAGGCTCTCCTTCGCGTCCGGCCGGTTCTGGTCGGTGATGAAGCCATCGACCACGGAGCCTTGCGGCCACGCTGCCCAGGTGAGTGAATCGGGTTTGAGCCGCGACCCAACCGGCAGGCTTTCGTGCGCCACCAGCACATTGATGGTCGGTTCCCGCTCGATGACGGGATCGCCCTGGACGACGGTCGTCTTACCTCCGGCGATCTGCAGGGCAAGCAGGCCCGCGACGCCGGCCGAGACGACGGCCACTGCCAGAATGATGATTCGCGCCGGTCTCATGTGGATTCCCTGGGGCTGCGGACGGTTCTATGCGCCCACATTGACCGGCAATGGTATAATTATGGTTAATAGTGGCCTTACGCATATGGTTAACGTAAGGCTAATGCCGGCCTAGTCCCGCGTTGCACACGCGGAAAACCGGAATGCGGGCATTCCGGTCGCTTCATCCTGATTTTAAGGGATTTGCTTCAGCCGAGAGCGGCAAGCATCAGCGGAGACGACGGATAGGCCGCGAAGGCGGCTGCGCCGATTGCAATGCCGTAGGGCACCTTGCGGCCGGCCAGAAGATGGCCCGGTACAGGCAGGCCCGATGCATAGATCAACTCGGATTTCGCCCGCAGCAGGAGGATGCCGATCGTCAGGAACCCGCCGAAGAAGGACACATAGGTCACGTATTCGAAGAGGGACATGTTGAAGCCGAACCAGACGGCGCTCGCCGAAAGCACTTTCACGTCGCCGCCGCCCATGATGTTGAGCGCGAAAAGCACGAAGCCGATCGAAAAGACGAGAAGGCCTGCGCCGAGATGCATCCCGATCTGCGCAAGGCCGAGGCCGGAAAGCGGTGCGGCAAGGAGGAAGGCACCGAGCAGGATGGCCGAAACCCGGTTGGGAATGGTCATCGTGAACAGGTCGGAAAACGCCGCAACCGCAAGGCAGAACGGAAAGATCACGAAGATCAGAGCCTGTGTCATGCGATGTTCTCCCAATTCCGGCCGGTGCGGCCGGGAAACCCTTGGAACGGAGAAGCCGCCCTCCGAGGATGGCGGCTCTCTTGTGTGTCTGCTTTGCCCGAGACTATTCGGTCTTGAGCTTGCCGCTGAGGAACGTGAACTGGTCGCTCAGCTTGGTGCCGAGGGTGGTGGCACCGCCGATGAGGGCAACGGAGATCAGGGCGGCGATCAGGCCGTATTCGATGGCGGTCGCACCGGATTCGTCCTTCAGAAGGCGAATGAAAGTCTTGCTCATATTCTTGGCCCCAGCCTTGCTTAGTGTTACTGCGTCTTGAGCTTGCCGCTGAGGAACGTGAACTGGTCGCTCAGCTTGGTGCCGAGGGTGGTGGCACCGCCGATGAGGGCAACGGAGATCAGGGCGGCGATCAGGCCGTATTCGATGGCGGTTGCGCCGGATTCGTCCTTCATAAGGCGAGCGAAAATCTTGGTCATGGTATTCTCCTAGCTCCACGAGTGTTGGTTCAGCACGTCCGCCAACTGTTTCCGTTGTTCGGATGACTGCAACCTACAGGCGGGCCATTGCCATCGGCTTAAGGAAGTGAGTTAATCTTGTCCTAACGTAAGGCTGCCTGAAATATGGTCGCCAAAAGATTAATCTCCTCTTGCACGCATTCCCGGCTGTTTTCAGGAAAAACGGTCTGGAGGAGTGTGTCACCCTGTGGCGACAGGGCTTCCGAAGTCCGGCGCTGCCTTAAGCCTTCATTCACCATTCCCGGCGATGCTAATTCCGTATTGTTGCCGGGATGAATGATTATGGGACGCGACGGAATCTTCGCATCGGGAGCTGTCAGGCTTTTGGCGATCGCCTTTTTTGTGTTGTCGGTGGCTGGAACCGCCGGTGCGGCGGATGACACCTTCATGCGCGTCTACATGGATCACGCGCGGGTGCTGAGATTGGATCGGCCGGTCAGCAAGGTGATCATCGGCAACGCCAAGGTGGCCGACGCCACGGTGGCCGACGCCAAGACGATCGTTTTGACGGGCCGCAGCTTCGGCACCACCAATCTCGTTCTTCTTGATGCCGACGGCAATGCCATTGTCGACGAACGCATCCTTGTCTCGATCGACGAGGGCAATACGGTGCGCGTCTTCCGCCAGACGGACCGCTCCGTTCTCTCCTGCACGCCCAATTGCGAAGAGCACGCCACCAGCAATCAGACGGATGGCTGACGCCTTGTTCCGCTTCGGCTGCCCGAAAGCGGGAAACCGTTCAATTCTTCGGACGCATGCACACGAAAAATAAACGGTCGGCGATCTAGTCTCTTTCCATCCAGTCCATGGGAACGGATCGCGATGACGCTCGATCACACGACAGACACCCGACGGCGGCCGATGAAGGGCCTGTTCGGTCGCTTGCTTCGCCGGCGCGATGGCGCGACGGCGATCGAATTCGCGTTGCTCAGCGTCCCCTTTTTCCTGATCGTCTTCGCCTCGCTCGAGACTTTCGTGGCGTTCTCGGCGGAGCAGATTCTCGCCAATGCCACCGACACGATGGCGCGCAAGATCCGCACCGGCGAAATCACCTTCAACCTCGGCAAGACCTCGGATATGACCGCGGCGCAGTTCCGCAAGGCCTATTGCGACGAGATCGCGATCCTGATGCCCTGCTCGGCCAGCGAACTGGCGACGCCGAGCAAGCTGTATATCGACGTGCGCACCTTCTCGAAATTCGCCGATATTCCCAAAGCCATCCCCTTGAGCGGTTCGGACCTCGACACCTCCGCCTTCAAGTTTGCGCCCGGCGGCAAGAAATCGATCAACATCGTCAGGGCCTATTATCGCTGGGACATCGCCACGGATCTGGTTCGCCCCTACCTTTCGAATGTCAAATCGGCCAATGGCTCCAACCAGAGCTACCTGATGGTCGCGACCGCCGTCATCCAGAACGAGGACTACCCGTAATGGACAGTCTTTCCCCGCATCTGGATGCCGAACCGAAAGAGCAGAAGGGCAAGGGCGGCGTGCTGCTCACCCTGCGCCGTCTCGTCGAGGACCGCCGCGGCATCGGCGCCGTCGAGTTCGCGATCGTGGCGCCGCTGCTGATCATGGCCTATATCGGCGCCTTCGAGATTTCCGTCGCCGTTACCATGTCGCGCAAGGTCAACCGTGCCTCCAGCACCGTGTCCGACCTTCTCACGCAGAGCCAGAGCACGAATACGGCGACGCTCGATACGATGAAGGAAGTCACGAGAGGCGTGATCGCGCCCTTCCCGCAGACCGGCTATTCGTTGAAGATCACCGGCATTGCCGTTGCAGCGGACGGCAAGGCGACAGTTGCCTGGTCGCGGGACCAGAGCGCGGGCAAGCCCTATGCGACCGGCTCCAGCGTTACCCTACCCTCGACGCTCGAGGCCAAGAGCACCTTTATCGTGCGCACGGAACTCGTCGTGCCGCATGAGGTTTTGCTGATGATGCCGAGCTTTGCCCAGAACCTCAACAAGGTCAATCTGTCCAAAACGAGCTACTTCCGCCAGCGCACCGGCGAAAAGATCACCTGCAGCGATTGCTGAGGCGCGCGCCTCCGCCGCGCGATTTCGCTTGAACCCGTCTTGTCGCCCGTGCCATGTCTGACGGTTCATTCTCGTTGCCCGGCGAGGAGGATGCGGACAGACGGCAGGTGACACATGGCGCGAGCCTTTCTCTTTGTTCTCGACAGCTTCGGCATCGGCGGCGGCCCGGATGCGGCCGCCTTCGGCGATCTCGGCGCCGATACGCTCGGCCATATCGCGGAATTCTGCGCGGCCGGCGTTGCCGACAGGCCGGGGCTCAGGCAAGGCCCGCTGAAGCTGCCCAACATGTCGGCGCTCGGTCTGCTTCATGCCGCCCGTGCCGCGACCGGCCGCTTTCCCGAGGGCATGGATGTCCCGCAGCGCGTCTTCGGTTATCACGGGGCGGCGAGCGAGGTGTCGAACGGCAAGGACACGCCGTCGGGCCATTGGGAGATCGCCGGCACGCCCGTCTCGTTCGACTGGGGCTATTTTCCGGTGGAAGGCGACGCCTTCGAGCCCGAATTGGTCGAGGCGATCTGCACGGCCGGCAACGTGCCCGGCATCCTCGGCAATTGCCATGCGTCGGGCACGGACATCATCGCCCGGCACGGGCAGGAGCATCGCCGCAGCGGCAAGCCGATCTGCTACACCTCCTCCGACAGCGTCTTCCAGATTGCCGCGCATGAAGGCACGTTCGGCCTCGACCGCCTGCTGTCCTTCTGCGAGACCGTGCGCAAGATCCTCGATGAGCGGCCGGGCGGGCGCATCGGCCGCGTCATCGCGCGGCCCTTCATCGGCGAGACGCCCGAGACCTTCGAGCGCACCGGCAACCGGCGCGACTATTCCGTTCTGCCGCCGGAGCCGACTTTGCTCGACCGGTTGACGGAAGCCGGCCGCACGGTGCATGCCGTCGGCAAGATCGGCGATATCTTCGCGCACCAGGGCATCGGCACGCTCGCCAAGGCGAACGGCAATATGGCGCTGTTCGATGCGACGCTCGCCGTGATGGACGAGGCCAAGGACGGCGATCTCGTCTTCACCAATTTCGTCGATTTCGACATGCTCTACGGCCACCGCCGCGACGTCGCCGGCTACGCCGCGGCGCTCGAAGCCTTCGACCGGCGCCTGCCGGAGGTGGACCGCAAGCTGAAACCCGGCGATATCGTCATCCTGACCGCCGACCATGGCTGCGATCCGACCTGGCGCGGCACGGACCATACGCGCGAGCGCGTGCCGATCCTGAGTTTCGGGCCGGGCCTGCGCTCGCGCCTCATCGAAACCCGCACGACTTTCGCCGATATCGGCGAAACCGTCGCCCGCCATCTCGGCATCGCGCCCGGCCCGCACGGAAGGAGTTTCTTGTGACCAGAGCCATGCCCAAGGCGGAGCTGCACTGCCATATCGAAGGCGCCACACCACCGGCGCTCGCCGCCGCCCAGGCGAAGCGCTACGGCATCGATACGTCCGCCTTCATCAAGGACGGCCAATATTCCTGGCAGGATTTCACGAGCTTCGTGCAGAGCTACGACGCGACGGCCAATCTCTTCCGCACGGAGGAGGATTATGCGCTGCTCGCCGAGACCTATCTGACCGATATCGCCGAGGTGGGTGCGATCTATAGCGAGCTCATCGCCTCGCCCGATCAGGGCGATGCCGTGGGCATCGGCGCGGATGCCTATATGCGCGGGCTGGTCGAGGGCGCCGAACGCGCCAGGGCGAAGACCGGCATCGAGACCCGCCTTCTCGTCGTCGGCATCCGCCATTTCGGCCCCGAGCGGGTGGCGAAGGCGGCGGAATATGCCGCGCGCCGGCCGCATCCGCTGATCACGGGCTTCAATCTTGCGGGCGAGGAGCGCATGCACCGCGTCGCCGATTTCACCCACGCCTTCGATATCGCCCGCGACGCCGGCCTTGGCATCACCATTCATGCGGGCGAACTCTCG
>NZ_CAMLFY010000142.1 GCF_946479415.1 uncultured Shinella sp. | reverse complement strand
CGGTGATCGACGCCGCCGGGCGGGCAGCGAGCGTGCGCGTGTTTATCGAGTAACGCGGAGGCTGCCCCTCATCCGGCCAGCCGGCCACCTTCTCCCCGCAAAAGGGGAGAAGGATATATGCCGCGCCGGGCTGCCAAAAACGCTGCAAGTACGTAGGGCAAGTCCCCTCTCCCCTTGCGGGGAGAGGGTTAGGGTGAGGGGCATACCATCACTTCACCGTGTCGGCAGGCACCCAGTTCGCCTTGCGTTTTTCCAGGAAGGCCGCGATGCCCTCCGCCGCTTCCGGCGTTTCCCAGGTATCGGCAAGCCGCGTCAGCGTCATCTCGATGACGGTATCGTCGATCGGCGAAGCGAGCGCATGGGCCAGCGCCTTCGTCGCCGCGACGGCTTCCGGCGAGGTTGCGAAATACGGCTTGATCTCCGCTTCGATCGCCTCGTCCAGCGCCTCGGGCGCCACGACACCGCTGACGAGGCCGATATCGCGGGCCGTCGTTGCATCGAACAGGCGCGCTGATATCGCAAGACGCAGGAAGGCGGCGGGGCCGATGCGGGCGGCGACATAGGGGCTGATCGTCGCCGGGATGAGGCCCAGCCGGGTTTCCGTCAGGCCGAAGCGCGCGCCCTCCGCAGCAATTGCCGCGTCGCAGACGCTGATCAGGCCGACACCACCACCATAGGCCTGACCGTTGACGCGGGCGATCAGCGGTTTTGGCAGGTCGCGCAGCGCCTTCAGCATCAAGGCGAGGCGGCGTGCTTCGGCGATGCGCGCCTCGCGGCTTGCGGCGATCTGTTCCTTCATCCAGTTGAGATCGCCGCCCGCGCAAAAGCTCTCGCCCTCACCCGTCAGCACGACGACACGCACCGCCTTGTCCTCGCCGAGCAGGCCGGCCACGGATGTGAGTTCGCGGATCATCAGGCCCGACAGCGCATTGTGCTGCGCATGGCGGCGGAGCGTCAGGGCCGCCACGCCGCGACGGTCGACGGATACGGAGATGGTTTCGAAATGCATGGCTCTCCCTCCTTCACGCACTCTTGCGGATATCGCCCTTGCCGGTGATGCGCCGCGCGAAAGCGGCAGCCGCCGCCAGCTTCTCGCGGTCGAGGCCGGTTTCATAGCCTTCCGCCGCCAGCATGTCGGCGACGGCGAGCGTATCGACATTGCCGCGGGCACCCGGCGCATAGGGGCAGCCGCCGAGGCCGCCGACGGAAGCGTCGAAGACGGTCAGCCCATGATCGAGCGCCACGCGGATATTGTCGAGCGCCAGCCCGTTCGTGTCGTGGAAATGGCCGGCGAGATTTTCCGGGAAGGCGACGGCGAGCACGACATCCAGCATGGCCGCGACTTCGGACGGACGCGCGCGGCCGATCGTATCGCCAAGGCTCACCTCGTGGCAGCCGAGGCGCAGCAGTTGGCTCGTCACGCGCGCCACCGCGCAGGGCTCCACGGGGCCATCATAGGGGCATTGCACGACGCAGCTGACATAGCCGCGCAGCAGAATGCCGTCCGCCTTCGCCGCTTCCGCCACCGGCCGGGCGCGCTCGATGCTTTCGGCGATCGAGCAGTTCAGGTTCGCACGGGAAAACCCCTCGGAGGCAGAGAGGAAGACGGCAACCTCGTCGGCGCCGGCTGCCTTCGCCGCCTCGTAGCCCTTCATATTGGGCACCAGCGCCGCATAGGAAATGCCGGGCTGGCGCTTGATACCGACCATGACCGCGGCGCCATCGGCCAGTTGCGGCACCCATTTGGGGCTGACGAAACTCGTCGCCTCGATGCGGGAAAAACCGCACTCGGACAGCTGGTCGATCAAGGCGATCTTCTCGGCGGAAGGGATGATCGCCTTCTCGTTCTGCAGCCCGTCGCGGGCGGCCATTTCGACGATGTCGATACGTCTGGTCATGCCGCCTCCTCGGGCTCGAGCGACAGCAGCAGCGCGCCCTCCGCCACCTGATCGCCCACCGCCACGGGAAGCGTGGCCACCACGCCATCGCGGGGTGCGGCGAGCACCAGCTCCATCTTCATCGCTTCCATGGTGACAAGCGCATCGCCCTTGGCGACCCGCGCACCCGGCTCGGCCGAGACGATGCGCACCAGTCCGGGCATCGGCGCGACAAGCCGGTCGCCGCCAGCAGCCGCCTCGCCGTGATGACCGGCCTCCTCGACAAGCGCGAAGGCATGGCCGTGACCGCCGAAGAAGACGGCGATCTCGCCGCCCTCGCGATGAACCGTCGCCGAAAACACATGCCCCTCGAAATCGACGCGGACCGAACGCCCGTCTGTCGATTGCACGCGCAGCTCCGTCTCGATGTCATTGTGCTCGACGCGGAAACAATCCGGCGCGAGCATCGTCACGCGCAGCGTATGTTCTGCGCCGCCATGGTCGAGAAAGACGGTCTGCGTCGGGGCACCCCAAAGGCGGAAACCGCGGATACGGCCCCAGGGATCCTGGTCTTCCGCAGCCTTGAGGAGACCCAATGCGGAGAGAGCAGCAAGCGCAAAGGCTTCCTCCGGCGCTTGCGGGTCGGCCAGCAGGGTCTCGCCGGCGCGGCCGATCAGGCCGGTATCGACATCGCCGGCTGCAAAAGCCGGATGGCGGCAGAGGCGCACGAGAAAACCGGCATTGGTCGTCAGCCCGCCGACGCGGCATTGCTCCAGCGCCGTCTCCAGCCTGGAAAGCGCCTCCGTGCGGCTGCGGCCATGCGTAATGACCTTGGCGATCATCGGATCGTAGAAGGGCGTGATCCGATCGCCGGCCCGCACGCCGGAATCGATGCGGGCACCATCAGGCACATCGAAAACCGTCAGGTGGCCGGTCGCGGGCAGAAAGTCGCGCGCCGGGTTTTCCGCATAGAGCCGCGCCTCGAAGGACCAGCCGTCGATAGCCAGCTCCTCCTGCCGCTTCGGCAAGGGCTCGCCGGCCGCGACGCGCAGCTGCCATTCGACGAGATCGAGGCCCGTGATGGCCTCCGTCACCGGATGCTCGACCTGGAGCCGCGTGTTCATCTCCATGAAATAGAACCGGTCCTGCCGGAGCCCCTCGGAGACATCGGCGATGAACTCCACCGTGCCCGCGCCGCTATAGCCGATCGCCGCCGCCGCGCGCACCGCGGCCTGCCCCATGGCCGTGCGCATCTCCGCCGTCATGCCGGGCGCCGGCGCTTCCTCGATGACCTTCTGGTGGCGGCGTTGCAGCGAGCAGTCGCGCTCGAAGAGATGCACGACATTGCCATGCCCATCGCCGAAGACCTGCACCTCGATATGGCGGGGCTTGGCCATGTATTTTTCGACGAGCACGCGGCCGTCGCCGAAAGCACTCTCGCCCTCGCGGCGGGCGCTTTCCAGGGCCGCGGCAAAGTCCGCCGGATCGTCCACCCGCCGCATGCCCTTGCCGCCGCCGCCGGCGCGCGCCTTGATCAGCACGGGATAGCCGATGGCGGCGGCCTCACCGGCCAGGAAGGCGGCATCCTGTTTTTCGCCGTGATAGCCTGGCACGACGGGCACGCCCGCCTTTTCCATCAGCGCCTTGGCGGCGTCCTTCAGGCCCATGGCGCGGATGGCATTGGCCGAGGGGCCGATGAAGACGAGGCCGGCCGTCTCCACCGCCTCGACGAAATCGGGGTTTTCCGAGAGAAAGCCGTAGCCCGGATGCACCGCCTGCGCGCCGCTCGCCTTGGCCGCCTCGATGATCGCCGCAACGTTCAGGTAGCTTTTCGCCGCCTCCGCCGGCCCGATATGGATCGCCTCGTCGGCCATCTCGACATGCAGCGCGTCGCGGTCGGCATCGGAATAGACGGCGACCGTCGCAACGCCCATGCGCCTTGCGGTGCGGATGACGCGGCAGGCGATTTCGCCTCTGTTAGCGATGAGGATTTTCCTGAACATCCCGGCTCCGCTTCTCATTGCGCTGCGATGGCCTCGACTTCGAGCAGCCATTTTTCATCGAAGATCGAGGCGATGACGACGCTCATGGCTGGCGCGACGGCACCCAGATACTCGCTGCGAATCTCGCGATTGGCCATGGTGTGATGCCGGTCGGCGAGGAAGGTCGTGACCTTGACGAGATCGGCCTTCGACATGCCGGCCGCCTTCAGTTGCGCATCGATGTTACGCCAGACGAGCCGCGCCTGGTCCTCGAAACTCTCCGGCACCTTGTCGTCGTCGGATACGGGGATCTGACCGCTGATGAACAGCAGCGTCTTGAAATCCGTGAGCTTTACGGCCTGCGAATAACCGCCGCGCGGGGCGGGTGCGTTCCTGGCATTGATGGTTTCGCGGTTCATGACTTGCCTCCTCTACATCCTGAAGATGCCGAAACGGGTGGGCTCGATGGGCGCATTGAGCGCCGCCGAAAGCGACAGCGCCAGCACATCGCGCGTCTTGCGCGGATCGACGATGCCGTCGTCCCAGAGCCTTGCCGAAGCATAGAGCGGGTGGCTCTGGCGGGCGAACATGTCGATGGTCGGCTGCTTGAAGGCGGCCTCTTCCTCGCCGCTCCAGCTGCCGCCCGTGCGCTCGATGCCCTCGCGCCTGACGGTCGCCAGCACCCCGGCCGCCTGCTCGCCGCCCATCACGGCGATGCGGCTGTTCGGCCAGGTCCAGAGGAAACGCGGCGAATAGGCCCGCCCGCACATGCCGTAGTTGCCCGCACCATAGGAGCCGCCGATCAGCACCGTAAGCTTCGGCACATTCGCCGTTGCAACCGCAGTCACGAGCTTCGCGCCATTCTTGGCGATGCCCTCCGCCTCGTATTTGCGGCCGACCATGAAGCCGGTGATGTTCTGCAGGAAGACGAGCGGAATGCCGCGCTGGGCGCAAAGCTCGATGAAATGCGCGCCCTTCAGCGCCGCCTCGGAGAACAGCACGCCATTGTTGGCGATGATGCCGACGGGCAGGCCATGCAGGGAAGAAAAGCCGCAGACCAGCGTCGTGCCGAAGCGGGCCTTGAACTCGTCGAAACGCGAGCCATCGACCACACGGGCAATGACCTCGCGCACGTCATAGGGCGTGCGCGTATCGGCCGGCACGATGCCGAGCAGCTCCTCCGGGTCATAGAGCGGCGCATCGCCTGAACCCGATTTCGTAATCTCCAGCTTACGCATATTGAGGTTGGCGGCGATCTGCCGGGCGATGGCCAATGCATGACGGTCGTCGCGGGCGAGATGATCGGCAACGCCGGAAAGGCGGGTGTGCACGTCGCCGCCACCCAGGTCCTCGGCCGTGACGACCTCGCCCGTCGCGGCCTTCACCAGCGGCGGTCCGGCGAGGAAGATCGTGCCCTGGTTCTCGACGATGACGGTCTCGTCGCTCATGGCCGGCACATAGGCGCCGCCCGCCGTGCAGCTGCCCATGACCACGGCGATCTGCGGAATGCCTGATGCGGACATCTGCGCCTGGTTGTAGAAGATGCGGCCGAAGTGATCGCGGTCGGGAAAGACCTCGTCCTGGTTCGGCAGATTGGCGCCGCCGGAATCGACGAGATAGAGGCAGGGCAGCCGGTTCTCCGCCGCGATCTCCTGCGCGCGCAGATGCTTCTTCACGGTGATCGGATAATAGGTCCCGCCCTTCACCGTCGCATCGTTGCAGACCACCATGCATTCGCGGCCGGAAACGCGACCGATGCCGGCGATCATGCCGCCGGAGGGCGAGGCGCCGTCATAGAGGCCATGACCGGCGGTGAGACCGATTTCGAGGAAGGGCGAGCCGGGATCGAGCAATTGCGCGACACGGTCGCGCGGCAGCAGCTTGCCGCGGGCAACGTGGCGTTCCCGCGCCTTCGCCCCGCCGCCGTCCATGGCGAGGCCGGCTGCATCCTCCACCAGCTTCAACGCGTCGAGCATCGCCTTTCGATTGGTCTCGAAGACTTCGCTGCGGGTGTTCACGGCCGAGGGGATGACCGGCATCACAGCGTCTCCTGGAAGATTTCGCGGCCGATGAGCATGCGGCGGATTTCCGAGGTGCCGGCACCGATCTCGTAGAGTTTGGCATCGCGCAGCAGGCGGCCGGTCGGGTAGTCGTTGATATAGCCGTTGCCGCCGAGCGACTGGATGGCCTCGAGCGCCAGCTTCGTCGCCATCTCGGCGGAATAGAGAATGCAGCCGGCGGCATCCTTGCGGGTCGTCTCGCCCCGGTCACAGGCGGCGGCGACGGCATAGACGTAAGCGCGGCAGGCATTCAGCGCGACATACATGTCCGCCACCTTGCCCTGCATCAGCTGGAACTCGCCGATCGGCCGGTCGAACTGCTTGCGCTCATGGATATAGGGCACGACCACATCGAGGCAGGCGGCCATGATGCCGAGCGGGCCGCCCGACAGCACGACGCGCTCGTAATCGAGGCCGGACATCAGCACGTTGACGCCGCGCCCGATCGTGCCCATCACGTTCTCCTCCGGCACTTCGCAATCGGCAAAGACCAGCTCGCCGGTATTGGAGCCGCGCATGCCGAGCTTGTCGAGTTTCTGGGCGGTCGAAAAACCGGAAAAACCCTTTTCGATGAGGAAGGCGGTGATGCCGCGCGAACCGGCATCCGGGTCGGTCTTGGCATAGACCACCAGCACATCCGCATCCGGCCCGTTGGTGATCCACATCTTGTTGCCGTTCAGCACATAGCGGTCGCCGCGCTTGTCGGCCCGCAGCTTCATCGAGACCACGTCGGACCCCGCCCCCGGCTCGGACATGGCGAGTGCGCCGACATGTTCGCCGGATATGAGCTTCGGCAGGTATTTTTCGCGCTGGGCGGGCGAGGCGTTGCGCACGAGCTGGTTGACGCAGAGATTGGAATGGGCGCCGTAGCTGAGGCCCACCGAGGCCGAGGCACGGCTGATCTCCTCCATCGCCACGCAATGGGCGAGATAGCCCATGCCGGAGCCGCCCAGCCCTTCGGGGGCCGTGATACCGAGCAGGCCGAGATCGCCCATTTCGCGCCAGAGCGGCATGGGGAAGTTGTTGCTCCGGTCGATTTCGGCGGCCTGCGGCGCGATGCGGTCCGTCGCGAAACGCCGCACGCTTTCGCGCAACGCCTCGATATCCTCTCCAAGCCCGAAGCTCATGCCGGCGTCGTACATGTCCACCCTCCCCTTACAATCGTCAGGCGATTGCCTTTTCCTGTTCTTTTGCCATGTCGAAAGCCGCACGCTTTTCCGCCTCGCGCGCCTTCACGCGCTTTGCCGCCTCCTCCTTGACGGGACCATAGCCCCTGATTTCACCGTAAAGCGAAAGAAGCGCAACGGCAGCGTCGAGATTATCGCGGCGAAGACCTTGCAGCACATGCGCGACCAGCGCCTCATAGTCGGCGATGAGCTGGCGCTCCATGCGGCGCTCGGCGGTGCGACCGAACGGATCGAAAGCCGTGCCGCGCAGGCCCTTGAGGCTCGCCAGCACACCGAAGGCCGGCAGCATCCAGCGGCCGAAGCGGCGTTTTTTCGGACGGCCATTGGCATCCTCGCCCTTCAGGAAGGGCGGTGCAAGGTTGAAGGCGATCTTGTAATTGCCGTCGAACTGCTCGGCGAGACCGGCCTTGAAAGCCGGATCGGTGAAGAGCCGGGCGACCTCGTATTCGTCCTTGTAGGCAAGGAGCTGGGCATAGACATGGGCCACCGTGCGGACCAGCCGGTCATCCGGGCCGAGCGCCTTTTCCGCATCCCGCACCCGCTCCACCAGCGCCCTGTAGCGGCCGGCCAGCGCCTCGTTCTGATAGGCCGTCAGGTGCTTTTCGCGATGCGCGATCAGATCCGCCGTCGGCATCGTCTCCAGCGTCGCGACCGGCTTGCCGGGATGCAGCAGGCGCTCGGCGCGGGCGGGATCGGCGGCGATGAGGCGGCCCCAGCCGAAGGCGGAGAGCGTGGCATCGACGGCCACGCCGTTCAGCGCGATCGCCTGTTCGATCGACTGGCGGGTGAGCGGGATCAGCCCCTTCTGCCAGGCATAGCCGGTCATCAGGATATTCGTCGCCATGGCATTGCCGGCGACCTTTTCGGCGACCGTCGTGAAGTCGAGCAGAGTGGAGGTCTCACGCAGCGCCGCACGCACCGTGCTTTCCACATCGCGGCGTCGGAAGTCGAAATCGCGCTTGCGCACGAAATCGGCAACCGGGGTCAGCCGCGTGTTGATCACACCCGTCGTGCGGTGGTGGTCGCAGAGCGTCACCGCATCCTTCGAGGAGGCGACCACGTCGTCGGCGGCGATCAGGAGATCCGCGCCGCCTGTGATGATGCGCGGCGAGGAGACGTCCTGATCATGCAGGCCGATGCGCAGATGGCTCATGACGGCGCCGCCCTTCTGGGCAAGACCTGCCATGTCCAAAATCATCGGCGACTTGCCGTCGAGATGGGCGGCCATGCCGAGGATGGCGCTGATCGTCAGGATGCCCGTGCCGCCGATGCCGGCAATGGCGATGTTGTAAGAGCGGTCGCCGATTTTCACGATGTCGGGGTCCGGGATACCGATCATATCCGGGTTCGAGCGTGCCGCCTTGCGCAGCCGGCCGCCCTCCACCGTCACGAAGGACGGGCAGAACCCCTTGAGGCAGGAATAGTCCTTGTTGCAGGTCGACTGGTTGATCTTGCGTTTGCGGCCGAATTCCGTGTCGAGCGGTTCGACGGAGACGCAATTCGACTGGGTGGAACAGTCGCCGCAGCCTTCGCAGACGGCGGGATTGATCATCAGGCGGACCGGCGGGTCCTCCATCAGCCCGCGCGAGCGGCGGCGGCGCTTTTCGGCCGCACAGGTCTGCACATAGACGATGGCCGAACAGCCGGGCGCCTCGCGGATATCGCGCATTACCCGATCCATCTCGTCGCGGTGGCGCACGATGACGCCGGGTGCGAGCATGGAGGGCGAATAGGCTTCGGGATGATCGGAGACGAGATAGATCGGCGCTACGCCTTCGTCATAGATCTGGCGCGTCACCGCCTCGGGACTGATCGGCCCATCGACGGCCTGGCCGCCGGTCATCGCCACCGCATCGTTGTAGAGCAGCTTGTAGGTGATGTTGACGCCGGCGGCGGCCGACTGGCGGATCGCCAGAATACCGGAATGGTAATAGGTGCCGTCGCCGAGATTGACGAAGATGTGCTTCTCGTCCGTAAAGGGCGCGATGCCCGACCACGGCACGCCCTCGGCCCCCATATGGGTGAAGGTGGTGGTATCGCGGTCCATCCATTGCACCATGTAATGGCAGCCGATGCCCGCCGTGGCGCGGCTGCCTTCCGGCACCTTGGTCGAGGTGTTGTGCGGACAGCCGGAGCAGAAATAGGGCACGCGCTCGACCGGCGCGGCGTGTTTCTTGCGGATCTTTTCGCGCTCGAGAAGATAGACGAGTTCATCGGAGATCAGCTTCTTGAGGCCGGCGTCGAACTCGAAATGCAGGAGCCGCGCGGCAATCGCCCGCGCCACCATGCCGACCGTCAGCGCTTGCGACAGCGGCAGGAACGCATGGTCGTCATGGTCGAACTTGCCGATGATGCGCGGCCGCTCGCCATGATGCCAGTTGAAGAGCTGCTGCTTGATCTGGTTTTCGATGATCTCGCGGCGCTCCTCGACGACGAGAACCTCCTCCAGCCCCTGCGAGAATTCGCGCACGCCCTCCGGCTCCAGCGGCCAGGGCATGCGGACCTTGTAGATGCGCATGCCGATCTCGGCCATCTCGGCCGGGCCGAGTGAAAGCTCCTTCAGCGCCTGCAGCACGTCCTCATAGGCCTTGCCCGAGGCGATAATGCCGAAGCGGGCGCGCGGCACGTCATGCGTGACCTCGTCCACCTTGTTGGCGCGGGCAAAGGCGATGGCCGCATAGCCCTTGTAGGTCTGGAGGCGCTCGTCCTGCGGCAGCGGCGGATCGGGCCAGCGCAGGTTGAGACCGCCGGGCGGCAACTCGAAATCCTGCGGAATGACGAACTGGCGGCGCTCGCCGGCAAGGTCCACCGAGGCGGTCGTCTCGACCGTATCGGAAATGAACTTCATGCCGACCCAGCAGCCGGAATAACGCGACATGGCCGTGCCGAGCAGGCCGTATTCGACGAATTCGTGGATGGACGACGGATAGAGCACCGGAATGACCGCCGACATGAAGGCGTGGTCGGACTGGTGCGGGATGGAGGACGACTTGGCCGAATGGTCGTCACCGGCAAAACAGAGCACGCCGCCATGTTTCGAGGTGCCGGCGGCATTGGCATGTTTCAGCACGTCGCCGCAGCGGTCGACGCCCGGCCCCTTGCCGTACCAGTAGCCGGCGACGCCGTCATACCGCGCGCCCGGAGACAGATGCAGCTGCTGCGTACCCCAGACGGCGCTCGCTGCAAGGTCCTCATTGACACCCGGCCGGAACACGATGTCGTGCGCCGCCAGATGCTTGCCCGCCTTGGCGAGTTGCTGGTCGTAATTTCCGAGCGGCGATCCGCGATAACCCGAGATGAATGCGGCGGTGTTCAGGCCTGCGGCACGGTCGCGCCGCATCTGAACGATCGGCAGACGCACGAGCGCCTGGATGCCGGAAAGGAAGATCCTGCCCTCCTCCGCCGTATACTTGTCCTCGAGAGAAAAGCTCTGCTTCAGCATGACTTCCTCCTCGATGGCCCTCCTCCACGAAAGCCATCCT
>NZ_CAMLFY010000141.1 GCF_946479415.1 uncultured Shinella sp. | reverse complement strand
GCCCGCGACCGCCGGCCGCTCGCCGACATGGACGATGCGGCTATCGACGAGCTGATCCGCACCGATCTCTCCGCCGGCGTCAGCCTGTCTCGCGATGCTGCCGCCCTTATGAAGCGCAACGGCCACGGCCGTCTCATCACCATCACCTCGATCGGTGGCCATGTCGCCATGCCGAACGACGGCGTCTACCCGGCCGCCAAACACGGTCTCACCGGCCTGATGCGCAGCATGGCCGTCGAATATGCGCCGCACGGCATCACCAGCAACGCCATCGCCCCCGGCTGGTTTGCGACGGAAACCAATGCCGCGATGGCAGCCAACGACGACCTCATGCCCTTCGTGCGCCAGCGCATTCCCGTCCAGCGCTGGGCGCGCCCCGACGAAATCGCCGGTGCGGCCCTCTTCCTCGCCAGCGACGCCGCCTCCTTCGTCAACGGCCATGTGCTCGTGGTGGATGGCGGCATGACGGTCAGGATGTAGGACGCTTATCCTGCGGCCGCCGCCTCCAGAGGCGCAATGTCGAGCTTGACCATCTTCAGCATCGCCTCGGTAACACGCCTGACCTTGTCCTGATCCGGATCACTCATCAGCTCGCCGAGCCGCGTCGGGGCGATCTGCCAGGAGAGGCCCCAGCGATCCCGCAGCCAGCCGCATTGCTCGACGGAGCCGCCCTCCTTTAGCGCCTCCCAGAGACGGTCGAGATCGCCCTGCGTCTCGCATTCGACCATGATGGAAAAACTGTGGTTGAACGGATCGAGCGGGCCGGCCTCGATGGCCATGTAGCGCTGGTCGCCCAGCGTAAAGCTCGCGATCCTGACACTGCCGGGCGGACCGCTCGGTGTCTCGGCCGGCAGGCCGGAAATCCAGTGGACCGAGGAGCCGGGAATGAGCGAGGTATAGAAACCGATCGCCGCTTCCATATCCTTTTCGAACCAGAGATGCTGCGTGACTTTCATCGGAACGTCCTCCTTGTGACCGTGCTCAAGGACGTACGGGGCCGGAACGTTCCGACACGCGCCTGTTAAAAAACACCGCGGGCCATCGTCATTCAGTGCATAGTGAGTCGAGAATGGTGGTTTTATGTGACCCGAAGCGCAGCGTACTTAATGTACGTGAGCACCGGAAGCGCGCAAAAACGCCATTTGCAGGCCAGTATGGGCTGAATGACGACGGACCTACCCCGCAAATTCCTCGATGACGGCGAGGAAGGCCTCGCCGAACCGGTCGCGCTTGGACACGCCGATACCGGGAATATCCAGCAGCTCCTCCAGATCGCTCGGCCGTTCTCTGGCAAGCGCAATCAGCGTCGTGTCCGGGAAGACGACATAGGGCGGCACGTCCAGATCCTTGGCAATGGAAAGCCGCTCGGCACGCAGGAGCTCGAACAGCTCGCGATCCGAACCCGACAGATTCGAGCGCTCGCGCGCGGCAGGCGAATTGCCGGCCTTCGCCTTGCGTCCGCTCTGCGGCCGGTCCTTGCGGAACAGAACCTCCCGTTCATGGCGGAAGACGGCGCGCGCCTCTTCCTCCAGTTTCAGCGCGCCGAAGGCCGAATGGTCGACGCTGATCAAGCCCATGGCCAGCAATTGCCGGAAGATCGACTGCCAGATACGCGGCGCGATATCCTTGCCGGCGCCGAAGACCGGCATCTCCGTATGGCCGAAACGCTGCGTCTTCTCGTTCTCGACGCCCATCAGCACATCGATGACATGGCCCGCGCCAAATCGCTCGCCGGTGCGATAGACAGCGGCGAGCGCCTTGATCGCCGCCTCGGTGCCATCCCAGGTCTCGACCGGGTTGCGGCAGGTATCGCAATTGCCGCAGCCGCCGGCATGCGCCTCGCCGAAATGCGCCAGGATCGCCTTGCGGCGGCAGCCTGCCGTCTCGCAGATGGCGAGCAGCGCGGTCAGCTTACCGCGCTCGATGCGCTTGACCTCCTCGGCCGCATTGCCCTCGTCGATCATCCGCCGCCGCTGCACGACATCGGCCATGCCATAGGCCATCCAGACCTCCGACGGCAGGCCGTCACGCCCCGCGCGCCCCGTCTCCTGATAGTAAGCTTCCACCGAGCCCGGCAGGTCGAGATGCGCGACATAGCGCACATCCGGCTTGTCGATGCCCATGCCGAAGGCGACGGTGGCGACGAGGCAGAGGTTTTCCTCCTTCAGGAAAGCATCCTGATTGGCATCACGCACCGCCCGGTCGAAACCCGCATGATAGGGCAACGCCCGAACTCCTTGCGTGTTCAGCCACTCGGCCGTGTCCTCCACTTTCGCGCGCGACAAGCAATAGACGATGCCGCTCTCGCCCTCGTGCTTCGACAGGAAGCGCAGGAGCTGCTGGCGCGGCTGGTCGCGCTCGGCGATCTCGTAAGAGATGTTCGGCCGGTCGAAACTCGTCGTGAAGACTTCAGCGTCCCCAAGCCCCAGCCGGTCGATGATGTCGTCGCGCGTGTGCGGATCGGCCGTTGCCGTCAGCGCGACGCGCGGCACGCCAGGATAACGCTCGCCGAGCATGCCGAGCGCCCGGTATTCCGGCCGGAAATCATGCCCCCACTGCGAGACGCAATGGGCCTCGTCGATGGCGAAGAGCGCGATCCTGGCATCCGCGACGAGTTCGGCAAAACCATCCGTGACGATGCGCTCCGGCGTGACATAGAGAAGGTCGAGATCACCGGCGCGGATGGCGTCGCGAACGGCGAAAAACTCGTCGCGCGACAGCGACGAATTGAGCCCGGCCGCCCGCACGCCAAGCTGCTTCAGCGCCTCCACTTGGTCGCGCATCAGCGCGATCAGCGGCGAGATGACAATGCCGACACCCTGCCGGCAGAGCGCGGGGATCTGGAAGCACAGCGACTTGCCGGCCCCCGTCGGAAACAGCACGACGGCATCGCCGCCCTGGGCGACATGCTCCACCACGGCCTGCTGCTTGCCGCGGAAGGCATCATAGCCATAGACGCGTTTCAACACGTCGAGCGGCGCGGAAGCCTGCGCATCGAACAGCGCGGCAAGGGAACTGGAGGATCTGGTCTGGGTCATGGTCAGCACGTTTTCCCCTATTCTGGCCAGCCCGTCCACATCGACAACCCTTTGCCCCCGACTTTTCACGCCGCACATATTGTTCTTGATTTGTTCTGATTTCAAGATAAAGTTGCAGCCGTGGAGGAAAAAACATGACGGATGTCTATGCAACACTCGGCGCTTCAGATGCCGCCGTGACAGCGAAGTTCTACGATGCGGTGCTCGCAACGATCGGATGGGCCGTGCGCGACGATTTTCCCGGATGGCGCAGCTATTCCCAAAACGGCGGGCCTGACGGGTTCACTCTATGGCTCTGCACACCTTTCGATGGCGCGGCACCCAGCACCGGCAACGGCACGATGATCGGCTTCCCGGCCGCCACACAGGGCGTCGTCGACGCATTTCATGCCGCCGCACTCGCTTATGGCGGCACGGACGAAGGCCCACCCGGTCCCCGCGCCCATTATGGGCCGGACTGGTATTCCGCTTATGTCCGTGATCCCTCGGGCAACAAGCTGGCCATCGTCTTCAACGGGTGAAGGGGCGGCTGAGCTGCCACGCACGGGCCTGCGGCCTGCCGGAACGAACCGACGGGCATTGCCGGCACTAGCGTGCAGCCGGGCCTTTCACGCGGCCGGACATGACGCCAAAACCCTCGATGATCGCCTCCTGGCTTTCCAGGCGGACGGTTTCATTCTGCACTTCCTGCAGAGCGCGAAGGATTTGCGGCACGCGTTCGCCGTCGCCCTCCTCCGTCGCGAGCGCCAATTCACGCTCGAGTTCGCGGCGCTGCCAGAGCAGGGCGCGGGTGCGCTTGTGAAGGGCGAGTGCCTGCTGGTAGCCCTCGTTCGCGTCCTCGGAGGCGGCCTCGGCCGTCGCCGTCCAGAGGCGGGAATTGCGCACTTGCTGCTCGAGGCCCTTCAGCAACGTGTCGAAACCGGCAGCCTCCAGCTCCTCGATCAGCCGCGCGCGGTCGAGCCGGGCACCAACGGCACCTGCAATACCGATCAGCGACGACCAGAGGCGTTGCAGATCGCGGTTCTCGTATTCGATGATGGCGATCTCGTCATAATGGCTGAAGAGAAGATCGGGATGATTGACCACGGTCAGCGCCAGCACACTTTCGCGCAGCGCGGGCAGCTCCTGCGCGCCGCGCACCAGCGCCGAACGGGCAAGCCGGTCGGAAATGGCCGAAGGCATCGCATTGCCCTGCGGTGCGCCTCGGCTCCCGCCACCGCCACGCGGCTGCCGGTTGCCGGCAAAGCCGCCGCCGCCGTTGCCGCCAAAGTTGCCGCCTTGGCGCTGGACGGGGCGGAAGAACGTGTTCAGCCGGTCGCGCATGTCCTGCTGGTAATGACGGCGCACATCCTCGTCGCCGATGGCCGCCGTGATCTGGCGCAGGCGCGCTTCCAGGGCCGCGCGGCTTTCCGGCGTCTCGAAATTCGCGCCCTGCACCTCGCGGCTCCAAATCATTTCCGCCAGCGGGCGGGCGCTCGCCATTACCTTGTCGAAGGGCGCCCGGCCCTCATGGCGCACGAGATCGTCCGGATCCTTGCCGTCGGGCAGAAGCGCAAAGCGCACGGTACGCTCCGGCTTGATGAAGGGCAGCGCGAGATCGGCCGCACGGTTAGCCGCGCGAATACCGGCGCCATCGCCGTCGAAGCACAGCACCGGCTCCGGCGTCATCTTCCAGAGCAAGTCCAGCTGGTTTTCGGTCAGCGCCGTGCCGAGCGGCGCCACGGCATTTTCGATGCCGGCCTGATAGAGCGCGATCACATCCATATAGCCTTCGACGGCAATGATCGTCCCGGCGGTTTTTTCGTCTTGCGCGGCGTTGCCGGCGCGGCTCGCCCCCTGCGCGCTCTTGCGGGCGCGGGCGTGATTGTAGAGCACATTGCCCTTGTGGAAGAGTTCCGTCTCGTTGGAATTCAGATATTTGGCCGGCGCATCCGGCGACATGGCGCGGCCGCCGAAGGCGATCACCTTGTCGCGGACCGAGAGGATCGGGAACATGATGCGGTCGCGGAAACGGTCATAGGACACCGGGATTTCCGGTCCGTGCACGACAAGACCGCAGGCCTCGATCGCCTCCTTCGGAACGCCCTTGCCGGCCAGATGCTCCTTCAGCGCGTTGCGGCTGTCGGTCGCGAAACCGAGGCGGAAGGTCTCGATGGTGCGTCCGGTCAGGCCGCGGTCGCGCAGATAAGCGCGCGCCTTGGCGCCGGCCGGCGTCTGGAGCTGATCCTCGAAGAAACGGGTCGCCATTTCCATGACCTCGACGAGGCCCATGCGCTCCGTCTCGCGCTGCTCGGCCTGCACATCCGGCTGGGGCATGGCGACGCCAGCCATGTCGGCGATCTGCTGCACGGCCTCGGGGAAGGACAGGCCTTCGAGATCGGTGAGGAAGCGGAAATGATCGCCGGAAACGCCGCAGCCGAAACAATGGTAGCGACCCTTGCGGTTCTCGCAATGGAAGCTCGGCGACTTTTCTCCGTGGAACGGGCAGCAGGCCCAGTAGTCGCCGCGCGAGACATTGGTTTTCTTGCGGTCGAAGGTCACGCGCCGGCCGATCACGTCCGAAATGGGGACGCGGTCACGAATCTCGTCTAGGAAGGCGTTGGAAAAGCGCATGGATACCTCGGTTGAGGTTCATATAACCATCCCCGGAGCCTGCCGCCAGCGATAGTCGCCCACCCACAGCAATTCACAGGCCAGCAGTCAAACCCAGTCTCTCAAAATCCCTAGCCTCAAAATCCCCAACCTCAAAATCCCCAGCCTCAAAATCCCATGTCCGGCGCATAGAAGCAACGCAGCGTGTCCTCCGTCGGATAGAGGCAGAGATGGTACTCGCCATCCTGCGAGCGACGGGCCGTCGATTGCGGCAGGCGGAAGATGTGGCGGCGGGTGGCAAGCCGGTGATCGCCGGGCGCGAGCGTCACCTGATAACCGCCATCGATGATACGCACGGTGTCGGACGAGATCATCTGGCAGTCGCCATTGTGGCTGTTGCCGTTGCAGCAAAACTGCTCGTATTGCCAGCCGCTCGCCGCGTCATGCGCCAGCGACGGCGCGGCAAAAACAAAGCTCGCAAAAGAAAGAAGGAACGCACCACGCATCGGCTTGGCCTCCGTTTCAGGATGACCGCCGGGTGCTCCAACACGATACGACAGTCCGGCGGCACGTCATGCACTGCGCCGGGGCGAGCCGATGAACGATCATCGTCAGGCTCCTGTTCTTTCCCGCATAACGGCGCGCCACCTTTTTGGTTCCAGCAAACCTGTGCGGAACGCTTACGGAAAACAAAAAGGGCGGCCTGAAGCCGCCCTTTCCGCTCGCGATATCGATTGCCCGTTACTTCAGCAGATCCTTCACCACGCCCGAGGCTTTGGCGAAATCCATCTGGCCGGGGAAGCGCTCCTTGAGCACGGCCATGACCTTGCCCATGTCGCGCAGGCCCTGCGCGCCGATCTCGCCGATGACGCCGGAAATCAGCTCGCGCACCTTCTCGTCGGAAAGCTGCTCGGGCAGGAAGCCCTTGATCACGGCAATTTCCTGCTGTTCCTGGGCGGCGAGCTCCGGGCGGCCGTTATCGGCAAAGATTTTCGACGACTCCTCGCGCTGCTTGATCATCTTGGCGAGGATCTGCAGCACTTCGTCGTCCTCGACCGGGCCTTTGCCCACGCCGCGGTTGGCAATGTCGCGGTCCTTCAGCGTCGCCTGGATCAGGCGCAGCGTGGAAACACGGCAGGCGTCCTTTGCCTTGAGGGCTTCCTTCAGGTCGTTTGCGAAGATTTCGCGCATTCTTTTCTCCATGAAAGGCGGTCGGCGCCGGATGCGCGACCAAGCCTTGTCGTCGTTTCCTTGTGCATGCTCATAGACCGGCAAAGGTCGTATCCGCAAACGGATTGCGCAAGCGCTTGATTCCAAACACTTTATAATTCAACGCAATCCACAGGCGGCGGTTGACCCGGTCATCCGCTTTGTCTATTTTCCGGCACCTGCACGAAATTTGGCAATCAGGGCGAACCAACGCGGGTTTCCGCGCGCCTTTGCCTGCGACCTCAAATGGTGCCTGGTCCCCCGGCTTTCAAGCCGGTGGCGCTCGGTGCCGGAAACGGGATGAACATGACCTCGACCCCCGCATGGACCACTGAAAAGCCGACCGCCCTGCTCGTCCTCGCCGACGGCACGGTCATCGAAGGCAAGGGCATCGGCGCCACCGGCAAGGTGACCGCGGAAGTCTGCTTCAACACGGCGCTGACGGGCTACCAGGAAATCCTGACCGACCCCTCCTATCTCGGCCAGATCGTCACCTTCACCTTCCCGCATATCGGCAATATCGGCGCCAATGACGAGGACATCGAAGACCTGACGCCCGCCGCCCGCCACGGCGCGGTCGGCACGATCTTCAAGGCCGATATCACCGATCCCTCGAATTACCGTTCGGCAAAACACCTCGACGCCTGGCTGAAAGCCCGCGGCATCATCGGCCTTTCGGGCATCGACACGCGCGCGCTGACCGCCTGGATCCGCGAGAACGGCGCACCGAACGCCGTCATCGCCCATGATCCGAACGGCGTCTTCGACATCGAGACGCTGAAGGCCGAAGCGAAGGCCTGGAGCGGTCTCGTCGGCCTGGATCTCGCCAAGGTCGCCTCCTCCGGCCAGTCCTCGCGCTGGAGCGAAAAGCCCTGGGTCTGGAACGAGGGCGCCGAAGACCTCGCGGACGCCGACGTGAAGTATCACATCGTCGCGCTCGACTACGGCGTGAAGCGCAACATCCTGCGCCTCTTCACCGGCCTCGGCTGCAAGGTCACCGTCATGCCGGCAACTTCGAGCGCCGAGGACGTGCTGGCACAGAAGCCGGACGGCATCTTCCTCTCGAACGGCCCGGGCGACCCGGCCGCAACCGGCGAATATGCCGTCCCGGTCATCAAGACGCTGATCGAAAGCGGCCTGCCGATCTTCGGCATCTGCCTCGGCCACCAGATGCTCGGCCTTGCCGTCGGCGCCACCACCGAGAAGATGCATCAGGGCCACCATGGGGCAAACCACCCGGTGAAGGACCACACGACCGGCAAGGTGGAAATCGTCTCGATGAACCACGGCTTCGCCGTCGCCTCGACGTCGCTGCCGGAAGGCGTTGAAGAAACCCATGTCTCGCTGTTCGACGGCACGAATTGCGGCCTGCGCCTCGTCGGCAAGCCGGTCTTCTCCGTGCAGCACCACCCGGAAGCCTCCCCCGGCCCGCAGGACAGCCACTACCTCTTCCGCCGCTTCATCAATCTGGTGCGCGAAAAGAAGGGCGAGGAAGCGCTGCCGGAACGGGCTTAAGCGATCCCAATCCAGAGAAATTCGAAAGGCACCGCCCCGTGCGGGGCCTTTTCATTTGTGCGCCAAAGATATAGCGAAGATACAATCAGAGAATGAAAAGGCCGCCCCCGAATGAATATTGCCCGCTATACGCTTCTCGCCTTGATGGTTGCAAGTGGGGCGAAACCTGCATTTACAGAAGCACAGCTGAGATCCGCACAGCCGGAGATCGTTTGCCACAACGAAATTGTTTTTCTCGATATCTGGCAAGCGTTGAACACCATCTCTCACATTGAATACAGCGGCGCCAAAGCGCGCATCATCGTTGATGGCAAGGCTTGGCGCAAAAGCACGGCAGAGCTGCGGAAGGAAATTGCACTTGCCGCTTATTGCAGAATCCGTGTGGAATACGGTGGCGGAACGGTCGATGTCATGCCGGGCGCCACCAGCCCGAGCCGTGGAACTGTGACTGACGGCGATTGGCATGACTCGCTGACGGATTGAACGCCTTACTCAACGTAGCGGTTCGGAGGCCGCGCCTATTCGCCGCCGGCCACCAGGCCGCCGATCAGCCGCCCTGGCGCACCAGCCGATAAAAGCGCCAGTTCAGCAGGATCGCCGCCGCGGCGAGGCCTCCAACGAAGCCGAACCAGATGCCGACGCCGCCGAAGCCGGCGGGGAAGGCGAAGAACCAGGCGCAGAAGAAACCGATCGGCCAGTAAGAGATCAGCGCCATGACCATGGGAATGCGCGTGTCCTTCAGGCCGCGCAGCAGGCCTGCGGCAATGGCCTGGAGGCCGTCGACCAGCTGGAAGATGCCGGCGATGACGACGAAGGGGCCGGCAATGGCGAGAACCGCGGCCGAATCCTTGCCAGCCTCATCGAGGAAGATTGCCGCGAGCGTCGTGGGAATCGTTGCGAAAAGCAAACCACCGCCGACCGCGATGACGGCTGCAACGGCAAGCACGGCCAAAGAGGCGCGCACGACGGCGAGGTGATCGCTGCGGCCATGGGCAATGCCGACGCGCACCGTACCGGCCTGCGCCAGGCCAAGCGGGATCATGAAGGCGATGGAGGCAAGCTGAAGCGCGATGCCGTGCGCGGCCAGCTCCAGGGTGCCGATATTGCCCATAAGCAAGGAGGCGCCGGTGAACAGGCTGACCTCTGCAAGCATGGTGAAGCCGATCGGCAGACCGAGATAGAGGACTTCGCGGAAAGCCGGCCAGTCCGGCCGCCAGAAGCGCACGAAGAGTTCATAGCGGCGCATTTCCGGCCGCCACTGGATATAGGCGGTGAGCAGCAGGAAGCTCAGGATGTTGACGGCGAGCGACACGATGGCCGCGCCATGGATGCCCAGGGCCGGAAAGCCGAAGCGGCCGAGCACCAGTGCATAGGCGAAGAAGGCATTGATCGACAGGATTACGATCGTGACATAGAGCACGATGCCGGCGCGGCCATGCGCGCTGACGAGACCGCGCAGCGTCATGAACAGCAGTGCCGACGCCATGCCCCATTGCACGATCTTCAGGTAGCCGCCGGCCAGGGCCGCCACATCCGGCTTCTGGCCGGCATAGAGCAGGATGCTTTCGGCATTGTAGAAGATCGGCACCATCAATGCCGAATAGATCAGTACCACCCACATGCCCATGCGCACGGAGCGGCGCACGGAGACAGTGTCGCCGCGGCCATAGGCCTGCGCGACCATGGGCATGACGGCATTGGCAAAGCCGGAACCGAGGATGAAAAGGGTGAAGAAGAACTGGCTGGACAGCACGAGGGCCGCAAGATGGGCCGCGCCGAGACGGCCGACGATGACCACATCCGTCGTGTGAATGCCGAGCTGGGCCAGCTGAGCGCCGATCAACGGCACGCCCAAGGCGAAGGTCGCCCGGAAATGGGAGCGCCAGCTGTTATCCGCGCGATGCGTTGCCATGTGCATAATAGTTCTCACTTTCGCATCGCTTCCGATCACAAGTTCCGGTCGCGATCAATCGACTAGAATTGATGTTTTCATCAAAAATGCGCGACTGCGGCCAAAACGGCCGCCTTTTCTCGAAAATTTCGTCGAAATGTCACGACTGAAAGCGCTTCAAGCGCTTTCAACTGGCATTTTCCCCATTGGACCGGCTCCAGCACCGCTGAGCTTGGTGACGAAGATCAGGAGACCGACAAAGAGGATCACGGCTGCAACCGCATAGGGCGCACCGGCGAAAACGACGGGGGCCTGCGGTCCGGTGAAATGGCTGAACACCTGGGTGAAGATCAGCGGTCCGATGATGGTGGTGATGCTGGAAACGCTGGTCAGCGCGCCCTGCAACTCGCCCTGCGCCGAAGGCGGCACGCGGGCCGA
>NZ_CAMLFY010000140.1 GCF_946479415.1 uncultured Shinella sp. | reverse complement strand
CGTTCGAATCGCGGCGGGATCACCATTTCAGCGAAGGAGACTTTTAAGGCTTTCCGCATAAAGCAGACCCCTTATGAATGGCGGAGGTTGCGGGATTGCCCAAGAAGTTTGTGGTCGGAAGGAGCGTGGGACTGAATGTCTACCTTCTGGCGCTTGCCCTTGCCTGCCTGATGCCTGTCATCGCCATATCCGGCTTCGCCATGTGGCGCGCGGGGGAAGCTTACCGCGAAACGGCGACGACCCGGCTTTCCGATACCGCAGCAACGCTCGCCCGCGCCATCGAGGCGGACATCGAAGGGCGTTTCACGGCGCTCACCACCTTCGCGACGCTGCGGACGTTTTCCGGCGATACGGTTTCCACGACGCTGACCTCCAGCCGGTTCAAAGGCATCGGACTGGATGGGCAGATCACACTCGTGGCTTTCGATGGAAACAAGACGGTTGGCGTAGTCGATCGGCGCATCGCCGCCGTTGCGCGCGAGGCGGCCAGCAAGCAGGCTCCGGCGCTTTCCAACCTCTATCTCGGGCGCAAGCGGGCGGATTTCCGGATTGATCTTGCCTTGCCGCTACCGGCGGAAGGCGAGCGCATGCGGGCGCTCGTGCTGTCGGTTGCGCCCGAACAGCTCATTCGTGCCCTCCAGCAGAAGAACCAGGCGCTGAGCGGTATCCTTGTGGCCGTCACCGATGGCGACGGGCGGATCATCGCGCGATCCCGCGACGCTGAACGTACCATTGGTCTGCGTGCTCCCGACTGGCACAAGCTTGAGGCACTCAATGCCCGCAGCGGCTGGTTCGAGGCGGTGACGACGGAGAAAATGAAGACGATCCTCGCCTTCGAAAAACTGGACGGCACGCCCGGCTGGGCGCTGGTGGTCGGCGAGCCGACCGCTGTCTTCAATGCGCGCTGGAAGGACCCGCTGATCGGCCTCTCCTTCGGAGCGTTGGTTGCCCTTGGGCTGGCGACCGTTGCGGCCGTCTGGATCGGGCGGCTGATCCTTCGGCCCGTCGAGGCGCTGGCGGCGCATAGTGCCGCCGTCGCGTCGAACCATCCGGCAGACGCGTTGCCGCCCATCCCGAAATCGCTGGTCCGGGAATTCGAGACGCTGCGGGTGAGCGTGGAGGCCGCGGAAGCGGCGCGGCGCAACAATGCGCGGCGGCTGGAGACGGTCGCCCAGGCGGGTGCACTTGCGCTTTGGCGCTGGTCGGTGCGCGGTGATCTCAGCTGGATAGAAGGTTGGTCGGTGCTGACGGGCACGTCGGAGACCGATGCACTCGGCATGGCCTGGCTCGACTGGGTGCATCCGCAGGATCGCGCGCGGCTCGTCGAGACGCTGGAGGAGACACGCAAGGCCTGTCGTATGGTCGATGTCGAGTTCCGCCTTCTCGTGGCCGGCGGGCGCTGGCTCTGGGTGCGCAAGCGCGGCGGGCCGGTGCAGGATGACAATGGCGCCGTCCTGCAATGGGCCGGCGTGATCGAGGACATCGATGCGCGCAAGCAGAGCGAAACCCATGTGGCGCATCTTGCCCATCATGACGCGCTGACCGATCTCGCCAATCGGGTGACGCTGCGCCAGCGGCTGGACGATGCCATCGCCGACACGCTGAACGGCAAACAGCGCGCCTTGCTCTATCTCGATCTCGACCGGTTCAAGCAGGTCAACGACACATTGGGCCATGCGGCCGGCGACACACTGCTCTGCGTGGTCGCGGACCGGCTGCGGGCCTGCGTTGGGGAGCACGGGCTTGTGGCGCGGCTCGGGGGCGATGAATTTGCCATCCTGCAGGACGATGCGGATCGTGAAGAGAAGGGCCTTGCACTCGCCGAGCGGATCATCGAGATCGTCAGCGCGCCCTATCTGATCGACGGGCTCTCCGCGACCGTAGGCGTCAGCGTCGGCATCACATTCATCTCGGATAGCGCGAGCGATGCGGATGCCTGCCTGAAGCGGGCCGACCAGGCGCTCTATTGGGCCAAGCAGGCCGGGCGCGGCCGGGCCGTCATCTATGAGCAGGAAGAAAGTCTGGCGCGGCTTGCCTCTTTTGCCGGTTTGCCGACGAAGCGGCTTCAGGCCTGAGCGCCATCTCCGGCGAGATCAGACGTCTTCCTTCTCGCGCTCCGGCGTGACGACGCGCGGCTTGGCGCGTACCGAGGGGATCATCGACGGCTTGCTGACGACCTTCTTCGGCTGCGGGGCCTTCATCCCGAGCATGCTCTTGATTCGATCGGAAACCAGCGGGCGGAAGCGGCTGGCGCGGAAGGGCATGTCGACGGCGCCGTAGCCTTCCGGACCGTCGTCATTGCCGCGGTAGAGTTCCATCAGCTTGATGCCGTAGAAATCGCCGTCGACATAGTGGCGGTACTGGCCGGCCCAGCGGACCGTATAGACCTGTCCCCTGCGGATGCCCTGGTCGATCGAGACATTCTTGAAGCGGTCGTTGATGCAGACGACCTTCTGGCCGACATGGAATGTAGGCATGCGGTTGTCCCCCTATCGCCTGCGCAAAGACCGGAAAGCCCTGTCGGCTCAGCCGGTCTTGCGGCAGTTGACGCCCGGCGCATTCTCGCCCTTGGTCAGGTCGTAAAGCGTCGCCTCGTCGCCCTTGGTCCACCATTCGTAGCGGCCGCCGGCATATTTGGCGCCGGAAGCGGCCATGACATTGGCGGCGATCAGCGTTTCCTCGCCGATCTTCAGCACGGCGAGCGAATTGGCGCCGGCATTGATGTATTCGGCGACGACGCGCTGGTCGGCGTCACACTGGTAGCTGATCGTCTCACGCGCCACGCTCTGTTCCGGTCCGGGCAGGCGGATGACGATGTCGGTGCTGTTCTTCAGCCCGGCAAGACGGATGGCGGGTGCGCCTTCCTTGCCGGTGAGATGCAGGATGCCGTTTTCGAGCTTCCAGGAGGTCACGGTGCCGAGCGCGTCGAAGAACTTCTGTTCCTGGTCCATGATGGCGGGTGCGCACATTTTGCGCGTCGCGGCGGCGGGTGCGAAGGCGATGGTGCCGTTCTGCACCTTCAGCTTGCCGCGATAGGTGTTGCAGCCGCCATTGCCGCCGTAGGAACCGTCGGGCTTGATTTCCAGCGTCGTCTGCAGATCGTCGATGACCCCGTTGCCGCCGATATCTTCGGCAAGCCAGGCGCCGCCGAGGCCGCCGGGGACCGGCTCGTCGGCATGGGCCGGAGCTGCTGCCGCAAGCACGAGGCAGGCGAGGGTCCAAACTCTCAGGCGTCGATGCACAGATTTCTCCAATCGCGTCGGGCGTAAAGGCACTTTGCGGGGACGTTATGGCTGTCCGGGCGAAAAGGTCAAGCGGCGGGTTCCACAAGACCGGGACTGCGACGGTTTTCCGCCGCGCAGATCGGCCATTACCGGCTTGTTGCGGGCGTCTTTCGCCTGTAGAGCCAAGTGCAGAACACAAGAAAAGCGCGGAAACCATCATGGCTCTCGATGCGCGGCAGACGCGCCGCATCACCGTTTTAGGCTCGACAGGCTCCATCGGCACCAGCACGCTCGACGTGGTGCGACAGCTTGGCGGGCGCGAACGCTATGAGGTCGTGGCGCTGACCGGCAATGGCAATGTCGAGCTGCTCGCCGCCCAGGCGAAAGACTGCGGCGCGCGGTTGGTGGTGACGGCAGACGAGAGCCGCTACGGCGCATTGAAGGACGCGCTTTCCGGCAGCGGCATCGAGGCGGCGGCCGGGCGCGCGGCGCTCATGGAGGCGGCTTCCGGTGACGCGGACTGGGTGATGGCGGCGATCGTCGGCACGGCTGGCCTGGCGCCGACGCTGGCCGCGGCGAAGAAGGGCGCGGATATCGCGCTTGCCAACAAGGAATGCCTGGTGTCGGCCGGCGACCTCTTCGTTCAGGCGGTCGCCGAGGGCGGTGGGCGGCTTATTCCCGTCGACAGCGAACATAGCGCGATCTTCCAGGCATTGGAGGACGACCAGCGCCATGCCCTCGAGCGCATCGTGCTGACGGCCTCGGGCGGCCCGTTCCGCACCTGGAGCCGCGAGCAGATGGCGGGCGTGACGGCGGATATCGCGCGTGCCCATCCCAACTGGTCGATGGGTCTGAAAATCTCGATCGGCAGCGCCTCGATGTTCAACAAGGCGCTGGAGATGATCGAGGCGAAACATCTCTTCGACGTCAGGCCCGACCAGATCGAGGTGGTGGTGCATCCGCAGTCGATCATCCATTCCATGGTCGGCTATGTCGATGGCTCGGTACTGGCGCAGCTCGGCGCGCCGGATATGCGCACGGCGATCGGCTATGCCCTGACCTATCCCACACGCTCGCCGCTCAATGTCGACCGGCTGGATTTTGCCAAGCTGTCGCGGCTCGATTTCGAAGCGCCAGACGAAACGCGTTTCCCGGCACTCCGGCTCGCCCGCACGGCGCTGGAACGTGGCGGCCTTCAGGGCGCGATCATGAATGCGGCCGAGGAAGTGGCGTTCCATGCCTTTGTCGGCGGGCGCATCGGCTTCCTGTCGATGGCCGATATTGCCGAACAGGTGATGGATAAACTCACCCATCTGCCGCCGGCATCGTCCATGGACGATGTCTTCGCCGCAGACGAAGAAGCCCGGCGGGTGGCCGCCGGGCTCATCTGAGCAATCGGGTTTTTCCGCTTATCAGGCGACGGCGCGGGCCAGCGCACAGCGCGACCAGAGCGAATGCAGCGCACTGACGAGATGCTCGATATCGGCATCGGTGTGCAGCGGCGTCGGCGTGATGCGCAGGCGCTCGGTCTTGCGCGGCACCGTCGGGTAGTTGATCGGCTGGACATAGATGCCGAAATTGTCGAGCAGCAGGTCCGAGATCCATTTGCACTTCGATGCGTCGCCGACCATGACCGGCACGATATGGCTCGGGTTCGGCATGTGTGGAATGCCGTTGCGGTCAAGCGCGGCGCGCAGCTTGCGCACGCGCTCCTGATGGGCGAAGCGCTCGATCTGGCTGTCCTTGAGATGGCGGATCGAGGCGAACGCACCGGCGGCAAGTGCGGGCGGCAGCGACGTCGTGAAGATAAAGCCCGAGGCGAAGGAGCGCACGAAATCGCAGAGCGCCGTTGAGGCCGCGATATAGCCGCCCATCACGCCGAACGCCTTGGCAAGCGTGCCTTCGATGACTGTCAGACGATGCATCAGGCCTTCACGTTCGGCAATGCCGCCGCCGCGCGGACCGTACATGCCGACAGCGTGGACTTCGTCGAGATAGGTCATCGCGCCATATTTGTCGGCGAGGTTGCAGATTTCCTTGATTGGGGCGATGTCGCCGTCCATCGAATAGACCGATTCGAAGGCGATTAGCTTCGGCGCCTTGGGATCGGCGGCGGCGAGCTTGGCTTCGAGATCTCGGAGGTCATTGTGTTTCCAGATCACGCGCTCGCATTTGGAGTGGCGAATGCCCTCGATCATCGAAGCGTGGTTGCCGGCATCCGAAAAACAGATGAGGCCGGGGATCTTCGAACAGAGCGTGCCAAGGGCTGCCCAGTTGGACACGTAGCCCGAGGTGAAGAGCAGGGCGGATTCCTTGCCGTGCAGGTCGGCCAGTTCCTGCTCGAGCAGGACATGATAGTGATTGGTGCCGGAAATGTTGCGGGTGCCGCCGGCACCGGCGCCACACTGGTCGATGGCGAGCTTCATCGCCTCGGTGACCTTGGGGTTCTGGCCCATGCCGAGATAATCGTTGGAACACCAGACGGTGACGTCCTTCGGGCCTTCGGCCGTGTAGCGGGTCGCCTTGGGAAAATTCCCCTTCTGGCGCTCCAGATCGGCGAACACGCGATAGCGGCCTTCCTGATGCAGGCCATCCAGCTCGTTCTTGAAGAAGTTTTCGAAGTCCATCCGGAGTCTCCTGTCCGGCGAAAACCCGGACATCATCATCGTTGGCGGTCGTTCAATCGGCTACACCTGAGGCCGGCCCGCTGCAACGATCTCCGCTGCGGCAAATCGGCGCCACCTTTGAACCATTCCAATGTATCTTAGGCCCCCAAAGGCCATTTCCTGTTGATGCATGTCAAGTCTGCACGAAAAAAGGACGGCCTCAACCGCCCTTTTAATCGAACCAGTTTCAGGTTTTTGGTGGAAATCAGGCGGCGGCGATCGCTCGCTTGGCCATGACTTTCACGAGGTTGGCCCGGTACTCTGCACTGCCGTGGAGATCGGAGAGCAGGTCGGAGGCATCGACATCGACGCCCGCGGCCGCATCCGCCGACCAGTTGGCGGCAAGCGCCGCCTCAAGACCGGCATGGCGGAAGACACCGTTCGAGCCCGCGCCCGTTACCGCCACCCGCACGCTGCCATCCCCCGCCTTTGCGACGAAGACGCCGGCCATGGCATAACGTGAGGCCGGGTTGGGGAACTTGGAGTAGCCTGCCTTGGCCGGCGCATCGAAGGTGACGGCGACGACGATCTCGCCAGCTTCGAGCGCGGTTTCGAAAAGGCCGGTGAAGAAGTCTTCGGCGGCGATTTCCCTGGCATTGGTGACGATCGTTGCGCCTAGCGCCAGCATCGCGGAGGGATAGTCGGCAGCCGGGTCGTTGTTGGCGATGGAACCGCCGATCGTGCCCATATGGCGGACATGCGGGTCGCCGATATGGGCGGCGAGGTGAGAGATCGCCGGGCAGGCGGCTTTCAGCTCGGTGGAGGTGGAGACCTCGTAATGCGTGGTGGCCGCGCCGATGTGTACGCGGCTGCCGGTGACCGAGATGCCCTTCATCTCGGCGATGTGCCTGAGATCCACGAGATCGGAGGGAGCGGCGAGGCGCTGCTTCATCGTCGGGATCAGCGTCATGCCGCCTGAGACGTATTTCGCCTCGTCCGAGGACGACTGCAGCTTGACCGCATCGGCGACCGAGGAGGCGCGGTGATAGTTCGTTGCGTACATGGCGTCCTCCCGTCAGTTTGCCGTTGCCCGTGCCGCCGCCCAGACCTTCTGGGGCGTTGCCGGCATGGTGAGGTCGTTGTTGCCGATGGCATCGGTGATGGCGTTCATCAGTGCCGGCGGCGAGCCGATGGCGCCCGCCTCGCCGCAGCCCTTGATGCCGAGCGGATTGTTCGGGCAGGGCGTGATCTGGTGCGAGACCTGGAAGGAGGGCAGGTCGTCGGCGCGCGGCATGGTGTAGTCCATGTAGCTCGCCGTCAGGAGCTGGCCGGTTTCCGGGTCGTAATGCACGCCCTCCAGCAGCGCCTGGCCGATGCCCTGCGCAATGCCGCCATGCACTTGTCCTTCGACGATCATCGGGTTGATGATGTTGCCGAAGTCGTCGGCGGCGACGAACTGGACGATCTTCGTCTTGCCGGTTTCCGGATCGACCTCGACCTCCGCGATGTAGCAGCCGGCCGGGAAGGTGAAGTTGGCCGGATCATAGAACGCGCCTTCCTTGAGGCCGGGCTCCATGCCGGAGGGCAGGTTGTGCGCGGTATAGGCGGCGAGCGCCATCTGGAACCACGGGACCGACTTGTCGGTGCCGGCGACCTTCAGGGCGCCGTTCTCGATGACGATATCGCTCTCGTCGGCCTCCATCAGGTGGGCGGCGATCTTCTTGGCCTTGGCCTCCACCTTGTCCAGCGCCTTGACGACGGCGGACATGCCGACGGCGCCGGAACGGGAGCCGTAGGTGCCCATGCCCATCTGCACCTTGTCGGTATCGCCATGCACGATGGAGACGCTGTCGAGCGGCACGCCGAAGCGGTCGGCGACGAGCTGGGCGAAGGTCGTCTCATGGCCCTGGCCGTGGCTGTGCGAGCCGGTGAGCACCTCGACGGTGCCGACGGCATTGACGCGCACCTCCGCCGATTCCCACAGGCCGACGCCGGCGCCGAGCGAGCCGACCGCCGCCGACGGCGCGATGCCGCAAGCCTCGATGTAGCAGCTCATGCCGATGCCGCGCTTCATGCCGCGGCTTGCGGCTTCCGCCTTGCGGGCCGGGAAACCGGCCCAGTCGGCGGCCTTCATCGCCGCTTCCAGCGAGGCTTCGTAGTCGCCCGCGTCATAGTTCATGATGACGGGCGTCTGGTGCGGGAAGCTGCGGATGAAATTGATGCGGCGAAGCTCGGCCGGCGAGATGCCGAGTTCGCGCGCTGCCGTCTCCATGGTGCGTTCGAGGAGATACGTTGCTTCCGGCCGGCCGGCGCCGCGATAGGCGTCGACGGCGACTGTGTTGGTGTAGACGGCGCGCACATTGGCGTGGATCGCCGGGAAATTATACTGGCCGGAGAGCAGCGTCGCATAGAGATAGGTCGGCACGGCCGAGGAGAATAGCGACATATAGGCGCCGAAATTAGCGATCGTATCGACCTTCAGCGCCGTGACGCGGTTGTCGGCATCGAAGGCCATTTTGACGGTCGAGACATGGTCGCGGCCGTGGGCGTCCGTCAGGAAGGCCTCGGTGCGGTCGCTGGTCCATTTCACCGGCACGCCGGTGCGCTTGGAGGCCCACAGACAGACAATTTCTTCCGGGTAGATATAGATCTTCGAGCCGAAACCGCCGCCGACATCGGGGGCGATGACGCGCAGCTTGTTCTCAGGTGCGACATTGTAGAAGGCGCTCATGACGAGGCGGGCCACATGCGGGTTCTGGCTCGTCGTGTAGCAGGTGTAGTGGTCCTCGGCCGAATCGTAGATGCCGAGTGCGGCGCGCGGTTCCATCGGGTTCGGCGCAAGCCGGTTGTTGACGATCTTCATTTCGGTGACATGGGCGGCCGACGCGATAGCCGCATCGACGGCGGAACCGTCGCCGATTTCCCAGTCATAGATCAGGTTGCCGGGGGCTTCCGGGTGAAGCTGCGGCTGGCCGGCCTCAAGCGCCTTCACCGCATCGGTGACGGCGGGCAGCACGTCGTATTCGACGACGACGGCCTCGGCGGCGTCGCGCGCCTCGCCCATCGTGTCGGCCACCACGACGGCGACGGCATCGCCGACATAACGCACCGTGTCATGCGCGATCGGCCGCCAGGCGCCCATCTTCATGGGAGAGCCGTCCTTGGAATGGATCATCCAGCCGCAGATCAGGTTGCCGATACCGTCGTCGAGCATCTGCTTGCCGTTCAGCACGCCGATGACACCGGGCATGTCCTCGGCCGCCGACGTATCGATGCTCCTGATCTTCGCATGCGCGTGCGGCGAGCGCACGAAGGCGGCATAGCGCATGCCGGGCACGGACATGTCGTCCGTATATTTGCCCTGGCCCATGAGAAACCGCTTGTCTTCTTTTCGCGCAACGCGCGCGCCGATGCCTTCGACACCCATCTTCATCTCCTCCAGAGATATCGTTCGCGTGACATGCTGAAGGCGGTCAGCCGGGCGGGCGCAAAGGGATCGCAGCCGCTGGCGGGACCGCCGTCGGCGTTATTCCGCAGCCTGACGGCCTGCCGCGCCCATGTCTTCGGCAGCGGCGAGGATGGCTTTGACGATGTTGTGGTAGCCGGTGCATCGACAGATATTGCCTTCCAGGTTTTCCCGGACGGTCTGTTCGTCGAGCTTGGCGCCATAGCGGTTGATCATGTCGACGGCGGTCATCACCATGCCGGGCGTACAGAAGCCGCATTGCAGGCCGTGATTGGCCTTGAAGGCCGCCTGGACGGGATGCAGCTCGCCGTTCGCGGCAAGGCCCTCGATGGTGAGGATATCGGCGCCAGCGGCCTGGGCCGCGAGGATGGAACAGCTTTTCACGGCCTTGCCGTCCATATGCACGACGCAGGCGCCGCACTGGGACGTATCGCATCCGACATGGGTTCCGGTGAGGCTGAGGGTGTCGCGCAGGAAGTGCACGAGCAGGGTGCGGTCCTCGCACTCCTTGCTCACCTTCCGGCCGTTGACGGTCATTGCCACTTTCGCCATTCGTTCCTCCCTGGCGGTTGCAGAGCCGCTGGGCCGGTCGATCCGAGTGTGCATGCAGCGGGCGTCGTCGCGACGCGGGCCTGGGATCAGACGACACCAGCATTCAATTCGCGTGCATTTCGTTCCGGCAAAGATGTCGCGCGGGGTTCTCCTCCCGTCGGCGCGGCATCAACAGTCATATCATTTGACTTTTTGCGGCGGGGATCAACCGGTACTTTCAGGGTAAATCGAAATTTCTCGTGACCGGATGCGTTTGATGGACCAAACAAACGAAACGGAAACGCTGTTTATTCGCAGAACAAAAAAATAGTTTAGTCCCATGGACTTCCCGCAATCCGGCTATATTTTGAACCTCGGACAGACCTGACCGTGCAAGGCGGCGGCGTGTGTTGCGTAACGTAAGAAGGGGATAGTGCGGATCCGAAAACGGGGCGCATCTCAACTTTGGAGAACATCTTCATGAAGAAAGTCATTGCGCTCGTCCTGGTCGGTCTGGCCGTCGCCAGCTGCACGCAGACGGAAAAGGGTGCAGGCATCGGCGCCGTCTCCGGCGCGATCATCGGTGGCGCTATCACCGGTGACGTCCGCGGCGCTGCCGTGGGTGCTGCCATCGGCGGCGTTTCCGGCGCTGTGATCGGCTCCGTCGCCGAACAGCCCGGCCAGTGCTACTACCGCGACCGCTACGGCCGCCGCTACATCGATCGTTGCCCGTCGGGTTACTGAGACCCGCAGCCTGCAACCTTTGCGAAGCCCCGGATCGTCTCCGGGGCTTTTGCTTGTCCGCCGGCGGGATAAAATGCCCTTCGGCGCTTCAAATCTTGTTCGGCACCGTGTAAAACCGCCGTTAACATTACGGAAAACCTAACGCGTTAGGGTCTTTTCCTGCCTGAAAGCCTTGGATGAACCAGGGCGCCAGAAGTCTGTGACGGAAAGCTGCCGGTCCGCCGTAAGCCCCGCACCTTACGGAGAAAGGCGACGGATAGCTGCGGATGCGGGATAAAGTGAACCGGCCGGAAAAGAGTTTTGCGTTTCTG
>NZ_CAMLFY010000139.1 GCF_946479415.1 uncultured Shinella sp. | reverse complement strand
CGCAGCCATTGCAGGAACATGTGCGGTTCCTTGGAGACCATGTCGACGTCGTGGCCGAGCCTGCAGCCTTTCGCCTCCAGTGCGGCGATGAGCGCGACGGCGCCGCCGCCGCTGCCCGAGACGACGCCGTCAGGAGCGTCCGGGCCGGTGAAGACCGTTTCGGCCGCCTTGCGGATATCAAGCAGGCTGTTATCGAGATTGACGCTGTTGAAAGGCACCGCCGTGGCGCCGAAATCGCGGATACCGCGCTCGAAGCCGGCACGCATATGCAGATAGAACGTCAGATAGGGTGGCGGCTGTAGCAATATCAGCCGTTTGCGGCCCATTTCGGTGAGCTTGCGCACGGCCTCGTAGGCAAAGCGCTCGTTGTCGAAATCGTGGTATGGATGCGCAAGACCCATGTCCGTGCGGCCATGCGTCACGAAGGGGAAGTTGCGCTCCATCATCAGTGCGACGCGCGGATCCTTCGGCTCGGTGCGCGAGATGATGACGCCGTCGGCCGCACCCGTTTCCAATACATAGCGCACGGGGTCGAGGGCGTTGCCCTGGGTTCGATAGGGCGTCACGACCAGATGGTACTGCGTCGAGGCGAGGATTTCCGATATGCCGATCACCATCGGGCTCGTCAGGCCCATGATCTCTTCCTCCAGGCTGAGGATCAGGCTGATGACGTTGGTCTTGCCGGTGCGAAGGCGCACGCCGGCGCGGTTCGGCTGGTAGCCGATCTGGCGCGCGACGAGGCGCACACGCTCCTTCGTCTCCGCGCTGATATCGGGCGCATCCTTGAGGGCGCGGGAAACGGTGGTGATGCCGAGGCCGGTCATGAAGGCGATCGTCTTCAGCGTCGGCCGTTCATTGGGGGGCGGAAGCGCTGCCGCCTGGCCCTCGCTCTTCTTGTTGTCCATCCCCTGCCTGCACCTCTCCCATATGAGCGGCCGGTTATACATTTTTTAACCCCGGCCGCTACTCCCCCGCGAAAGTGCCTATAAATCTGTAACGATACAGATGTTTTGTCGAGACGAAATTTCCTGAAATTTGCGGTGGATCGGATCTCGGACCGTCATTGCGCCGCAAAGTCATAATTTATGCAGATGCGAAGCCGACGCTGCATAGTTGTTTCAAGGCTTTAAAAATATGAAAATATTTTCAATAGTTTACTCTTTTTTCCGCCGCGACTTTTCGTGTCCGTGAAGCTGCGAAGGCAGCCGGTAAAGGGGTTCGAAATAGGCGTCTGACAGAAATTTCGCATTAATTCTCCAAGCCCTGTTGCGCGATTAAATCGATTGGACTAGGTTTTTCCGGCAACGTTTCAGTGAGGGAGGAGAACTCATGAAAATTCGCTCTATGGCTGCTGTCCTGGCAGCGACCGTGGTCCTGCCGTTCGCCGCAGCCAATGCGACCGATCTGGAAGTGACCCATTGGTGGACATCCGGCGGGGAGGCCGCGGCGGTCGCCGAACTGGCAAAGGCATTCGATGCGACCGGCAACAAGTGGGTCGACGGCGCCATTGCCGGCTCCGGCGGCACGGCACGGCCGATCATGGTCAGCCGCATCACCGGCGGTGACCCGATGGGCGCCACACAGTTCAACCACGGTCGCCAGGCCGAGGAACTGGTCGAGGCCGGCCTGATGCGCGACCTGACCGATGTCGCGACCAAGGAGAACTGGAAAGAGATCATCAAGCCGGCGAGCCTGCTCGACAGCTGCACGATCGACGGCAAGATCTACTGCGCGCCGGTCAATATCCATTCCTGGCAGTGGCTCTGGCTGTCCAACGCCGCCTTCGAAAAGGCGGGCGTGGCGGTTCCGAAAAACTGGGACGAGTTCGTCGCGGCCGGTCCGGCGCTGGAAAAGGCCGGCATCGTTCCGCTCGCCGTCGGCGGTCAGCCCTGGCAGGCGGCCGGCGCGTTTGACGTCCTGATGGTCGCCATCGCCGGCAAGGATACCTACTACAAGGTCTTCAAGGACAAGGATGAGGAAGCCGCCGCCGGCGCCGAGATCGCCAAGGTCTTCAAGGCTGCCGACGATGCCCGTCGCATGTCCAAGGGGACCAATGTGCAGGACTGGAACCAGGCGACCAACATGGTCATCACCGGCAAGGCTGGCGGCCAGATCATGGGCGACTGGGCGCAGGGCGAGTTCGCACTGGCCGGCCAGACCGCCGGCAAGGACTATACCTGCCTTCCGGGCCTCGGCGTGAACGAGGTCATCTCGACGGGCGGCGACGCCTTCTACTTCCCGCTGCTCAAGGATGAAGAGAAGTCCAAGGCGCAGGAAGTGCTGGCCTCGACGTTGCTGGCGCCGGCCACCCAGGTTGCCTTCAACCTGAAGAAGGGCTCGCTGCCGGTACGCGGCGACGTCGATCTCGCCGCCGCCAACGACTGCATGAAGAAGGGCCTCGACATTCTTGCCAAGGGCAATGTGATCGAAGGCACCGACCAGCTGCTTTCGGCCGACAGCCAGAAGCAGAAAGAAGACCTGTTCTCCGAATTCTTCGCCAACCCGTCGATGACGCCGGAAGACGCCCAGAAGCGTTTCGCCGACATCATCGCTTCGGCGGAGTGATCAGACCTCAGTGACGTCGGCCGGCAGTTCTCTGCCGGCTGGTTCCGGCGCCCGATGAGAAGGGCGTCGATCATCTCTGATCGAGACCAAGGAGGAGTGACCCATGACGGGCCAGGCACACACCGGTCGCCCCAGTAAATTGCTGCGCAATCTCAGTTCCAAGATTGCTTCCATTCCCATGATGCTCACCGCCGTCGTCATCTTTCTTGGCGGTACGGTCTGGACGGTCGTCTATTCGTTCACCAATTCCAAGCTGCTGCCGCGGGCGAAATTCGTCGGTTTCGACCAGTACGAACGCCTGTGGGATGCGCCGCGCTGGATCGTCTCGATCCAGAATCTGGCGATCTATGGCATCTTCACGCTAATCTTCAGCCTCGTCATCGGCTTCCTTCTGGCGGCGCTGATGGACCAGAAGATCCGCTTCGAAAACACCTTTCGCACGATCTTCCTCTATCCCTTCGCGCTATCCTTCATCGTGACGGGCCTCGTCTGGCAATGGATCCTGAACCCGGAATTCGGCGTGCAGTCCGTCGTGCGCTCGCTCGGGTTCGAAAATTTCACCTTCGATCCGCTCTACAATTCCGACATCGTCATCTACGGCGTGCTGATCGCCGGGCTCTGGCAGGGCACGGGGCTCGTCATGTGCCTGCTGCTCGCGGGGCTGCGCGGCATCGACGAGGACATCTGGAAGGCGGCGCGCGTCGACGGCATCCCGATGTGGAAGACCTATCTCTTCATCGTCATTCCCATGATGCGTCCGGTCTTCATCACGACGCTGGTGATCATCGCGAGCGGCATCGTCAAGGTCTACGACCTCGTGGTGGCGCAGACGAGCGGCGGTCCGGGCATCTCGTCGGAAGTGCCGGCGAAATATGTCTACGACTACATGTTCCAGGCCCAGAACCTCGGGCAGGGTTTCGCCGCCTCCACCATGATGCTCGTCACCGTCGCCATCATCATCATCCCCTGGGCCTATCTCGAATTCGGAGGACGCAAGCGTGGCTGAGACCGTCTCCATCAAGCCCGGCCCGGCGCTGGCCGCCGCGACGAAAGCCGGCGTCGAGCCGCGTGGCGCCAAACCGCGCCGCACACTCTCCGGCCGCAACATCATGCTCTACGGCACGCTGGCCGTGGCGGCACTCTACTATCTGCTGCCGCTTTATGTGATGGTCGTGACCTCGCTCAAGGGCATGCCGGAAATCCGGCTCGGCAATATCTTCTCGCCGCCGCTGGAAGTGACCTTCGAGCCCTGGGCCGAGGCCTGGGCCACCGCCTGCACCGGCCTCAACTGCGATGGCCTGTCGCGCGGCTTCTGGAATTCGGTGCGCATCACCGTGCCCTCGACGCTGATCTCGATCCTCGTCGCCTCGGTCAACGGCTATGCGCTCGCCAACTGGAAGTTCAAGGGGGCCGACCTGTTCTTCACGATCCTCATCGTCGGCGCCTTCATTCCCTATCAGGTGATGATCTATCCGATCGTCATCGTGCTCCGGGAACTCGGCATTTACGGCACGCTGACCGGCCTGATCATCGTGCACACGATCTTCGGCATGCCGATCCTGACGCTGCTGTTCCGCAACTACTTCTCGTCGCTGCCGGAGGAGCTGTTCAAGGCGGCGCGCATCGATGGGGCAGGCTTCTGGCAGATCTATTTCCGCATCATGCTGCCCATGTCGCTGCCGATCTTCGTCGTCGCCATGATCCTGCAGATCACCGGCATCTGGAACGACTTCCTGTTCGGCGTCGTGTTCACGCGGCCGGAATATTATCCGATGACCGTGCAGCTCAACAACATCGTCAACTCCGTCCAGGGAGTGAAGGAATACAACGTCAACATGGCCGCGACTCTGCTTACCGGCGCGGTTCCGCTCTTCGTTTATTTCGTGTCGGGGCGCCTGTTCGTCCGCGGCATCGCCGCCGGCGCAGTCAAGGGTTAAGCCATGCAGAAATCCGTCTCCATCAAGGACCTTTCGTTGAGCTTCGGTTCGGTCAACGTGCTGGAAGACCTCAATCTCGATATCGGGGAGGGCGAGTTCCTCGTGCTTCTCGGCTCGTCCGGTTGCGGCAAGTCGACCCTTCTCAACTGCATTGCCGGCCTGCTCGAGCCGACCGGCGGGCAGATCTTCATCAAGAACAAGAACGTCACCTGGGAGGAGCCCAAGGACCGCGGCATCGGCATGGTGTTCCAGTCCTACGCGCTCTATCCGCAGATGACCGTGGAGAAGAACCTCTCCTTCGGCCTGCAGGTCGCCAAGATGCCGAAGGCGGAGATCGACAAGCGCGTGGCCCGTGCCGCCGAAATCCTGCAGATCGGCCCGCTCCTGAAGCGCAAACCCTCGGAACTCTCCGGCGGCCAGCGCCAGCGCGTGGCGATCGGCCGGGCGCTGGTACGCGACGTGGACGTCTTCCTGTTCGACGAGCCGCTCTCCAACCTCGACGCCAAGCTGCGCTCGGAGCTGCGCGTGGAAATCAAGCGGCTGCACCAGTCACTGAAGAACACGATGATCTATGTCACGCATGACCAGATCGAGGCCCTGACGCTCGCCGACCGCATCGCCATCATGAAGAGCGGCGTCATCCAGCAGCTGGCCGATCCCAACACGATCTACAACGCCCCGAAGAACATGTTCGTCGCCGGCTTCATCGGCTCGCCGTCCATGAACTTTTTGCGCGGTGAGATCGTCGAGAAGGGCGGCAAGCCGGTCTTCGTCGCCAACGGTGTGGATTTCGCGCTCGATGGCTACGCTGCCGGTGAGGCGCTCCAGGCCGGCCGCAAGGTCGTGCTCGGCGTGCGTCCGGAGCATGTGAAGGTCAACGAGGACGGCCCCGGTGCCGATCATCACCAGGCGACCGTCGATATCGAGGAGCCGATGGGCGCCGACAACCTGCTCTGGCTCAAACATGCCGGCCACACCATGTCCGTCCGCGTCGCCGGTGCGCGGCGCTTCAAGCCCGGCACGGCGGTGAAGCTCTCCTTCGATATGGGGCTGGCCTCGCTGTTCGATGCGGGCACGGAGGAGCGGATTTAGGATGATGGAAATCGCGGCTACCCCCCTCTGGCCTGCCGGCCATCTCCCCCCCAAGGGGGGAGATCGGCAGGTCGCATAGGCATCGCTCCATACGCAACGGCAGAGTTCTGCAAGACGTGACCACGATTCAATCTCCCCCCTTGTGGGGGAGATGGCCGGCAGGCCAGAGGGGGGTAACACCCCGCGCACAGCAAGCCAGAGACAAAGTCATGACCCACACATCCGACATCGCCGCCATCGATCTTTCCGGCCTCTGGACCGTTACCAGCACCGATGCGGAGAAGACCGCGCCGATGCGCGTGCCCGGCGACGTGCACAGCGCGCTTCTGGCCGCCGGTCTCATTCCCGATCCCTATGCCGGCCGCAATGAGCGCGATATCCAGTGGGTGGCGGAGAAGGATTGGGCGATCGAGCGGACATTCGAGATCGCGCCCGAAATGCTGGAGGGCGACTGGTATCTCGATATCGGCAGCATCGACACGGTCGCGTCCGTCTATGTCAACGGCGTGCTGGTGCTCGATACCGACAATTGCTTCCGCCGCTACCGTCCCGATGTCACCGATGCGCTGAAGGTCGGCGAGAACACGCTGAAGGTCCTGATCCATTCGAGTGTTGCGGCCGGCGCGCTCCGGCAGGCCGAGCAGCCCTTCTTCATCCCGTGGTCGACAGGCAATTCGCCGATCCCGAACGGCAACATGCTGCGCAAGCCGCAGTGCCATTTCGGCTGGGACTGGAACATCGCGATTGCGCCGCTCGGCATCTATGGCGAGATCGTCCTGCGCAAGCTGGAGGCTGCGCGCATCGAGCATGTCACGACGCGGCAGTTCCACCATGCGGATGGCGCCGTCGATCTCTATGTCACCGCCACCTTCCATGCCGAACAGCCGGGCATCCTGCCGGTGCATTTCGCGCTGGGCGAGGAGCGGGTGCGGCTCGATATCGGCGTCAATGCCGGCGAAACGCACCTCACCCACATGTTCCGCATCGAAAAGCCCGCGCTCTGGTGGCCGAAGGGACATGGCGAGCAGGCGATCTATGCGGTGCGTGTCGAGACGCCGACGGAGACTGTCGTGCGCCGCATCGGCCTGCGCCAGGTCGAACTCCTGATCGACAAGGACGAGCCCGGCAGCCGCTTCGCGCTCAAGGTCAACGGCCGCGAAATCTTCTGCCGTGGCGCCAACTGGATCCCCGCCGACGCGCTGCCGTCGCGCATCAATCCCGTCGCGGTGCGCGACCTGCTGCAATCGGCCGTCGATGCCAATATGAACATGCTGCGCGTCTGGGGCGGCGGCTTCTACGAGCCGGACTGGTTCTACGATCTCTGCGACGAGCTCGGCCTGATGGTCTGGCAGGACTTCATGTTCGCCTGCAACCTCTATCCCTCGACCGTCGATTTCCTCGACAATGTCGCCGCCGAGGTGGACTATCAGGTCAAGCGTCTCGCCTCGCACCCCTCGATCGTGCTGTGGTGCGGTGACAACGAGTTGGTCGGCGCGCTGACCTGGTTCGATGTCAGCCGCGAGAACCGCGACCGTTATCTCGTCTCCTACGACCGCCTCAACCGCACCGTTGAAGTCGCGATGAAGAAGGCCGCACCAGGCGCGATCTGGTGGCCGTCCAGCCCGGCTTCCGGCTATCTCGACTTCGGTGACGCCTGGCATGCCGACGGTTCCGGCGACATGCACTACTGGTCCGTCTGGCACGAGAACAAGTCGTTCGACAATTACCGCACCGTGCGCCCGCGCTTCTGCTCGGAATTCGGCTTCCAGTCCTACACGTCCATGCCGGTCATGAAGACCTTCGCCGAGCGCAAGGACATGAACATCGCGTCGCCCGTGATGGAGAGCCACCAGAAGAATGCCGGCGGCAATGAGCGCATCGCCGGCACAATGTTCCGCTATTTCCGCTTCCCCAAGGATTTCCCGAGCTTCGTCTATCTCAGCCAAATCCAGCAGGGCCTCGCCATCCGCACCGCCGTCGAATACTGGCGCTCGCTGAAGCCCCATTGTATGGGCACGCTCTACTGGCAGCTCAACGACACCTGGCCGGTCGCCTCCTGGTCGAGCCTCGATTACGGCGGCAGCTGGAAGGCCATGCACTATATGGTGCGCCGCTTCTTCCAGCCCGTCGCCGTCGCCGCCATTCCTTCGAAGGACGGCGAGACTATCGGCTTCTCCGTTGTCAATGACACGGCCGATGCCGTCACGGTGAAGCTCGACACCTGGCTTGTCTCGCTCAGGGGCGAGCGGCGCCCGCATCGCAGCGTCGAGGGTGTCTGCGGCCCGGACAAGGCGGAAATGTTGTTTTCCGTGTTCGCCGCCGATCTTCCCGAGGACACGCTGCTGTTCTGGTCCTTCGAAGCCTCGAACGGCATGAAGGGTGAGGGGCACCATGTTTCCGGCACCTACAAGGCGCTTGATCTCGAGGCTTCCGGCCTGACGCTCGATGTTTCGCCGCGCGACGATGGCCGCTTTGCCGTCACCGCCTCGGCACGCGGCCTTGCGCTGCATGTCATGCTGGAGGCCGACATTGCTGGCCGCTGGTCCGACAATGCCTTCGACCTCACCGCCGGAGAACGCAGGACCGTGATTTTCACGCCCGCCGAAAGCGGCGCCGTTCCGAAATTCCACTGGCTCGACCTTCATTCCTGCCAGACTTCCCCAGACTGAGGCACTTCCCAAGACTGATACGAGGAGACAACAATGCAGACCGTCAGCTTCCAGCTTTACAGCGCCCGCAATTTCCAGCCCTTCGCCGAAGTGTTCCGCATCCTGGCCGATGCCGGCTACAAGCAAGTCGAGGGCTACGGCGCGCTCTATGCATCGCTCGACGATGCCGCGATCCAGCAGGTGAAAGCCGATCTCGACAAGAACGGCCTCACCATGCCCACCGCCCATTTCGGCCTCGACATGATCGAGGGCGAGCCGGACCACGTCATCGAGATTTGCCGCACGCTCGGCATCGAGGCGGTCTATTGCCCCTATCTGCTGCCCGAACACCGCCCGACGGACGCCGCCGGCTGGCATGCCTTCGGCGCGCGCCTCCAGAAGGCCGGCGAGCCGTTGCGCAAGGCGGGCCTCGTCTTCGGCTGGCACAACCATGATTTCGAGTTCTTCGCCCTGCCGGATGGTTCCGTGCCGCAGGACCACATCTTCGCCGGCGGCCCGGATCTCACCTGGGAAGCGGATATCGCCTGGGTCATTCGCGGCGGCGCCGATCCCTTCGCCTGGATCCAGAAATACGGCAGCCGCATCACCGCCGTGCACGTCAAGGACATCGCGCCGAAGGGCGAGGCCACGGACGAGGACGGCTGGGCGGATGTCGGCCACGGCACCGTCGCCTGGGGCGATCTCGCCAAGGCGCTTGTCGGCACGCCGGCAAAACACTTCATCGTCGAGCACGACAATCCCAAGGACATCACCCGTCTTGCCACCCGCTCGATTAAAACCATCAAGGCATTCTGAGGACTGACCACCATGAGCAAGGAATACGGAGTCGGCATCATCGGCTGCGGCAACATTTCGGGCGCTTATTTCAAGCTGATCCCGATGTTCAGGAACCTGAAGCTTGTCGCCTGCGCCGATATCAACCCCGCAGCCGCCAAGGCGCGCTCGGAAGAGTTCGGCGTGGAGGCTGAGGAGATCGACGCGCTGCTCGCCAATCCTGCGGTCGACGTCGTCGTCAACCTGACGATCCCGGAGGCGCATTATCCCGTCTCGAAGGCGGCGCTGGAGGCGGGCAAACACGTCTATTCGGAAAAGCCCTTCGTTCTCTCCATCGAACAGGGCGAGGACCTGCGCCGCATCGCCGACGCTAGGGGTCTCAAGGTCGGTTCGGCGCCGGATACCTATCTCGGCGGCTCGCACCAGTTCGCCCGCCATATCATCGACAGTGGTAAGGTCGGCAAGATCATGTCGGGCACGGCGCATGTGCTTTCGCCCGGCATGGAGAGCTGGCATCCGAACCCGGACTTCTTCTTTGCGCCGGGCGGCGGGCCGATCCTCGATCTCGGTCCCTACTACGTGAACAATCTCGTCAACCTCGTCGGGCCGGTGAAGCGCGTCGTGGCGCTCGCCAACAAGGCGCGCGAGGAGCGCATCATCGGGAACGGCCCGCGGCTTGGTCAGGCCGTACCGGTCATCGTTGCGACCAATATCCATGCCATCCTCGAATTCGAGAACGGCGCGCAGATCGCGCTGATGGCGAGCTGGGATGTCTGGGCGCATCGCCACCAGAACATGGAGCTCTACGGCACCGACGGTGCCGTCTTCGTGCCGGATCCGAACTTCTTCGGCGGCAAGGTGGAAGTGGCCGGCAACGATCGCGAGCCGAAGGAGGTGGAGGTCTGGGATCACCCGCTGACCGCGCAGAACTACCAGTTCGACTGGGGCACGCAGGCCAACTACCGCGGCATCGGCCTTGCCGACATGATGGAGGCGGTGACCACCGGCCGCGACTACCGTTGCTCGCTCGACCGCTCGCTGCACACGATCGACGTGCTGACCTCGATCCTGCGCTCGGCAGAGGAGGGCAAGGCCGTCGATATCGTGACGACCTGCACCCAGCCGGAAGCGCTTGGCATCGAGGAGGCGCGAGCGTTGTTGCGGTAGCCGATGTGCCGTGGATTTACCCCCCTCTGCCCTGCCGGGCATCTCCCCCACAAGGGGGGAGATCGGCAAGTAGCGAAAACCTTGCTCAACCAGCAACGCTGGAGATTGGCGAAACGCTGCCCCAATCAATCTCCCCCCTTTTGGGGGAGATGCCCGGCAGGGCAGAGGGGGGTTAGCCTCGGGCGCTATGGTCAAACCGGAAGCGCTTCTCCCGCGTGCAGGGAAAGGGGCAAATGCCTCTTGTGAAGAACGCTGCGGGAGCGTTATGCAGACGCACCCCATATCGAGACAAAGGAACACATCATGGCCTGGCAGCCGGCGGAAAACCGTTACGACAAGATGATCTACAACCGCGTTGGGCGCTCCGGCCTGAAGCTGCCGGCGGTGTCGCTCGGCCTGTGGCACAATTTCGGCGATGACACGCCGCATGACCGCAAGGTCGACATGTGCCGCACCGCCTTCGACCTCGGCATCACCCATTTCGACCTCGCCAACAATTACGGTCCTCCCGGCGGAACGGCCGAAACCGCCTTCGGCGAAATCCTGCGCACCGATTTCAAGCACCTGCGCGACGAGCTGATCGTCTCCTCCAAGGCCGGCTACGACATGTGGCCGGGTCCGTATGGCGAATGGGGCAGCCGCAAGTACCTGATCGCTTCCTGCGACCAGAGCCTGAAGCGCATGGGCCTCGACTATGTCGATATCTTCTATTCGCACCGC
>NZ_CAMLFY010000138.1 GCF_946479415.1 uncultured Shinella sp. | reverse complement strand
TCGTGGAACAGGAAGTCGTAACCGGCATCGCCTATGCCAAGGATGAAGCGCAGATCTCGCTCCGCCGGGTCGCCGACCGGCCGGGCGTTTCGGCCGCGATCTTCGGCCCGCTGGCCGAAGCCCATATCAATGTCGATATGATCGTCCAGAATATTTCCGAGGACGGTTCCAAGACCGACATGACTTTCACCGTTCCCTACGGTGATGTCGAAAAGGCACTCAAGGTTCTCGAAAGCGCCAAGGAACAGGTCGGTTTCGACGTGATCCAGCACGAGACGGGCCTCGTGAAGGTGTCAGTCATCGGCATCGGCATGCGCAGCCACGCCGGCGTCGCCGCCTCCGCCTTCCGGGCGCTCGCCGAGAAGGGCATCAACATCAAGGCGATCACGACCTCGGAAATCAAGATTTCCATCCTGATCGACGGTCCCTATGCGGAACTCGCCGTTCGGACTTTGCATTCCGTCTACGGTCTCGATAAGAAGTAAGAACCGGGCGACTCGGCGCCGATCTTATGATCGCCGGCGCGAGCCAAGCGCCGGTGGAGTAACGTCATTTTCGGGAGACGCCACGCGATGAGAGATCTCTCCGCGGGTCCGCGTGTTCTTCTCAAGCGGCTGCGCGAATTGATGGCGGAGCCGCTCGAGCCGCAGGAGCGCCTAGACCAGATCGTGCGCCAGATCGCGCAGAACATGGTCGCGGAAGTGTGTTCCGTCTATGTGCTGCGTTCGGATGGCATTCTCGAACTTTACGCAACCGAAGGTCTCAATCCCGGTGCCGTCCACTTGGCCCAGCTCAAGATGGGCCAGGGCCTCGTCGGCACCATTGCGGCCTCTGCCCGCCCGCTGAACCTGTCCGACGCCCAGTCGCATCCCGCCTTCACTTATCTGCCGGAAACGGGCGAGGAGATCTACCACTCCTTCCTCGGCGTTCCTATCTTGCGCACCGGCAGGGCGCTTGGCGTGCTTGTCGTGCAGAACAAGGCGAGCCGTACCTACCGCGAAGACGAGGTAGAGGCGCTCGAAACGACGGCGATGGTGATTGCGGAAATGGTGGCGACCGGCGAGCTGAAGAAGCTCACCAAGCCCGGCCTCGAGCTCGACCTTTCCCGTCCCGTCACGATCGAGGGGGCGAGCTTCGGCGAGGGCATCGGTCTCGGCTATGTCGTGTTGCACGAGCCGCGCATCGTCGTCACCAACCTGCTCAACGAGGATTCCGAACATGAGCTCGGCCGGCTGGCCGAAGCGCTGGGATCGCTGCGCATCTCCATCGACGACATGCTGTCGCGCCGCGAGGTGTCCATGGAGGGTGAGCATCGCGAGGTGCTGGAAACTTACCGCATGTTCGCGCATGACCGCGGCTGGGTCAGAAAGCTCGAAGAGGCGATCCGCAACGGCCTGACGGCGGAGGCGGCTGTCGAACGCGTGCAGAGCGAGACCAAGGCGCGCATGATCCGCCTGACGGATCCCTATCTGCGCGAGCGCATGCATGATTTCGACGATCTGGCGAACCGCCTGCTGCGCCAGCTCACAGGTTATGGCGCCAAACTTTCGGCCAGCAGCTTCCCGAACGATGCGATCGTCGTCGCGCGTGCCATGGGCGCGGCGGAACTGCTCGATTATCCGCGCGAGAACGTGCGTGGTCTCGTGCTCGAGGAAGGGGCGGTCACCAGTCACGTGGTCATCGTTGCGCGGGCGATGGGAATTCCGGTCGTCGGCCAGGCGGCCGGGGCCGTCGCGCTGGCCGAAAACGGCGATGCCATCATCATCGACGGGGACGATGCGCGGGTGCATCTGCGCCCGCTCTCCGATCTCCAGCGCTCCTACGAAGAAAAGGTGCGCTTCCGCGCCCGCCGCCAGGAACAGTACCGGGCGTTGCGCGCGGTGGAGCCCGTCACGAAGGACGGTCGCCATATCAATCTGCAGATGAATGCCGGCCTGCTCGTCGATCTGCCGCATCTCAACGAGTCCGGCGCCTCGGGCATTGGCCTTTTCCGCACCGAGCTTCAGTTCATGATCGCCTCGACCATGCCGAAGGCGGAGGAACAGGAAGCGTTCTATCGCAACGTGCTGAAACAGGCGGGCGGGCGTCCGGTGACGTTCCGTACGCTGGATATCGGGGGCGACAAGGTCGTGCCCTATTTCCGCGCGGCGGAAGAGGAAAACCCGGCGCTCGGCTGGCGTGCCATTCGCCTGTCGCTTGACCGGCCGGGCCTCCTGCGCACCCAGCTGCGCGCCATGCTGCGCGCGGCGGCAGGCGCCGATCTCCGGCTCATGCTGCCGATGGTGACCGAGGTGTCTGAATTGAAGGAGGTCCGTGACCTTCTTCAGAAGGAAATCCAGCGCCAGTCGAAGATCGGCGAGCAGCTGCCGAAGAAATTGCAGTTCGGTGCCATGCTCGAAGTGCCGTCTTTGCTCTGGCAGATGGACGAGCTGATGGCCGAGGTGGATTTCGTCTCGGTCGGCTCGAACGATCTCTTCCAGTTCGCGATGGCCGTCGATCGCGGCAATGCCCGTGTTTCGGACCGTTTCGATACGCTCGGCCGCCCGTTCCTGCGCATCCTGCGCGATATCGTGCGCGCCGGTGAACGCAACGATACGTCGGTGACGCTGTGCGGCGAGATGGCGAGCAAGCCGATTTCTGCCATGGCGCTGATGGGGATCGGTTTCCGCTCCGTGTCGATGTCGCCAGCGGCCATCGGTCCGGTCAAGTCGATGCTGCTTTCGCTCGATGCCGGCAAGCTCGAAGCGCTGCTGATGCCGGCCGTCGATGATACGAAGCCGACGGCCTCGATCCGCCAGATCCTCACCGACTTTGCGGCCGAGAACGGCATTCCGCTTTAAAGAAATGATTGGAGTTTGAACGGTGGCGAAGCTTCCCGTTGAAAAGATGCGCGAACTCGAACGCCGTTTCGGCGAGATCGAGGCACGCATGTCGGCGGGCCCGGATTCGGAGACCTATGTGCGGCTCGCCTCGGAATATTCCGAGCTCCAGCCGGTCGTCACGAAAATCCGCGAATACCAGAAGGTCGATGGCGAGATCGCCGACCTCGACGCGCTGCTCAACGACAAGGCGACGGATCGCGAGATGCGCGACCTCGCCGAAATGGAACTGCCGGACCTGAAGGAGCGCCTCGAAGGCCTTGAAAAGGAGATGCAGATCCTGCTTCTCCCCAAGGATGCGGCCGACGAGAAGAGCGCGATCCTTGAAATCCGGGCCGGCACGGGCGGTTCGGAAGCGGCCCTCTTTGCCGGTGACCTCTTCCGCATGTATGAGCGCTACGCTGCCGCACATAACTGGAAGGTCGAAATTCTCTCCTCCAGCGAGGGCGAGGCGGGCGGCTTCAAGGAAATCATCGCGACGATTACGGGGCGCGGCGTCTTCGCCAAGCTGAAATTCGAATCCGGCGTGCACCGGGTGCAGCGCGTGCCGGAAACGGAAGCGAGCGGGCGCATCCATACGTCGGCGGCGACGGTCGCCGTGCTGCCGGAAGCGGAAGAAATCGATATCGAAATCCGTGCCGAGGACATCCGCATCGATACGATGCGCTCCTCGGGTGCCGGCGGCCAGCATGTCAACACGACCGACTCGGCCGTGCGCATCACCCATCTGCCGACGGGTCTGATCGTCACGAGTTCGGAAAAATCGCAGCACCAGAACCGCGCCAAGGCGATGCAGGTCCTGCGCTCGCGGCTCTACGACATCGAGCGCCAACGCGCCGACAGTGAGCGCTCTGCCGACCGCAAGAGCCAGGTCGGCTCGGGCGACCGGTCCGAGCGCATCCGCACCTACAATTTTCCGCAGGGCCGCGTGACCGACCACCGCATCAACCTGACGCTCTACAAGCTCGACCGGATGATGGTGGGCGAAATCGACGAGATCGTCGATGCGCTGGTCGCCGATTATCAGGCGGGCCAGCTCGCCCAGCTTGGCGAACAGGGCCGATGAGCGGCGCGACGCTTGCCGAGGTTCTGGCCGCGGCGCGGCGTCAGCTGGCGGATGCCGGAATTGCGGATGCGGCGTACGATGCCCGCACCCTGATATCCGGAATTCTCGACTTGTCCTCGACGGCTCTGCTTGTCGAAAGTACACGCGCCCTTACTGCGGATGAGCAGGCGGCTATCGCTGCGGCCATCGCCCGCCGGGCAGCGCGGGAACCGGTTCACCGCATTCTGGGTCGTCGCGCCTTTTCCCGGCTCGACCTTAGCCTTTCGCCCGAAACACTGGAGCCGCGGCCGGATACGGAAGTTCTGGTCGATATGCTTGTGCCCTATGCGCAAAAGTTCGTTGCCAAGACGGGGGGCTGCCGCATTCTCGATCTCGGCACGGGGACCGGGGCGATCTGCCTTGCGCTGCTCGATCTCGTGCCGGGCGCAACGGGGGTGGGTGCTGATCTTTCGGCGGGCGCCCTTGAAACGGCGCGGCACAATGCCGACATCAATGGTGTTGCCGACCGCTTCGAAGCGGTGGAAAGCGACTGGTTTGCAGCCGTGACCGGGGCCTTCGACATTATCGTGTCAAATCCGCCCTATATCGTGCGTTCCGTGGTCGGAGCGCTGGATGACGAGGTCAGGCTCTTTGATCCGATCCTGGCACTGGATGGCGGCGAAGACGGGCTTGATGCCTATCGCGCCATTGCCGCCGGTGTGGGCGCGCATCTCAGGGAAGATGGCCTGGTGGCTTACGAAATCGGTTACGACCAGAAGGATACGGTCACCGCGATCATGCGCGAAAAGGGTTTTGCGCGGATCGAAGCGGCGGCCGATCTGGGCGGCAACGACCGCGCCCTCGTCTTTGCAAAATCAACGGCTTTTTGAGGTTTTGCTGCATGTGCGCAGCAAATTCCGTGAGCCTAAAGAAAAGGCTTGGAATTGTGAAGGAAGCGGGCTAGGTTGCGGCCACGCACTAGGCAAGCGGTCATGACACAGAGATTCGTTCCTGCATGACCCCGATCGAGGATTGCTCTCTCGAAGAGTTGATAGGGTTGAAGACTGCCCTGTGCGGGTACCTGTTAATTTGACGTCTTACGGCGACAGGACCACCCACCGGCGTGGTTTGCCCGCGGGTAAGGATGCTTGATTTGGCATGGCCGGATCAAGTGTACAGACACATGATCATCCAGACACGATACGTTAGGTGAGTGAAATATGAGGCCAGGACAGCAAAACAAGCGCGGCCGCGGGCGTAACAACAACAATAATAACAACAACAATAACAGCAATAACCACAACAACCACCGCAAGGGTGGCAATCCCCTGACGCGGACCTACGACAGCTCGGGTCCGGACGTGAAGATCAGGGGCACGGCCCAGCACATAGCCGAGAAGTATTCCACGCTTGCACGCGACGCCCAGAGCGCCGGCGACCGTGTCATGGCGGAAAACTATCTGCAGCATGCGGAGCACTACAACCGCATTATTGCGGCTGCCCAGGCGCAGATGCAGGAACGCTATCCGCGTGATGATCGTGGTGATAATGCCGACCGCGGCGATGACAACGACCGTGACGGTTACGATCGCGATCAGGACGATGGCGATGTCGCATCCGCAGACGAGCCGGCACCCGTTGTCGCAGCACCTGCGGTCAAGCCGGCCGCTGCTGCCAAGCCCGTTGTCGAACAGCCGGTCATCGATGGATCCGGCCCGCAGCCCGTCATCGAAGGCACGCCGGCTGAAGTGGCGCTCGAAGAAGAGGGCGCTGCCCCCGCCGGTCGCGCTCCGCGTCGCCGCAATGCTGCGCGTCCGCGCCGTCCGCGTCGTGGTGAAGGCCAGGCCGCCGGTGAGGATGGCGCATCGTCCGGTGACGATTCGCCGGCACTCGAGCCCGCTTCGGAATAACAAAGCATGTTCAGGACTATCCAGAACCCGGCCTCGTGCCGGGTTCTTGCGTTTGCGCAGGTCGTTTGGAAAAATATCTCGGTCGGCCTGCGGCGATCCTTTAATTCTGAAATGCCCTCCACCATATTCGCTTCAGGCGGTTGACCGGTCGCAAGGCCGGCGCGCCGCAAGCATGAAAGGTTCGCCTTGATGGGAGCCTATCTTCAAATCATCGACCGGTGCCTGAAGGGCCGGCCGAGTCCTGGAGGCCTGTATGAACATTGAAAAATACTCCGAACGCGTGCGTGGATTCCTGCAATCCGCCCAGACCAAGGCGCTGGCCGATGGTCACCCGCAGTTCACGCCCGAACATGTACTGAAAGTGCTGCTCGACGACGAGCAGGGCATGGCCGCATCGCTTATCGAGCGGGCCGGCGGCAATGCACGCGACGCGCGGATGGCCAACGACGCCGCCCTTGCCAAGCTGCCGAAAGTCTCCGGCGGCAATGGGCAGGTCTATCTCTCGCAGCCGCTCGCCAAAGTCTTTTCGACCGCCGAAGACGCTGCCAAGAAGGCCGGCGACAGTTTCGTCACGGTCGAACGGCTGCTTCTGGCACTTGCGATCGAAAAATCCGCCGCGACCGCCGATATCCTGGCGAAAGCCGGCGTGACCGCCGTTAAGCTCAACCAGGTCATCAACGACATCCGCAAGGGCCGCACCGCCGATACGGCAAGCGCCGAGCAGGGTTTCGATTCGCTGAAGAAATTCGCCCGTGACCTGACTGCCGATGCACGCGAAGGCCGCCTCGATCCCGTCATCGGCCGCGACGACGAAATCCGCCGCACGATCCAGGTCCTGTCGCGCCGCACCAAGAACAACCCGGTTCTGATCGGTGAGCCCGGCGTCGGCAAGACGGCAATCGCGGAAGGCCTCGCGCTGCGCATCGTCGATGGCGATGTGCCGGAAAGCCTGAAGGACAAGAAGCTGATGGCGCTCGACATGGGCGCGCTGATCGCCGGTGCGAAATATCGCGGTGAATTCGAGGAACGCCTGAAATCCGTCCTTGCCGAAGTGCAGGCGGAAGACGGCGAGATCATCCTGTTCATCGACGAGATGCACACGCTGGTCGGTGCCGGCAAGGCGGATGGGGCAATGGATGCCTCCAACCTGCTGAAGCCCGCGCTTGCCCGCGGTGAACTGCACTGCGTCGGCGCCACCACGCTCGATGAATACCGCAAGCATGTCGAGAAAGATGCAGCCCTTGCCCGCCGGTTCCAGCCCGTCATGGTGGACGAACCGACCGTCGAAGACACGATCTCGATCCTGCGCGGCCTGAAGGAAAAGTACGAGCAGCACCACAAGGTCCGGATCTCCGATTCGGCTCTCGTTGCCGCCGCGACCCTTTCCAACCGCTACATCACGGATCGCTTCCTGCCCGACAAGGCGATCGACCTGATGGACGAAGCCGCCTCGCGGCTGCGCATGCAGGTCGATTCCAAGCCGGAAGAGCTCGATGAACTCGACCGCCGGATCATCCAGCTGAAGATCGAGCGCGAGGCCCTGAAGAAGGAAACCGACCGCTCGTCGCAGGATCGCCTCGAAAAGCTCGAGATCGATCTTGCCGCTATCGAGGAGGAAGCCGACGCGCTGACGGCCCGCTGGCAGGCTGAAAAGTCGAAGCTCGGCCGCGCCGCCGATCTGAAGCGTCAGCTCGACGAGTTGCGCAACGAGCTCGCCATTGCCCAGCGCAAGGGTGAATTCCAGCGCGCCGGCGAGCTTGCCTATGGCATTATCCCGAAGCTCGAAAAGGAGCTGGAGGATGCGGAAGGCCGCGATGCCGAAGACGTCGATCCGATGGTGCAGGAGGTCGTGACCCCCGACAACATCGCCCATGTGGTCTCCCGCTGGACGGGCATTCCCGTGGATAAGATGCTGGAAGGTGAGCGCGACAAGCTGCTCAGGATGGAAGACGAGCTCGCCAAGTGGGTCGTCGGCCAGGGCGATGCCGTTCAGGCGGTGTCGCGCGCCGTTCGCCGTGCCCGCGCCGGCCTGCAGGATCCGAACCGGCCGATCGGCTCGTTCATCTTCCTTGGGCCCACCGGTGTCGGCAAGACGGAACTCACCAAGGCGCTTGCCCGCTTCCTGTTCGACGACGAGACGGCGATCCAGCGCATGGACATGTCGGAATATATGGAGAAGCACTCCGTGGCCCGGCTGATCGGTGCGCCTCCCGGCTATGTCGGCTATGAGGAAGGCGGTGCGCTGACCGAATCCGTCCGCCGCCGGCCCTATCAGGTCGTGCTGTTCGACGAAATCGAGAAGGCGCATCCGGATGTCTTCAACGTGCTCCTGCAGGTTCTCGACGACGGTCGCCTGACCGACGGTCAGGGCCGCACCGTCGATTTCCGCAACACGATGATCATCATGACGTCGAACCTCGGTGCGGAATATCTGACGGCGCTCGGCGAAAACGAAGACAGCGATACGGTTCGCGATCAGGTAATGGATGTCGTGAAGATGGCGTTCCGCCCGGAATTCCTGAACCGCGTCGATGAAATCATCCTGTTCCATCGTCTGAAGCGATCGGAAATGGGCGCGATCGTCGATATCCAGTTGGCGCGTCTGCGCAAGCTGCTTGTCGATCGCAAGATCGTTCTCGATCTCGACGAGGAAGCCGTGCACTGGCTGGCCGAAAAGGGCTACGACCCGGTCTATGGTGCGCGTCCGCTGAAGCGTGCGATCCAGAAGCACCTGCAGGATCCGCTGGCGGAGAAGATCCTCTCCGGCGACATCCCCGACGGTTCGACCGTCAAGGTGACCGCCGGTTCCGACCGGTTGATCTTCTCGGCGCGCAATGCCGCCGTGAGCAAGGCCGCCTAATTCGGCTATATCCAGGAAAACGAAGCGCGGGTCTCGGCCCGCGCTTTTTTGTCAGTGGGTTTCGGCGACTTCCGAAGGGTCGCCCCGGCCGAGCAGGTCGTCGATGCGTTTGCGTTCGGTCTCGAACTGGGCCAGTGCCTTGCCATCCAGCGCCTTGCCGCCGGGCAGGCGGATTTTCAGCGCGTCCACCTTCGTGCCGTTGACGATAAGCTCATAGTGCAGGTGCGGGCCGGTCGAAAGACCGGTCGTCCCGACAAAACCGATCACCTGGCCCTGCCGCACTTTAGCGCCGACCTTGACGCCCTTGGCGATGGCGCTCTGGTGATTGTAGGAGGAGACGTAGCCATTGGCATGGCGGATCAGCGTCTGATTGCCGTAACCACCGGAATCCCAGCCGGCTTTTTCGACCACGCCGTTGCCGGCCGCGATGATCGGCGTGCCGCGCGGGGCTGCCCAGTCGACACCGGTATGCATGCGTGAGAAGCCGAGGATCGGATGGCGGCGCATGCCGAAGCCCGAACGGAAGACACCGTTCGGGACGGGGTTGCGCAGCAGGAACTGCCGGATGCTCTTGCCGTCCTCGTCGTAATAATCGACGCTGTCGTCTTCCGGATTCTGGAAGCGGTAGACGCGGGTTTCCGTATCGCCGAATTTGGCATCGAGGAAGAGGATTTCCGAATCCTCCGTCGCCGTGCCTTTTTCATCGGTAACCGAGAAGAAGGCTTCCAGCGAATCCGTCGGGCGAAGCTGCGCCTGGAAATCGACATTGCTGGCGAGAACGCGAATGATTTCCGCCGTCATGTCCTGTCCCATGCCGTAGGACAGCGCGGCGCGATAGATGCCGTCATAGACGCGCGGCAGGTCGCGGCCGGCAATGATGGCCGGTCGATCGTCGGTGTCGAATGCGGTGGCGACGGCGTCCAGCACAGGCGGTTCGGCGCCGGTGACGAAACGGCCGGAATCATCGAGCGCCGCCGTCACGACGTGGCGGCCGTGCGAGTAGACGCTGGCGCGCACGATGCTTGCTTCCTTGCCCTGCTGGGAAACGCAGATGCGCAGCACGTCGCCCTCGGCGAGCTGCTTGCTGCCAAGCTGGCCTTCGAGATAGGCCGAGAGATCTTCCGCCTGCGCCTTGGTGTAGCCGGCCGCAGTCATGACTTCGGCTATATCGGCCGCACGGCGCACCGGAATGACGTCATCGGCATATTCGGTATCGTCGGGCGTTGCCGTATCGAAGTTCGAAACGCTCATATTCTCTTCGACCACGCGGGCGGTCAGGCCTTGCAGCAAGTCGAGGTCGGACCCTTCAGAGGCGAAGCGTTGCGGGTCGACATAATAGAGCGAGGCCACCTGCGTGCTGCCATCCGTCAGGACGGACCCGTTGGTGCGCACATTCTCCTCGACCTCCTCGATCGACATCTGGTCGGCATAGTCGAGTGCCGAGCCGCCGGTGGGGAAGGCGTCGGTCTGCAGCGCCACCTCGGATTCGACATCCGAGCCATAGATCGTGCCCATGCGCGAGGCGGGGGCTGCATCCTTGCCATTGGTGGAGAAGATCGCCAGCGGATCGAAGCGCGGATAGTCTTCATTCGTCGCATGATTGGCGGCCAGTGCCATCTTCACATGGGCGAAGGGCTGGCGTCGCACCACTTCCTTCTGGCCGTCATGGATCATGGTGGAGATTTCCATGATCTTCTTGTCGGCGGGCTTGGCGACGATGGCGGGCTCCAGGACGCGCTCGCCGCGCTTGGCGGTCTCGCCGGTCTTGTTCGTCTGGTTGGTCGTGCCGAGTGCCGCATAGGCTTCTGCCGGAATGGCGAGCTGCTGGCGGCCGTCGAGCGCGGCAAAGAGTGCGACGCCCATAAGGATGGAGGAGGTGATGCCGGTCAGGAAGGTGCCGGAGAGCCAGCGCAGCGAAATCTCGCGACGGTCGGGCGCCTTGCGCCCGTCGGCGAGGATCGGCGGTTCATTGCCGAGGGATCGGATCATGTTCCGGTCGGTGGTCATGCCGATTGCATTCGCCCTGTCTTATCGTTTCAGCGCGGGAAGATGCACGCAGGTGGGCCCGCGAGTCAAATCCGCTGCTTCTTAAGGCTCTCTTAAGAAGCGCCGATTGTGAAATTCTGAGGGCAATCAGGGCGTTTCGCGATGTTTGTAATGCGGAATGCCCGGAAATCAGGGGGTGCAGCGCGGCAAATGAAAGGCAAACGCATTTTCTCGAAGATTTTTTCAAAAAAGTGTCACATCGCTGTTGACGCCCTGAGAGTGTGGGCCTATAACCCGGCCATCGAACGAGAGCGGCG
>NZ_CAMLFY010000137.1 GCF_946479415.1 uncultured Shinella sp. | reverse complement strand
ACGCGGCAAACTCAGCGGGTGTGGATGGATCCTCGGGTCAAGCCCGAGGATGACGATAGAGGGGATACGCCGTCCGGGCGGCACTCGAATGCGCTACCTAGCAAAAAAGCCATCCGGGCCTGCCGGATGGCTTTTTTGCTTTGGGAGGAAAACCCTCAAGCCTGCGAGGAGACCTTCACGCCGAGTTCCCAGACGGGCTTCAGGGTGGGGAAGGCGCCGGTGGGGAGCTGGCCGGCATAGGTCTGGAGAGCCCGGCGTACACCCGTCGGACGGTCGACCGAGGCGCCCATCGTGTAGGCGAGAAACAGGGCGGTGAAACCGAGGACGTTGAGGGTGAAGATGAGGGCTTTCATGGCGGTGGCTTCAAGGTTCGTGTTGGCGATGAAGCGACTATCGGCCAAAGCGCGTCCGCGCGCGGTTCCCGCGGTGACAGGTCCCGAATGTGGTGATGCTATCGATGCAAGGACTGCCGGCGCCGGCCCCGAAAGGGCTTTCCAGCGGCGCGGCGAGTGCTAAGTTTCAGCGAGAGAACAGAGGAGCGGAGAACCCCATGATCGGTCTGGCAATTGCGGCTGTTGTCGTCATCTACGCCATCATCATCTACAACGGCCTCGTGCGTGCGCGCCAGGTCAAGGAAGAGGCCTGGTCGGGCATCGACGTGCAGCTGAAGCGTCGTGCCGATCTCATCCCCAACCTCCTGGAAACCGTGAAGGGCTATGCCGCGCACGAAAAGGAGACGCTGGAAAAGGTCGTGGAGCTGCGCAACCGCGCCCAGGCCGTGCCGGCGGGCGATGTTGCCGGCCGTGCGGCCGCAGAGGGCATGCTGAGCCAGGCGCTCGGCCGCATCTTCGCGCTCGCCGAAGCCTATCCGGACCTCAAGGCCAACGAGAATTTCGCCGAATTGCAGCAGACGCTGGAGACCACCGAAGGCGAGATCCAGATGTCGCGGCGCTACTACAACGGTGCGGCGCGCGATCTCAACGTCAAGGTCGAGAGCTTCCCGTCGAACCTCGTGGCAAATGTCTTCAAATTCGCCAAGGCGCCCTATTTCGAGATCGACAACCCGGCCGACCGCGCCGTGCCGACCGTGAAATTCTGATCCCGGAGCGTTTTATGACGCGGATTGCTGCTTTCCTGGCTCTGTGCTTTTTCGTCCTCGTCGGTGGCGCGGCGCGGGCGGAAGAATATTTCGACCGCTACAATTCCGATATCACGGTGGCGAAGAGCGGTACGCTGACGGTGGCGGAGACGATCCGCGTCTATGCCGAGGGCAACCAGATCCGCCGCGGCATCTATCGCGATTTCCCGCTGACCTTCGTCGATGCGAACGGACGGGAGCTGGAGGTCGGCTTCAAGATCCTGAGCGTCGAGCGCGACGGCAGGCCCGAGCCCTATCATACGGAAACCATCCGCCGCGGCGTGCGCATCTATTTCGGTTCGGCCGACGTGCTGCTCGATCCCGGTTTCCACCAATATCGCCTGACCTATGAGACGACGCGGCAGATCCGCTTCTTCGATAGCCATGACGAGCTGTTCTGGAACGTCACCGGCACGGAGTGGGCCTTCCCGATCCACCGCGCGACCGCGACCGTCACCCTGCCGGAAGGCGTGAAGCCTGAGGAGCTCACCTATTTCACCGGTCCGCTCGGTGCGACGGACAAGAATGCGCGCGCCGAAAACCGCGGCAACCAGGCCTTTTTCGAAACCACCCGCGAACTCGGCGCCATGGAAGGGCTGACGATCGGCGTGAAGATGCCGGCCGGCAGCATCACTAGGCCGACGGCGGCGGAGGAACGCGCGTTGTTCCTCAAGGACAACAGAAACCTCTTCCTCGCCTTCGGCGGCCTCATCCTCGTCGTCGGCTATTATCTCTGGGCCTGGGCCTCCGTCGGCCGCGATCCGCCTGCCGGCGTCGTCGTGCCGCGCTGGGATGCGCCGGAAGGCATCTCGCCCGCCCTCGCCAACTATATCGACGAGAAGGGTTTTGGCGGGCAGGGCTGGACGGCGGTGTCCGCGTCCTTCCTCAATCTGGCCGTCAAGGGCTTGGTGAACCTCGAGGATCTGAAAAAATCCATCGTCGTGACGAGGACCGACAAGCCCGTCGCGGGCGATCTGCCGACCGGTGAAAAAGGCCTGCTCGGCGCGCTCGGGGCTGCGGGCTCCAGCCTCGTCATCGACAAATCGAACGGCAAGCGCGTGCAGACGCTCGGCAACGATTTCCGCGATGCGATGGAAAAGGAGCACCGGCGCAAATATTACCTCGCCAACTGGCCGCAGGCGATCGGCGGCATTCTGCTGTCGCTTGCCTGCCTTGCCGGTCTCCTCCTCTTCGGCTCGCTGCCGGAGGAAGGCATCGTGCTGGTCGTGGTGCCGATTTTCGCCTCGGTCTTCATTTCGATCTTCGCCGTGGCGCTCGGGCAGAATTTCAAGCGGTCATCGTCGCTCGGTGCCCGCATCGTCGCCGTCGTCATCATCGCCTTTGTCGGCACCATCTTCCTCACGGTGTTCGGTGGCATCGCGATCGCGCTCTTTGCCACCAGCGCGGCGAACGGCCATCTGCCGCTCTTTGCCGCCATCGGCGGCATCGTCGTCACAAATCTCGTCTTCTTCTTCCTGATGGGGGCGCCCACGCCGCTCGGACGGAAGATGATGGATGGTATCGAGGGCCTGCGGCAATATCTGACGCTGGCCGAAAAGGACCGAATGAACATGGCCGGCGTGCCTGATATGTCGCCGCGCCATTTCGAGACCTTGCTGCCCTATGCCGTCGCGCTCGGCGTGGAAAAGCCCTGGGCTGAGACCTTCGACCGCTGGCTTTTGGCAGCGGCTGCGGCCGGTGCGGCGGCGAGCTACCACCCCGCTTGGTATCACGGCGACAGTTTCTCCTCCGGCAGCTTCTCCGATCGCATGGGCGGCTTTGCCGGCTCCATGGCGAGCACCATGACATCCTCGCTGCCCGACCCGCCGAAAAGCTCGTCCTCCGGCTTCTCCTCGGGTGGCGGCTCCTCCGGTGGTGGCGGCGGCGGTGGCGGCGGGGGCGGCTGGTAGACTTTTCGGCATTGGGCGGATGACATTTGCGCCGGGGCTTGCTAAGTCCCCGGCCAGTCGAAAAACCACCAGTCAGTGACCCCCGATGCCCGATCTTCTGCTTGAACTCCGCTCCGAGGAAATTCCCGCCCGCATGCAGCGCAAGGCGGCAGGCGACCTGAAGAAGCTCCTGACCGATGCACTGGTCGAGGCGGGCCTGACCTATGAGGGCGCGCGCGAATATTGGACGCCGCGCCGCCTCACGCTCGACATCCGCGGCCTCAATGCCCGTTCGAGCGATGTGCGCGAGGATATCAAGGGACCGGCGACCTCCGCACCCGAGCAGGCGATCCAGGGCTTTCTGCGCAAGGCGGGCCTCACTTCGATTTCCGAGGCGCATGTCCACTCGGATCCGAAGAAGGGTGATTTCTACGTTGCCCATGTCGTCAAGCCCGGCCGTCCGGCGGATGAGATCATTGCCGGCGTGATGCCCGGCATCATCAGGAATTTCCCCTGGCCGAAGCCGATGCGCTCCGGCGCCGGCTCGGCCAAGCCCGGCTCGCTGCAATGGGTGCGCCCGCTGCAATCGATCGTCTGCACCTTCGGCTCGGAAACCGAAGAGACGCGCGTCGTGCCCTTCGAGGTCGGCGGCATCGTCGCCGGCAATGTCACCTATGGCCACCGCTTCCATGCGCCCGAGGCCATCACCGTGCGCCGCTTCGAGGACTATGTCTCGAACCTCGAAAAGGCCAAGGTCGTGCTCGATGCCGAGCGTCGCAAGCAGATCATCGCGACGGACGCTGCCAACATCGCCTTCGCCAATGGCCTTGAGCTCGTCGAGGACGAGGGCCTGCTGGAGGAAGTCTCCGGCCTCGTCGAGTGGCCGCAGGTGCTGATGGGCACCTTCGAGGAAGAGTTCCTGGCGATCCCCTCGGAAATCATCCGCCTCACCATCAAGACGAACCAGAAATGTTTCGTCACCCGCAAGCCGGGCGCCGAAACGCTGTCCAACCACTTCATCCTCGTTTCCAATATCGAGGCGAAGGACGGCGGCAAGGAGATCGTGCACGGCAACGGCAAGGTCGTGCGCGCCCGCCTGTCTGATGCCAAGCATTTCTGGCTGCGCGACCAGGGCAATCTGCCCGATCTCGAAACGCTCGAAGCCTCGGCCGCGAAATTCAACCTCGATCTCGCCAAGCCGCTCGACCAGCGCATGGCCAAGCTCGACGCGCTGAACGTGACGTTCCACGCCAAGCTCGGCACGCAGGGTGCCCGCGTCGAACGCATCCGCAAGCTCGCCGCCGAACTCGCGCCCGTCGTCGGTGCGGACCTCGCGCTTGTCGACCGTGCCGTGGTGCTCGCCAAGGCGGACCTGCGCACCGAAGCCGTCGGCGAATTCCCGGAATTGCAGGGTATCATGGGCCGCAAATATGCGGCGCTGCAGGGCGAGGACGCCGCCGTCGCGGCCGCGATCGAGGATCACTGGAAGCCGAACGGCCCCTCCGACCGTCTGCCCGCCGAAAAGGTCGGCCTCACCGTGGCGCTCGCCGACAAGCTGGATACGCTGGTCGGTTTCTGGGCCATCGATGAAAAGCCGACCGGCTCGAAGGATCCCTATGCACTGCGCCGAGCCGCGCTTGGCGTCATCCGCATGCTGCTTGAAAAAAATGTCCGTCTTCCGCTCGCTTCGGTGGCGAAGGACCCGGATCTGATCGCCTTCTTCCACGATCGTCTCAAAGTTTATCTCCGCGACATGGGCGCGCGCCACGATCTCATCGACGCCGTCCTGACGCCCGAGGCTGACGACCTGCTGATGGTCGCCCGTCGCGTCGAGGCGCTGACGGCCTTCATCACCTCGGAAGAGGGCCAGAACCTGCTCGCCGGCACCAAGCGCGCCACGCAGCTTCTTGCCGCCGAGGAGAAGAAGGGCACCGTCGTCGACGGCGCGGTGTCGCCCGCCCTCCTGCTGCTCGATGCGGAAAAGGCGCTCTACGCCGCCGTGGAAAGCGCCTCGAAGGATGCGGCTGCCGCCGTTGCCAAGGAAGACTTCCGCTCGGCCATGGAGGCGCTCTCGACGCTGCGCGGCCCGGTCGACCAGTTCTTCACCGACGTGCTCGTCAACGACGAGGACCCGGCGATCCGCGCCAATCGTCTGGCGCTCCTGGCCGCCATCCGTTCGGCGACCGGCACGGTTGCCGACTTCTCCAAGATCACGGGGTAAGGGACGGGCGCTGATGGCCGGGAAAATCCTCATCAGCGCCTGCCTTGCCGGTCTGCCGGTCCGCTACAACGGCTCGGCCAAGCCGCTGATCCACGATGCCGTCGAACGCTGGAAGGCGGAGGGGCGGCTGGTGACGCTCTGCCCGGAGCTGGCCGGCGGTTTCCAGGTACCGCGCCCGCCGGCGGAAATCGAAAACGGTCTCGATGGCGACGACGTGCTCGATGGGCGCGCGCGGGTACTGGAAATCTCCGGTGGGGATGTCTCGGCTGCCTATATCGACGGCGCGCGCATCGCGCTCGATGTGGCGCGTGAGAACGGTTGCCGCCATGCGCTGCTCATCGATGGCAGCCCGTCCTGCGGCTCCGGCTTCGTCTATGATGGTTCGTTTTCCGGCCGCAAGCATGCGGGGCAGGGGGTGACGGCGGCGTTTCTGCGGCGCAACGGCATCGCCGTCTATTCCGATCGTGAGGTCGACCAACTCGTCGAGGCTATCGGCTGACACGAATACGCCCCTGCTTGAGGTCAGGGGCGCACCGTCCGCTTGCGCGGAATCCTGTCAGTCTGGAGGGACCGAGAGGCAGGGTCCGATTAATATGGGGTCAGTTGACCCGCAATTCAAACCCTGACGGATCAAACTCGCGTGAAGAGGCCATCGCGGCCGTCTTCGCATCGCGCGCCGCATCGCCACCCACAGCACTCGTCTTGGCGGTAGCATCGATTGCGACGGTCGTGTCATCGGCCGGTGCCGTGGCATCCGCCGCCTGCACCGTTTCGGCCGGCGCCTTGCTGACGAAGAGCACCGGCGAACCGCCCATCCAGGCTTCGGTACGGTAGATCTTGCGCTCGCCATTGGCTTCGCGGATCTCGACCTTCTGCGTGCCGGGGTCGATGGCATCGACGTGGTAGGTGCTGGCCTTTCGTGCCGGCTTCAGCGCCGGGCAATCGGCGCAGTTCACGGTCTCGATGCTTCCGGCCGCGGTCACGCCGGTCACGGGTTCGAAAGAACCGGCAAAAGCGGGGGCGGCGGCAAGCAGAACGGCGAAGGTCAGCAGGGTGCGCATCAAAGGATCTCCCTCATGGTTGAGAGGAGAATAGCGCCCGCCGGTTACGGTCCCGTCAGGGGAAATGGTAAACTTTGAACTATCGGGCGTTTTTCGCCCTGCCGCATCAGGCCTGTTCGCGGGCGACGGCACGCCAGCCGATGTCGCGCCGGCAGAAGCCGTTGTCCCATTCGACCCTGTCGAGCGCCTGATAGGCCGCAGCCTGTGCTTCGGCCACCGTCGGCGCCACGGCCGTGACATTGAGCACACGCCCGCCGGTCGCGACCAGCTGGCCGTCCTTCAGGGCTGTGCCGGCATGAAACACCTTGGTGGCGGCATCATCGGCGGGAATGGACCGGATCGGCGTGTTCTTCTCGTAGGCGGCCGGATAGCCCTTGGAGGCCATGACGATCGTCAGCGCCGGGGCGTCGCGCCATTCGGCGGAAACCTTGTCGAGGCGGCCGATGGCGGCGGCATGCAGGATCGGCAGGAGGTCGCTTTCCAGGCGCATCATCAGCACCTGGCATTCCGGATCGCCGAACCGCACATTGTATTCGATGAGTTCCGGACCCTTGGCGGTGATCATCAGGCCGGCGAAGAGCACGCCCTGGAAGGGATGGCCATCGGCCGCCATGCCGCGGATCGTCGGCTCGATGACCTCCTTCATCGTGCGCTCGACCATCTCGGCCGTCATGACGGGGGCGGGGGAGTAAGCGCCCATGCCGCCGGTGTTCGGGCCGGTATCGCCGTCGCCGACGCGCTTGTGGTCCTGGGCGGAGGCGAGCGGCAGCGCGTTCACGCCATCGCAGAGGCAGAAGAAGCTCGCCTCCTCGCCATCGAGGAAGGCTTCGACCACGACTTCCGCACCGGCCGCGCCGAAAGCGCCGTCGAAGCAATCGTCGACGGCGGCCAGCGCCTCGTCGAGCGTCATCGCCACGGTCACGCCCTTGCCGGCGGCAAGCCCGTCCGCCTTGATAACGATCGGCGCCCCCTCGGCCTGGATATAGGCCTTGGCGGAAGCGGTATCCGTGAAGCGCTGGTAGGCGCCGGTGGGGATGTCGTATTTCGCGCAGAGATCCTTGGTGAAGCCCTTGGAGCCCTCAAGCTGGGCGGCGGCGGTGGAAGGGCCGAAGACGGCGATGTCGGCTGCACGCAGCACATCGGCGATGCCGGCGACGAGCGGCGCTTCCGGTCCGACGACGACGAAGCCGACGCCGTTCTCCTTGCAGAAGGAAACGACGGCGGCGTGATCATCGATGTCAAGCGAAACGAGTGTGGCGCATTCCGCGATGCCGGGATTGCCGGGGGCCGCATAGAGCGTATCGAGCAGCGGGGACTGCGCCAGCTTCCAGGCGAGTGCATGCTCGCGTCCGCCCGATCCGATCAACAGAACCTTCATGCCCGTACCCTCGATCCGTCCTTGGTTGTGAGGGCGGGTTAAGGGGGCGGGGTCGAAAGGTCAAGGGCTGGGCCATAAAACCCCTCACATGCCTGCCGGCATCCTCTCCCCACAGTGGGGAGAGGACGGGTGCCGTACCGTTTTCCCTCTTCTTCGACGTGGAATGAAGGAGGGAAGGTCGTGCCAAGTGGACTCCTCTCCCCCTTGTGGGGAGAGGATGCCGGCAGGCAGGTGAGGGGTCTTTGCCGCACTTTCCCTACAATGTCGCCGCGCCCTTTTCGTCAACGCTGCGGCCGAGGTTTTCCAGTTCGGTGTCGATCAGGTGCACGTCCTCGTACCAGCCGTCGTCCTCCACCATGGCGCTTTCGGTGGCGGCGCGCTGGAGGGCGCGGGCTTCGGTGCGCAGTTTCTCCAGCCTGGCGATCTTTTCCTGGCGCGAAAGGCCGGTATCGGTGCGGATCGCGTTGAGTTTCAGTTCCATCGTGCTGACGGTCATGGGATGTCTCCTTCTGTCGTCAGCAAAACGTCCGCTCGAACGAATCGTTCCGGTGCGCCTCACCTTGGGGATGGTTAGCGAAACGGTAATGAAACGCGGCTATTCCTAGGGAAATCGAAGGTTTCGGCGGCCCGCGGCGGGTCTGCCGGCAAAGCGAGGATTTTAGTTTTGCGTATCCGTATCCCGACCGCAATGACTGCGGCCGCCCTCATTCTTGCGCCCGTTTCCGCCCTGGCCGGCGACGGCGAATATTTCTGGTCCGGCGACTGGTATCTGAAGGTCGGCGCCGCCGGCTTTGCCGCGCCGCGCTATCAGGGCGCCAAGTCCTATCTGTTCCAGGTCTCGCCGATGATCTCGCTCGGCAAGGCCGGCAGCACGGTGCGCTTCTCCTCGCGCAACGACAATCCGTCCTTCGCGTTGATCGACAATGGCGGCTTCCGTGCCGGCGCCACCGGCAAGCTCATCATGCCGCGCGACGAGGACGATTCCGAGGATCTCAAGGGCCTGACGCCGGTCAAGCTGGGCGGTGAACTCGGTGCCTTCGCCGAGGCCTATCCGACCGACTGGTTGCGCGTGCGCGGCGAAGTGCGCCACGGCATTCGCAGCCATCACGGCGTCGTCGCCGATCTCTCGGCCGATGCTTTCGTCGATGTCCGCCCGGATGTGCGCATCTCCGCCGGCCCGCGCATGACGCTCGCCTCGAAGGATTATATGAACGCCTATTACGGCGTGAAGCCAAGCCAGACCGCCGAATCCGGCCTTGCCGCCTACAATCCGAACGGCGGCGTCGAATCCGTCGGTGCGGGCGCGGCGATCACCTGGCAGGTCAACGACAAGATCGAGACCAGCGCATTCGCCGAATACAAGCGCCTCGTCGGCCCGGCCGCGGAGTCCAGCCTCGTCAAGCAGCGCGGCGACCGCGACCAGTTCCTGATCGGCCTTTCTGCCACCCATCGCTTCGATTTCACGCTGCGGTAAGACCATGCGGCCTCGTGGCGGCTTGACCCCGGTCAAGCCGCTTGCGATCTAGGCTGCATGATGAGCCAGACACCCGATTCAAGCCGCCCCGATACCGGTCGCCCAGATTCAGGCCGCGTAGCCGATGCCCCCTCGCAGAACTGGGTCTACCGCGCGTTGCCGCGTGGTCTGTGGCCCTATGCCCAGCTTGCCCGCTGGGACCGGCCGATCGGCTGGCAGCTCCTGTTGCTGCCGTGCCTCTGGTCGGCGGCGCTGGCGGCCAATGTGGCGGCGTCTGCCGGCACGTTCAGCGGCGGGCGCCTCGTCTGGCATCTCCTGCTGTTCTTCATCGGCGCGGTCGCGATGCGCGGCGCCGGCTGCACCTATAACGACCTCGTCGACCACGAGATCGACCAGGCCGTGGCGCGCACCCGCTCGCGCCCGCTGCCGTCGGGCCGCGTTACGCGCAGACAGGCGAAGATCTTCATGGTTCTGCAGGCCCTTGCCGGTCTGGTCGTGCTCCTGCAATTCAACACGTTCTCGATGGTGCTCGGCGTTGCCTCGCTCGCCATCGTCGCGATCTATCCCTTCGCCAAGCGCTTTACCGACTGGCCGCAATTCTTCCTCGGCATGGCCTTTTCCTGGGGCGCGCTGATGGGCTGGGCAACGGAGTTCGGCTCACTGGCGGCAGCGCCCGTCGCGCTCTACATCGCCGCGATTGCCTGGACGATCGGCTATGACACGATCTATGCCCATCAGGACAAGGAAGACGATGCGCTGATCGGCGTGCGCTCGACCGCGCGCCTGTTCGGCGAGAAGACCGCGCAATGGCTGATGGGGCTCTACGGCCTGACGGTCGCGCTGATCGCGGTTGCCTTCTGGCTGGCCGGCGTCGGTCTGGTGGCGTGGCTTGGTCTTGCCGTCGTGGCGCTGCTTCTCGCCCGCCAGATCGGCTCACTGGAAATCGACGACCCCGAACAGTGCCTGGCGCTGTTCAAGTTCAACGGGGTCGTCGGTCTGATCCTGTTTATCGGGCTGATCGCCGCGCTGCCCTTCGCGTAAAGCCTGTCGAGCCGAAGCGATATCGCTTCGGCGTCGGGCAAACGGTCAACTTGATCAGGCGGTCTTGAGAACGCTTGCCGGTGCGTCGGCGTCGATCCGGCGGGCTCCGCCATACTCCGTCGTGCGGTCGAAGCCGACGCCGGAGGCGCCGGAATGGCGGCTGGTGGCGACGACCTGGAACGCGTTGAGCGCCCCACGGTGGAAGGAGAGGGCGCAGAGCGAGAGATAGAGCAGCCAGATGCGGGTCTGCGGCATGCCGACCAGCGCGGCACCTTCTTCCTTGCGATCGTAGAGACGGCGCACCCAGTGCTCGGTCGTGTAGCCGAAATGCTCGCGCACGGCTTCCACTTCATGCACCTCGAAGCCGGCCTGTTCCAGCGCACCGGTGGTCATGCCGATATGGTCGAGCTCGCCGCCGGGGAAGATGTACTTGATGATGAACTGCATATAGGGCGTCAGCCGCGGAAAATCCTCCGGACGTGCCGTGTTGCGGCGGAAGCTGGCCTGGCCGAAATAGACGCCGCGCGGGCGCATGTGCTTGCGCAGATACTTGTAGAAATCCTGGTGGTTGGCGATGCCGACATGCTCGATCATCTCGACCTGGGCGATCTTGTCGAAGACCTGGTCGTCGGCAAGGCTGCGGCAGTCGCGCAGTTCCACCTTCACGCGGTCGCCAAGGCCCATATTGGCGACCTTGGTCTTCACATGGGCGAACTGCTCTTCCGACAGCGTCGTGCCGTAGGCTTCGACACCATAATGCTGGGCGGCGTAACACAGGAGACCACCCCAGCCGCAGCCGGGGTCGAACAGCTTGTCGCCGGGCGCGAGCCTGAGCTTGCGGCAAATG
>NZ_CAMLFY010000136.1 GCF_946479415.1 uncultured Shinella sp. | reverse complement strand
ATGAGCCAGTCGTCGAACGACACCTATCCGACGGCCATGCACATCGCCTGCGCCGAGCGCATCGTTCATGACCTGCTGCCGGCGCTCAAGCACCTGCACGCCGCCCTCGAAGCCAAGGTCAAAGCCTTCGACCACATCATCAAGATCGGCCGCACGCACACGCAGGACGCAACCCCGCTGACGCTCGGCCAGGAATTCTCCGGTTATGCCGCGCAGGTCGCTTCCTCGATCAAGCGCATCGAGATGACGCTTCCGGGCCTTTGCGAACTCGCGCAGGGCGGTACGGCCGTCGGCACGGGTCTCAACGCCCCGATCGGCTTTGCCGAAAAGGTCGCCGAGCACATCGCCTCGATCACCGGCATCGCCTTCAAGACCGCGCCGAACAAGTTCGAGGCGCTGGCCGCCCACGATTCCATGGTCTTCTCGCATGGCGCGATCAATTCGGCCGCCGCCGCGCTCTTCAAGATCGCCAACGACATCCGCTTCCTCGGCTCCGGCCCGCGCTCCGGTCTCGGCGAGCTGGCGCTGCCGGAAAACGAGCCCGGCTCGTCGATCATGCCCGGCAAGGTCAACCCGACCCAGTGCGAAGCCCTCACCCAGGTCTGCGCCCAGGTATTCGGCAACCATGCCTCGCTGACCTTCGCCGGCAGCCAGGGCCATTTCGAGCTCAATGTCTTCAACCCGCTGATGGCCTATAACTTCCTGCAGTCCGTCCAGCTTCTCTCGGATGCTGCGATTTCGTTCACCGACAATTGCGTCGTCGGCATCGAGGCCCGCGAAGACAATATCAAGGCGGCGCTCGACCGCTCGCTGATGCTCGTCACCGCGCTCGCCCCGAAGATCGGCTATGATAACGCCGCCAAGATCGCCAAGACCGCGCACAAGAACGGCACGACGCTGCGTGAGGAAGCCGTCGGCGGCGGTTACGTCACCAATGAGGAATTTGACGAAGTTGTACGCCCGGAGAAGATGATTATGCCGGGTTGAGGAAGGAATTTCTCATATTGACCCCGAAAAGGCCGTAAATCCCCGGATTTACGGCCTTTTTTCTTTGCTGCTTCAGGGGTGGAAAACACAATCGTTAATCCTTCGCAAAGTATTCACCCGGTATTTTACGGGATGGGAGTCAACGAATGAGCCAGGAGCAGCCGACATGAACACGGCAGTTGCGCAGAAGGTCCAGGTGCCCGATATCGCGGCCCAGGTAACCTACGCGATGCGCATAATGGGCGTGTCGCCCATCCCTCGGAATTACGAGCTTTTCTACGAGGCCTATATCGGCTCGAACCCCAAGCTGACGCGCGAACTCGCGGCACTCGGCAGCAAGGCCTCGCAGGAAGAACTCGATGAAATCGGCATGCAGTATTTCGGCCATCATCACGGCGTGCCCGCGATCGACGGCGCGCACAGCAAGATCGTCGGCGAACTGGAGGGCCTGCTGCGCCTCCTGAAGCAGGAGCAGACCTCGCTCGAAAGCTACAACAAACTGCTCGACGAAACCTTCGTGCGCATCAACAACAAGAGTTCGGCCAGCGTCGATATCATCAAGAGCGTCATCGGCGTCCTCACGGAAGCGACCGGCGACACCATCAACCAGGGCAAGGTGATGGTAGAGAATGTCGTGCAGAAGTCCGCCGAGATGGACAATGTGCGCAAGGAACTCGACGAGTACAAGCGCATCGCCAACACGGATTCGCTGACGCAGCTGTCCAACCGCCGCGCCTTCGACGACAAGCTCTCCTCCATCTACAATTCATCGTTGTCGCGCAATCTCACCGCCCTGATCATCGCCGATATCGATCACTTCAAGAAGATCAACGACACCTACGGCCATCCCGTCGGCGACAAGATCCTCGCCTCCATCGGCAGCCTCATCCGCGCCAATGTGCGCAAGGACATCCTGGTCGCCCGCACCGGCGGCGAGGAATTCGCGATGATCGTCGAAGGCAATACCGAGGAAGAGGCGATGGCGATCGCTGAGCGCATCCGCACCGCCCTCGAGCACACGCCCTTCAAGAATTCCAAGACCGGCGTCAATTACGGCCCGATCACCATCTCGCTCGGCTTCTGCATGGCGTCCTGGGCAGAAGGCCCCGGCGAACTCTATTCGAAGGCCGATATCGCCCTTTATTGCGCCAAGAACGGCGGCCGCAACCGCACGATGGCCTATGAGGACGGCATGAAGAAGGATTTTGCCAAGAGCTGGCTAATCTACCGCAAATAAGCCTCCAAGTATCCCTTTCGAAACGGCGCCTTCGGGCGCCGTTTTGCGTTTCAGGCGATTTTTGAAATCCGGCGGAACCGCGGCCACATCGGCGCGTTTTTGCGGCACAGGAGGATTTTGCCATGCAAACCGGATTTCTCGAAATCACCATGATCGCCGCCCTGATGCTGAGCAGCCTGGTCTGGATTCAGCCCTTCTGAGGGCCTGTTCCCGCCGGAACATCGTAAGATCAGTCAACGTCCTAGAACGTCCCCATGAGAACACGACGCCGGGCATCAACCGCACCGGCATTCCAGACAGGGACCAGGACAATGAACAAGTTCGCAATCGCTCTTATCGCAGGCCTTCTTTCCACCGCCGGCGCCGCTTTTGCCGCCGACAATGCTATCGACCCGATCGAGGTCGCCTCGCTCTCCTCGTCTTCGCAGAAGACGGGCTGGCTGCAAGTCCTCTCGGGCGGCAAGCCGATGAAGTCGGAAAAGAAGATCGCTGCCGTTTCCCGCGCGCCGATCGCCCGCGAACTCGTCGCTTTCACCGAAGACGTCGCCCCCGGCACGATCATCGTCGACAATTCCGAGCGCCGCCTCTACCACGTGCTCGGCTCCGGCCTGGCCATGAAATACGCCGTCAGCGTCGGCCGCGAAGGTTTCATCTGGACCGGCACGGAAAAAGTGACGCGCAAGACCGAATGGCCGACCTGGACGCCGCCGGAAGACATGCGCGCCCGCGAAGCCAAGAAGGGCAAGATCCTGCCGGTCTCGATGAAGGGCGGCCTCGACAACCCGCTCGGCTCGCGCGCCATCTATCTCGGCTCGACCATCTACCGCATTCACGGCACCAATCAGCCGTCCTCGCTCGGCAAGGCACAGTCGTCCGGCTGCATCCGCATGGCGAACGAAGACGTCGAACACCTCTATGCCCAGGTCACATCCGGCGTGACGGTCATCGTCCGCAACTGAGCAATCGGGCGCAAGACATCAGCGGCAGGCGGAAGCGTCTGCCGCTTTTGCGATGGCGACGAGTTCCGGACGGTATTCGAAATGCATGGTGTCGTAGTGATACCAGCGCCCGCCCCAGATGAAGCCGTAGCGCTCGAAAATCTCGACGATCTCGAGCGGATATTGGTTGGCGTATTTGGGCACCTTGCCCGGCTTTCCGCCCGACCAGATCCAGTAATCCGCAAACTTCGTGTTGAGATCGACCGCCGCGCCAAAACTGTGCACCGACATGTTCTTCGCGCCGGAAACCTTGCGCCAGTTGAACACACCGGCCGAGGGACTGAGATAGCGCTTCAGCTCGGGCTTTTCAGCAAGCGCATCCCGCACCTTCTCAAGTGCTGCCGCAGCGCCCTGCCGCTTCGTCACGCGCAACGTCTCGCCGAACCATTTGACGGGAACGAGATCGGCCCCGACTTCCTTTGCCGAAGCACCATAGAGCCGCATCATCAGGGCATCGCTGCGAATGCGGCCGGGATCGAAATTCACCTCCGGCTTCTTCTCGCAGGCGCCGAGCGGATAGATCTGCCGCAGGCTGTCCTCGACATCGCCGGAAGCAAGCGCCGCCTGGTGGTCTTTCGCCTTGCCATCGTCGATCTCGAGCGCCGGGCCGCCATCCTTGAACAGCAGCCTGTTGCCATCGACGCCGGAAAGGCTTTCCGGATAGGCCTCAACCAAGAGCTTGAGACGGGCCGCGAGATCGGGCTCCGCTGCGCGCGCCGCAGGCATCGCGAGGAAGACTGCGGCAATGCCGGCGAGAAGAGGCTTAGTCGACATTGATGTTGATATAGTCGCCATCCGCGCCGCGCCAGATCTCGACCTCGATGCGCACGTCACCCTGCAGCAGGCGGCGGGCGGCGCTGCGCTCGATGCGACCATGGCTGATCATGCGTTCGGCAAGTTCGCGGTTGCGGGCCGAGGCGAAGAAGCTGTCGGTATCGTCGCCGGGCTGGCTGACGCCGAAGCGATGCACGTTGGCGCGATCCTGACGGATGACCTGCCAGGGCTGCGTCAGGCGCTCATTGTTGGAATTGTAGAGATCGTCCTGGCCGATATAGGCGCCGTAGCTCTCGATCAGCTCGTCTGCCTTGGCAGCGCCCATAGAGGCCACCAGCATGCCGGCGAAAACCGCCGCAAAAAGTCCTGTCCGCATCTCATACTCCAAATTCGGCAAAAGCCATTCATAACCAGGAACAAGACGGTTCGGGAAGGTCGGATATTCGCCCGTCTACCACATGGTCTTTGCCGCGCGGCCCGGCCATTCCCGATCATAGGCTTGGCCGTCGAACCCCTTCTTGGCGGAGGCCAGCATCTGGCCGACGGTCGGCAGGCAGGCCGGATCGCGGAATTTTTCCGGGTTCCAGAGGTCGGCGCGCAGCACGGCGCGGGCGCATTGCGAATAGACTTCCTCGATGGTGATGACGACGACCGAACGCGGATGTTTTCCATCCATGACGAAACGCTGCGTGATCGCCTCGTCGATGCGCAGCACCGCGCGACCGTTAAGGCGCATCGTGGTGTTGGAGCCGGGAATTAGGAACATCAGCGCGACGCGCGGGTCACGCACGATGTTGGAAAGCGAATCGATACGGTTGTTGCCGCGCCAGTCCGGCAGCATCAGCGTGCGCTCGTCCTCGATATGGATGACCGCGCCGGCATCGCCGCGCGGGGAGCAATCCAGCCCCTCCGGCCCCGATGTCGCCAGCGCCATGAAAGGCGAGGCTTCGATCATGGTCCGGTATTCCGGCAGCAGATAATCCGTCACCTTGATGAACGAGGCTTCGCCCGGCGTGCCGTAAAGTGCGTTCAACTGTTCGACCGATGTGACCACCGTCATGCTGCTCTCCTGTGCTTAACGCCTTTGCGGCGCATCGCACCCTTGCATGACAGGCGCGTGACGAAAAGCGTTCAGGCGGCCATACGCTGCCCGTCCTCCGCGAAAAAGCCGACGATCCGGTCGATGACGGGCTCGGCGGAGACGATGCGGCGATGGCCGAAGCCGTTGGCCCATTCGAGCGTCACATTGGGGCCTGAAGCCGCATAGCGCCGGGCATGATGGGCCGGCACTTCCTTGTCGTCCTCGGCATGGAGAACGAGCATCGGCGTGCTGAGCCGCCCTGCCCCGCTGGCCGCATCGAAAGCCGAAAGCGGCGCACCGGCAATGCGCTCGACATGGTCTTCGAGCGCCACCTGCGTTCTGGGGCCGAGCTTCAGGTAACGCCCGAGATCCTTGAACAGCCAGGCCATCTCGCTCGGCGAGCCGATGGTGACGAGCCGGCGCGGCCGATGCGCGGGCACCGAGGGCACGAGGCCGCTTGCCGCGCAGGCCAGCGATGCGCCGCCGAAGGAATGGCCGCAGAAATAATCGAAGCCGCCAAAACGCTGCCAGGCCGCATCGATGGCGCGCACAGCCATCGGCAGCGTCAGCGTGCGCCCGCGCGAAGAGCCATGGCCCGGCAAGTCGAGCGCCACGACTTCATGGCCCGCGGCCACCAGTCCCTCCGTCAAGGCCGAGAGATAGGCCGCGCGCGAGCCCCAGCCGTGCACGACCAGAACGCGGCCGGCGAAGTGTTCACAGGGACGCGCCGCGAAACGATGGGCAACAGCGGTGCCGCCGGCAAAATCCAGCGTCACGCGCTGCGCCTGGCGCATCCAGCCTTCGGAGCGCGCGAAAAGCTCCTTCTCCTTGGCCGTGCGCGGGCGGCGGCCCGGCGTGGTCGCAAAGAGGCGGAACGCGGCCCGGCCGGCCGCATGGGGAGAAACCGCAGCGACGCCTGACAGCGCGAGGCGGATGACCTTCAAGCCAAAGGATGCCATAGTGGGAATCCATCAAAAATGTTCAATGCTGAACAATAAAGTACAACGATGAACAAAAATCAAGCCTTCCCCTGGGACCATCCGCGCTTTCGCAGCTGGATCGGGGTGGCGCGCGCCTGCCAGCTGATGCAGCAGGCGGTGACGCGGGCGATTGCCGAACTCGGCATCAAGCCGCCGCATCTCGACATTCTCGTCAATCTCTACCGTTTCCAGGGCATTTCCCAGCAGGAGCTGGCGCGCAAGCTGCTCGTCGGCCGCTCGAACATGAGCATGCTCCTGCCCCAGCTAGAAAAGCGCGGCCTGATCGAGCGCAATCCCGACGCCAAGGACAAGCGCGTACTGCGCCTGTCGCTGACCCCGCACGGCCGGGCGCTGACGGAACAGGCCATGGCCATCCAGACCGGCCTCATCGAGCGCATCATGTCGCAGACGCCGGAAGACCGCTGCCTTCAGGTGGCAGACGCGATGGAAGACATCATCCGCATTCTCCAGACGCTGGAGACGGCGGACGACGAGGAGGATGCCTAGGCCTTGGCGACGGCATCCGCCCGCGTCGATTTCAGCGACACGAACTCCCAGAGCGCCACGCCGAACAGCACGGCGGCGGCGGCCATGAAGAGCTGGTAGGGTTCAACGAACGACACCAGCGCCGACAACGCGAGCAGCGCTGCGATGCCGACGATATGCGACAGCGGCGAGCGGCCGCGGATCGCCGCCTTGAACCAGATATTGCCCAGCAGGAAGACAATCGGCCCGCCGAGAATGGCGCTCGCCGTCTTGGCATCCACATGACCGTGCGGATGGGCAAGCGCGAATTCCTCCGCCACCGCCGACAGGATGATGCCGGCGACGATCGGGATATGCGCATAGGTGAAGGCCATGCGGGCAATGCGGCCGGGGGTCGCCGAATGCTCGATGAGATGCGCCGCCTCGCCATGACCGAAGCGGAAATAGATCCACCACATGGTGGCGGTCGACAGGAAGGCCGTCATCAGCATGAAGATGGTGAAGCCGTCGAGCAGCTCCATGCCGGCAACCGTGCGGCCGGTGACGAGGATCGTCTCGCCCAGGCAGATGATGACGAAGAGCGCGCAGCGTTCCGCCATGTGCTCGCCCGAGACCTGCCAGTCGCTGACGGTGGAACGACCAAGCCCGGGCACGGCGAAGCCGAGCGCCGGCGACATATAGTCGATGACGAGCGCGACGATCCACAGCGCCAGCCGCGCCTCGTGCTCGACAAAGCCGCCGGCCAGCCAGAAAACACCCGAGAACACCGCCCAGGCGGTGATGCGGGTGAAGTTGCGGCTGTTTTCCGGCCAGTCGCGGCGCATGACATAGGCAGTATAGGCCGAACGGCCGACCTGCATGGCCACGAAGGTGAGCGCGAAGAGCAGTCCGCCTGTATCGAAAGCCGTCGGAATGGCGATGGAGAGCATCAAACCCAGGAACATCAGCACGAAGAGCAGCAGGCGCACCGGCGCCTTGTCCGGATCGAGCCAGTTCGTCACCCAGGTCGTGTCGATCCACACCCACCAGATTGCAAGCGTCAGCATCGCCGCCTCGACGAGGCCGAGCGGCGAATAGTGGGCGGCGAGCGAATGCGAGAGCTGGATGATCGTCAGGACGAAGATGAGATCGAAGAAAAGCTCTGCAAACGCCACCTTGCCTTCACGGGCGGTGCCGCGTGCACGCAGATAGATGGATTGGGCGAAGCTGTCGTCATTCGTCGCCGTCATGGCGCATCCTTCTTGTAGAGCTGTTCCAGGCGCTGGTCGGGCACGATCCAGAGCAGTGCGACCGCCGCATAGAGCACATGGGAAATCACCGGCGAGACAAAGGCAAGCCCGATCGCCGCGAGATAGAACACTGGCGAGAACCGCCCCTTGAAATCCCGCCCCAGCGCGCTGCGCACCCGCGCGGCATCCGGATGCACCGCAACGATGCGGATCTGCAGGATTTCATAGGCGATGGCCGTTAGAAGCAGGATCACGCCGTAGAGCGCCGTCGGGAGCGCATCCGAGGGGTTGTTGCCCATCCAGGCGGTGGCGAAGGGAATGAGCGACATCCAGAACAGGAGATGCATGTTCGCCCAGAGCACGCCGCCGCTGGCATTGCCGCAGATGGTCAGGAGATGATGGTGGTTGTTCCAGTAGATCGCCACATAGACGAAGCTCAGGAGATAGCCGAGGAAGATCGGCAGCATGGGAACCAGCGCCGCAAAGGTCGGCTCCTTGGGCACCGCAAGCTGCAACACCATGATCGTGATGATGATGGCGATCACGCCATCGCTGAAGGCTTCGAGCCGTCCCTTGTTCATACGCACCTCATGCCCATCTTCATTAGACATGACGCATGTTGCGCTGAGTCGCTACAGCAGTTTGCGTAACGTCAACCTGCCTGTTCTTCCTCGTGGCGGTGGCGCTCCTCTTCCGCCGCCGCGCGCTGCCGGCCCGTGCGGGCGGCGACGAGGTCGGCGGGTGAGGCATTGCCGCGGATAAGCTGGCGCCCGGCATAGATGCCGCCGACGGTTTCCAGCTCCAGCCGCTGGCGATCGACATCGCGGAACTCCTCGACCACCTCGGCCGCCAGATCCTCGTCCTCGCCGAGCGCCTTCAGCGTCTCCTGGCTGAAGATCATGGCGGATTCGAAGGTCTCGCGGATCTGGAAATCGACGCCGGCATGGATGAGATCGAGCGCATGGCCGCGGTCATAGGCGCGCGCCAGGACCGGCACGAGCGGGAATTCCTCGTGGACAATCTCGGCGATCTTCACCGCCGCTTCCTTGTCATCAAGGCAGATGAGGATTGCCCTGGCTGTCGAAGCGCCGGCCGCATGCAGGATATCGATGCGCGAGCCGTCGCCATAATAGACCTTGAAGCCGAAATCCGAGGCGTCGCGCACGAATTCCGCATCCTTGTCGATAAGCGAGAGCGTATAGCCGCGGGCGAGCAGCGGCTGGCTGACGATCTGGCCGAAGCGGCCGAAACCGATCATCAGCACCGTGCCCTCGACATTCTCCGGCAGCGTCAGCCCCTCGGTGGAAGGCTGCTGCTTCGGCACGATGCGGTCGTGCAGGATGACCATCAGCGGCGTCAGGATCATCGAGATGATGATCGTCGCCGTCAGGATGGCGTTTTCCTCGCCATCGAGGATGCCGGCGGCAACGGCGGCGGCATAGAGCACGAAGGCGAATTCGCCGCCCTGCGCCATCAGCACCGCGCGCTCAAGGCTTTCGCTGTGGCAGGTGCCGAGCAGGCGCGCGACGATATAGATCAGCAGCGTCTTCGCCACCATGTAGCCGATGACGCTCGCCACCACGAGCTGCCAGTTGGCAGCGATGACCGAAAGGTCGATCGCCATGCCGACGCCGAGGAAGAACAGGCCAAGCAGGATGCCGCGGAACGGCTCGATATCGGCCTCGAGCTGGTGGCGGAAGGCCGATTCGGAGAGAAGAACGCCTGCGAGGAACGCACCCATCGCCATGGAGAGCCCGGAGACCTGCATGGCGAGCGCCGATCCGAGCACCACCAGCAGTGCCGCCGCCGTCATCACCTCGCGCGCACCGGAGGCGGCAAGCACCCTAAACAGCGGATTGAGCAGATAGCGCCCCGCCAGGACCAGCGCGACGATGGCGCCGATGGCGATGCCGACGGAGAGCCAGCGGTCGGAGGCATCCGTCGCCGCCGCTCCCGTGCCGAGCAGCGCGACGATGGCGAGCAGCGGTACGATGGCGAGATCCTCGAAGAGCAGGATCGCGATGATACGCTGACCTTTCAGCGTCGACATGGTGCCGCGCTCCTGCAGCATCTGCATGACGATGGCGGTGGAGGTCAAAACGAAGCCGGTGCCGGCAACGAAGGAGGGAATGAGCGGAAAGCCGAAGGAAAGGCCGATGCAGGTGAGTGCGGCCATGGCGCCGATGACCTGCACCGCGCCGAGCCCAAAAATGTCCTTGCGCATGCCCCAGAGCCGCGAGGGCTGCATTTCAAGCCCGATGATGAAGAGGAACATCACGACGCCGAGTTCGGCAACATGGATGATCGCCTGCGGATCGGCGAAGAAACCGAGGCCGAAGGGGCCTATAGCAAGGCCGGCCGCGAGATAGCCGAGCACCGAGCCGAGGCCGATCTTCTTGAAGACCGGCACGGCGGCCACACCGGCCGCCAGGAGCACCACCACTTGCGTGAGATCGTTTGCGTTCGCTTCTGCTGCCAAGGGGCTCTCCGTTCGCTTGCGGTGGACGCGCCCTTTGGCAGTCCTGAAATTATCGCGGCTTTTCCGACATATCGCGGCTCATGCCCTTCTCCGCAAGGTCGCGCTTGTATTCGGCAAAGAGTGTTTCGCCCTTTTCCCCGAGTTCCCTGAGATAGGACCATGTGAAGATGCCGGTATCATGAAAATCGTCGAAGCCGATGCGCACGGCATAATTGCCGGTCGGCGTCATGGCGATGATCGCGACATTGCGCTTGCCCGGCACGGTCACCTTCTGGCCCGGTCCGTGGCCCTGCACTTCCGCGGAGGGAGACAGAACACGCAGCATCTCGGCGGAAAGGTCGAAGCTCGCGCCGTCGTTGAAGGTGACGAGAAGGCGCTGGCGGTCCTTGGAAACGCGCAGTTCGGTCGGCCAGAGATCGCTCATGTCCATGCCCTTTCCTATTCGATTTCGCGAAGGACTATGCCGCAAGCCGGGGATGTGCAAGGCGGAAAATACTGTCATAATCGCCGCATCGGCTTGACGCTGCGCCTCGCGCGCACGACATGTCGGTGATGGAGGACGTGTTTTGAATTCCTATGCAGGCCCCTGGAACGGCGCAGACCCCGTTGCGCAATCCGCAGCCCCGATGATCGACCCCTTCGGGCGGGCGGTCACCTATCTGCGCGTTTCCGTGACGGATCGCTGCGACTTCCGCTGCACCTATTGCATGGCGGAAAACATGACCTTCCTACCGAAGAAGGACCTGCTCACGCTGGAAGAGCTGAACCGGCTCTGTTCCGCCTTCATCGCCAAGGGCGTGCGCAAGCTGCGGCT
>NZ_CAMLFY010000135.1 GCF_946479415.1 uncultured Shinella sp. | reverse complement strand
ACCCGCGACCTCCGGCGTGACAGGCCGGCACTCTAACCGACTGAGCTACACCCGCATCCTCGAAAGCGTCCGGGTGAAACACCCGTCCCGAGCGGCCTTGAGCCGTTCGATGAGCGGCTAACTACGGGGTTCGTGTTTGGGTGTCAAGCAGGTTTCAAGACAAAACAATGACGCGGTGCGAAATGTTTCCACACCCTTCTGGCATCTCCGTCCGCCGTTCAAAAAATGTGGAATAATTTGATATTTCCCTCTTGCGGTTCGATCCGGTTCCGCATAGATCACAGCCACCAACGCGGCGGGCGATTAGCTCAGTTGGTAGAGCGCCTCGTTTACACCGAGGATGTCGGCGGTTCGAGTCCGTCATCGCCCACCATTACCTGTCTTGCAAGCCTCTGTTTTCGCAAGATTTTTCTTCCTATCCCCCTGATCTTCTATCCCGTTTACGTTTCGACGGGGGAGAATCGATATGGCATTAGCTACGCGTACTCACTGGCCGCCGGACGCGGCATTTGCTTTGCTTTCACCCTCACCTGGATTGGCTTGGCGGCCTTGGTTAGCGTCTTTTGACACGCCCTGACTGTAGTCGGCGTTAGACACGATCTCGGAAAACCTCCTGCCCCAATCGGCGACATACTTCTCATACCTGGATATCTGCTCTTCACCGACAAGAGGACATGGCGCCTGAATGAAGATGCCATCCATTTCCGATTGTAGTGCCATCAAGTTGAAGACGATCTGACTTTTTCTGGAAACTTGATCAGGTGAAGCGTACAGTGCCGCATAGGCGGTAAGTGCGGTGCCTAGAGCCGGCAAAATGATCGCCAAGACCTTTATCATTGATGCCGAATAACTGGATCCATTGCCAAACTCCGAGGAGTTAAGTGCGGACACGATCGTCGTGACCATGCCGATGGCGATGAGGATCGCGGCGAACCAACCCGATTTTTCTCTCAGCGAAAACAAAGTACCTCTATCACCATGTAGCCGTTCGTACATCACATCCGACTGATCGCGAATACTGCCTATTAGCTTTAGTGTTCTTGGAGTGAGGCCGTAGCTCAGGGATGGTTTATCGATCAACCCGATACTCGCCCCACCTCCTTCATAGCAAACTTCTACCCATTGGTTTGCACCGCTATTAAGTGTATCTGAAGAAAAAATCTGCATAGATGACCGATCTAGGGAATTGCTCGCCCCGGTGATCCTGTCCAATGATAGGAAAAAACCATCTTTGTACGCAGCCACGTCGCTTGAAAACTGCGCCACGACCGTCGACGGAACGATGCGGTGTAACACATAGGCCCCGAACCATACGACGAGTACTGCCGAAAGAAAAATCAGCAATCCGCGCACCATCACGAACACTGCTGAGAATGCGGACGAAAAAGAAGAAAATACTCTTTTCACAAAGCCGACCATGCAATGCCTCCCAAATTAAAGGCATACCATCAAAACCCGTACTTTACGTCAAGAAAATTCAATCCAAGGTAGTTGGCGTATGGCGAGAAATCTCTATCGAAAGACGCCATCGACGCGATGTTTACTTATCACCTGTCTGCACCAAGCCCTCGTGCGAAGCGATGTCCAGATTCGGAATACCGCATTTATTGCCTCAGCCTCGGAACATTCGCCTGCGCACGCCATTTTCTAAGTCGCAAGGTCCCCCTCCTAGAAAGTCGCGCCCATGTCCTCGATGACGCCCCCCGAAATCGCGCGAAAGCTGAAGAAGATCGACTTCTGCATGATGTCGACGCATAGCGGATCGGCCGCCATCACCAACCGGCCGATGAGTAACAATGGCGATGTCGATTATGACGGCGACTCGTGGTTCTTTTCTTTCGAAGACACCCACAAGATCGCCGACATCAACCGCGATCCGCAGGTATCCCTTGCTTTCACGGAGCCGCCGAGCCTGCTTGGCAAGCCGGGAATCTTCATCTCCATCGAAGGCGAGGCGCATGTCAGCAAGGACAAGGGCCAGTTCGAAGAGCACTGGGTGCCGGATCTGGAGCGCTGGTTCACGCAGGGCATCGACACGCCCGGCCTTGTTCTCATCCACGTTCGCGGCAAGCGCGTTCAATATTGGGATGGCGAGGAAAACGGCACCATCCCGCTCTGATCACCGCGTCGCCAAAAGCGCGACATAGGCTAGCACCGTCAGCAATAGTCCTCGGAATGCAAAGCCCACGAAACGGTATTTGTCGCGGGCGATCGACGCCATGGCATCGGCGTTCTGCATATATTGCTCGAAAAGATAGTCGACATCACGGTTGAGCGCCGCCGTGCGGAAATCCTCGCGATGGTGCGGCCAAGCGCCCCAGAACAGCGACGTGGACTTGTCGACGCGGCGCGGCAGTACGACGAGAATCGCCGACAGGATGGAGAAGACCAGCGCCAGCGCCAGCAGGCCGGAGAAGATATCTGAGGTCCAGTCGCCTTCGGCATAACGCGACCATGTGAAGACGGCGCGGCTTTCCGTCGAGGTCACAAGCAGCGCCAGCATGAAGGTGAAAATATAGGCGGCCTTCTGATCGGACAGTTTCACCTGATCGTAGAAGACGTCGTTGACGCGGCGGATGTGGTCGAAATGTTCGAGTGCGATGCCTTCGGTGCCATCAAGCACCGGTTTGAGGATCGCCACGCCTTCATCGGGTTTTGCCATGTCTCTATCCTTCGCCACGCCATTCCGTGATAGCGAAGCGCACCCGGAAAGCAACGCCGGCCATGCCGGACCGCTTGACTTTTTCAGGGGGATGACGCGTGCATTGCGCATGCGCAATCTCCCGCCTCCATCCGGCCAGCCGCCCGTCGCATCCCTGCCCCGTCCGGCCCGGAGCCGCGCATGACCTTTGCCTTTCGCCATCCCGGCCTCTGGTCGCGACGTTCGCGGCGATTGGCGGCCCTCACCTTCGCGGTCATCGCGCTGATTTCCGCGCTGGCGCAGCTCCCCGCCTGGTCGCTCACCGATCTGCGTGCCTTCGATTATCTTTCGACGCTTGACGCGCCGAGCCCGCCGGAAGGCGGCCCCATCATCGTGGCGATCGACGAGCCGTCGCTGGCCGAGATCAATGCGCAATGGCCCTGGCCGCGAGAACTGCATGCCCGCCTGATCGACAGCCTGCGCAAGGCCGGAGCCGCCGCAATCGGCCTCGACATCATCTTCGCCGAGCCCTCCAACCCGGCCTCCGACGAGGCTCTGGCCAAAGCGCTCGGCCCGGACGTGGTTCTGGCAGGAGACGAGAGCATGATCGTCACGCCGCAGGCCGATCAGTTGCTGCGCACCACGCCGCTGCCGGCCTTTACCGAAGCGGGCGCCGTGACCGGCATCGCCTCCATCGCGCTTGGCGGCGATGGCGTTTTCCGCGATCTGCCGCGCTATGAGGATGGTTTTGCGATGGCGCTTGCGCGTCTTGCCGGGCGCACGGCCGTTTCGCCGGAAGGCAAGCTTCTGCAGTCCTTCGGCCCTTCGCGCAGCTATCCGACCGTCTCCTACTACCAGGCGCTTGATCCCGATCACATGCTGCCGAAGGATACGTTCAAGGGCCGCGTGGTCATCGTCGGTCTCAGTCTGCAGAATGCGCCGGCGATCAATTCGGGCGGTGCCGATGCCTTCGCCACATCCTATACCGTGCATACCGGCAGGCTGGTGCCGGGCGCGGAAATCCAGGCGACGATCTTCGACAATCTGACGGCAGGTGCCGCCATCCGGCAGGCCGGCACGCCCGTCGCCATCTGTGCGATCGCCCTTGCCGCCCTCCTGTCCGCGATCTTCGTGCGCCGCGCGACGCGCTGGGAAACCGTGGCGCTCAGCCTTTTTGCCACGCTGCTCATCGGTCTCCTCAGCTTCGTGCTGATCCGGGAAGCCAATCTCTTCGTTTCGCCCGTCGGCCCCACGCTGGCGCTGCTTTTCGTCGCCGCCGGCCAGACCGCCTTCGACTATGCCGAAGAGCGCCGGCAGCGGCGCGAGATCGTGCGCGCCTTCTCGCAATATCTTTCGCCCGCCCTCGTCGAGCGGCTGGCGCGCGATCCCTCGCAGCTGAAGCTCGGCGGCGAGCGGCGCACGCTCTCGATCCTGTTTTGCGATGTGCGCGGCTTCACCACCATCGCGGAAGCCCTGAAAGACGATCCGGAACAGCTGACGACGCTGATCAACCGGCTGCTCACGCCGCTCTCCGACATTGTTTTGAAGCATGGCGGCACGATCGACAAATATATCGGCGACTGCCTGATGGCCTTCTGGAACGCGCCACTCGACGACGGCGAGCATGCCCACCACGCGGTGGCGGCAGCGCTCGACATGCTGGACGCGATGACGGCGCTGAATGCCGAGCTTCGTGCCGAGGCGGCCGCCACCGGCGCACCCTATCATGCGTTGCGCATCGGCATCGGCATCAATACGGGCGACTGCGTGGTCGGCAATATGGGCTCGTCGCAGCGGTTCGATTACTCCGTGCTCGGCGATGCGGTAAACCTCGCCTCCCGCCTCGAAGGCGCCTCGAAGCTTTATGGCGTGCCGCTGCTCATCGGCGAACGCACAGCAGAGCTCGCCGACCAGCATTTTGCGATACTCGAACTCGACCGCATCACGGTGAAGGGCCGCACCAGCGCCGCGCCGGTCTTCACGGTGGTGCGCAGCCTGCCGGAAACGGCGAAGGCCACCCATGCACGCTTCATCGAGGAGAAATATGCCGGCCGCCTGACGGCGGACGACGCGGCTTTCGACGAACTCGCCGCAGCAAGCCCGGCAATAGCCCCCTATTACGAAACGATCCGGGCGGAACAGTTCGCGGGTGGCGCCTGAGGTTCAGGCGTTCTGCTTGGGATGGCTCGGGGCGAATTCGGCGACGAGTTCGTGTTTTTCGCCGGGATAGGTCAGCCGCACATGGGTGATGTAGACGCCGCCGCTCCAGGTGCGGCGCTCAACGACGAGGCAGGGCGTGCCGGGCGCGATGGCCAGCAGTTCGGCGGTGCGGGCATCGGCCCCCACGGCGCGGATGCGGTGTTCGGCGGCACTCCACGGCACGCGGCTCATCAGCCAGGCGCCGGGCGCCGTCGTCTCGAAACTCTCATCCACGGCTTCCGGCACCGCGGCCAGGTTGATGAGACGCTCTTCCAGGCAAAAAGGTTGGGCGCCGGCATAGTGCAGCGCGCTGATCTCGATGAGACGCGCCGATTCGGCAAGCTCCATCAGACGACGATCGGCCGCCTTGGCAGCCCGGCGTGCCAGGGCGCGCCGCTCATAGCGATAGGGCAGACCGAGTGATTCGACCTCGAGGCGGATGTCGTGGATTTCCAGGACCGCGGACTGGGCGTGCGGATGCGTGACGTAGCTGCCGGATTTACGGCGCCGCTCGATGAGGCCGCGCTTGACGAGTTCGGTGATCGCCTTGTTCACCGTCATGCGCGAGCATTGATACTGCTCGGTCAGTTCATGTTCGAAGGGAATGCGGTGGCCCGGCGGCCATTCACCCGAGAGGATCCTGCCTTCCACATCCTCCAGGATGCGGCGGTGCAGCGAAGGCTCCTTGGCGCTTTTATCCTCTTCGGTGGAAATGGTCGCCTCCGGCTTGCCGGGCGCGGAATCGCCCGGTGACAAAGTCATAGCGTCTTTCGAGAGAGGCTCAAGCCTCGGCAAGCGCCCGCATGGTCGCGGTGAAGCGCCGGCCGATCGCTTCGCGCGCTACGTGCCGGCCGCCTTCGACCTGCTTGCGGCCATGGACCCACACGCAATCGACCTCGGCGCCATTGGCAAATATCCAGCCGTCGAGCAGCGCATCGCCATCGAGATCGAGGCCGTGGCGGGTCTTAACGCTGACGAAATCGGCGGCCTTGCCGGCCGCGATGCCCGTTTCGGCGCCGAGGGCGGCGGCACCGCCGATGAGTGCGCCGTCGAAGAGCGCGCGGCCCGTCGAGCCGCCCGGTGTGGCCAATACGTTGCGGGCGCGGTGGAAGAGGCGCTGCGAATATTCCAGCTGGCGCAACTCATCCGGCAGGCCGATCAGCACATTCGAATCCGAACCGACGCCATAACGGCCACCGGCGGCGAAGAAATCGGGCGCCGGGAAGGTGCCGTCGCCGAGATTGGCCTCGGTGATCGGGCAAAGGCCGGCAATGGCACCGGCTTTCGCCATGCCGCGCGTCTCGGCCTCCGTCATGTGCGTGGCGTGGATGAAGCACCAGCGGCCATCGACCTTCTGGTTGTCCAGCAGCCATTCCACCGGGCGGCGGCCGGACCAGGCGATGCTGTCCTCCACTTCCTTCACCTGCTCGGAAATGTGGATATGGACAGGCTTGTCGCCGGCCATGGCGACGACGTCGGTCAGTTCATCCGGCGTGACGGCGCGAAGGCTGTGCGGCGCGACGCCCGTAATGCCTTCGGGCAGCGCAGTCGTCAGAGCCCGGCAGCGCTCCAGCAGGCGGCCGTAGGATTCGCGATCGTTGATGAAGCGGCGCTGCCCCTCGCCCGGCGCCGTACCGCCGAAGCCGGCATGGGCGTAGAAGACCGGCAGCAGCGTCAGCGCGATACCCGTTGCGGACGCGGCCGATGCGATGCGCGCGGCCATTTCGGCGATATCGCCATAGTGCCCGCCATCCTTGTCATGATGCAGATAGTGAAACTCGCCGACGCGGGTGAATCCGGCTTCGAGCATTTCCACATAGAGCTGGCCGGCGACGGCCTCGGCGTCGTCGGGCGTCATGGACAGTGCGAAGCGGTACATGACATTGCGCCAGCTCCAGAACGAGTCACTACCCGGCCCGCGCATTTCCGCAAGGCCCGCCATGCCGCGCTGGAAGGCGTGGCTGTGCAGGTTCGGCATGCCCGCGACGATCGTGTCATGGCGCTCGTCACCGGAAGCAGCCGCAACACCGGTCTCCAGCGATGAAATGCGGCCGTCCGCGACGGTGATCCTGACGTCTTTCGTCCAGCCATTGGTAAGCAGCGCCTGCCTTGCATGAATGACGGCCATTGCCCGTCCCTCCCTTCCCGATTGTGCCTGCCTGACGCCGAACCGGTAAAATGGCTCTTGCGCCTCTTGCGATTATGTATATACATTATAGCCATCACAGGGAAGAGGCAATCACCATGACGGCAACGGAAAAGGACACGGCCCGCGTCTGGCGCAATGCACGGCTCGCAACGCTGAAGGAAAGCCTGCCGGGGCTCGGCATCGTCGAGAACGGCGCCATCGCGGCGGTTGACGGCCGCATCGCCTATGCCGGCCCGGAAGCCGATCTTCCCGCCGAATTTGCTGCTGCCGAAAGCATCGATTGCGAAGGCCGCTGGATCACGCCCGGCCTCATCGATTGCCACACCCACCTCGTCCATGCCGGCGACCGCGCCCAGGAATTCGAGCTGCGCCTTGCCGGCGCCTCCTATGAGGAAATCGCCCGCGCCGGCGGCGGCATCGTCTCTTCCGTGAAGGCCTTGCGGGAAGCAAGCGAAGCGGACCTGGTGCGCCAGACGCTGCCGCGCCTCGATGCGCTGATCGCCGAGGGCGTGACGACGGTCGAGCTGAAATCCGGCTACGGCCTCGATACGGAAAGCGAGTTGAAATCGCTGCGTGCCGCCCGCCGCCTCGCCGACGAGCGCGACATCACCGTGCGGACCACCTTTCTCGGCGCCCATGCGCTGCCGCCGGAAATGAAGGGCGACAAGACCGCCTATATCGACAAGGTCGTAAACGAGATGCTGCCGGCCGTCGCCGCCGAGGGTCTTGCCGACGCCGTCGACGGCTTCTGCGAGGGCATCGCCTTCTCGACCGACGAGATGAAGCGGGTCTTCGATGCCGCCAAGGCGCATGGCCTGCCGGTGAAACTGCATGCCGACCAGCTCTCCAACCTGCATGGTGCCGCCCTCGCCGCCGGCTATGGCGCGCTTTCGGCCGATCACCTCGAATATACCGACGATGCGGGTGCGGCCGCCATGGCGAAAGCCGGCACCGTCGCCGTCATCCTGCCCGGCGCTTTCTATTTCATCCGCGAAACCAAGAAGCCGCCGGTCGATCTCTTCCGCAAGCACGGCGTCAAGATGGCCGTTGCCACCGACAGCAATCCCGGCACCTCGCCGCTGACCTCCCTCCTCCTCACCATGAACATGGCCGCAACCCTCTTCGGCATGACCGTCGAGGAATGCATCGCCGGCACGACGCGCGAAGCCGCGCGCGCGCTCGGCCTGGTCGATGAGGTGGGGACGCTGGAGGCTGGAAAGTGGGCCGATTTCGTCCTCTGGGACATCGGCCGGCCGGCGGAACTGGTCTATCGCATGGGCTTCAACCCCATGTTTGCCCGGATCCGCAGCGGACATTGATCACTCTTTACGCAGCCGCGCGCTGCTGCATCGGGGAATAAACATGACCATCACGCTTCACCCGGGCTCCGTGCCCCTGAAAACCCTTGAAACCATCTACTGGACCGGCGAGGCCACCAGGCTCGATGCGTCCTTCGACGCCGGTATCGAGAAGGCCGCCGCCCGCATCGCCGAAATCGCCGCCGGCGACGCGCCGGTCTACGGCATCAACACCGGCTTTGGCAAACTCGCCTCGATCAAGATCGCGCCGGCCGATGTCGCGACCCTCCAGCGCAACCTGATCCTGTCGCATTGCTGCGGCGTGGGCAAACCGCTGTCGGAAAACATCGTGCGCCTCATCATGGCGCTGAAGCTGATCTCGCTCGGCCGCGGCGCCTCGGGCGTGCGCATCGAGATCGTCCGCCTTCTCGAGGCCATGCAGGCCAAGGGCGTCATTCCCGTCATTCCCGAGCAGGGCTCCGTCGGCGCCTCCGGCGACCTCGCGCCGCTCGCCCATATGACGGCGGCAATGATCGGTGAAGGCGAAGCCTTCTATGCCGGCGAACGCCTGCGCGGCGGCGACGCCCTTGCCAAGGCCGGCCTGAAGCCCGTCGTTCTCGCCGCCAAGGAAGGCCTTGCCCTCATCAACGGTACGCAGGTTTCCACCGCGCTGGCGCTGGCCGGCCTCTTCCGCGCCCACCGCGCCGCCCAGGCCGCCCTCGTCACCGGCGCGCTCTCCACGGACGCCGCCATGGGCTCCTCCGCGCCGTTCCATCCCGATATCCACACACTGCGCGGCCATCAGGGCCAGATCGACGCCGCCGCCGCGCTGCGTGCGCTGCTTTCCGGCTCCGTCATCCGCGACAGCCACATCACCGGCGACGAGCGCGTGCAGGATCCCTATTGCATCCGCTGCCAGCCGCAGGTCGACGGCGCCTGCCTCGATCTCCTGCGCTCGGCCGCCCGCACGCTCGAAATCGAGGCCAACGCCGTCACCGACAACCCGCTCGTTCTGTCGGACAACAGCGTCGTCTCGGGCGGCAACTTCCATGCCGAGCCCGTCGCCTTCGCCGCCGACCAGATCGCCATCGCCGTCTGCGAAGTCGGTGCGATCTCGCAGCGCCGCATCGCGCTGCTCGTCGATCCGGCGCTGTCCTTCGGCCTGCCGGCGTTCCTCGCCAAGAAGCCGGGTCTCAATTCCGGCCTGATGATCGCGGAAGTCACCTCGGCCGCGCTGATGAGCGAAAACAAGCAGATGGCGCATCCGGCCTCGGTGGATTCGACGCCGACCTCCGCCAACCAGGAAGACCACGTCTCCATGGCCTGCCACGGTGCGCGCCGCCTGCTGCGCATGACGGAAAATCTCTCCGCCATCGTCGGCATCGAAGCGCTCGCCGCCGCCCAGGGCATCGAGTTCCGCGCACCGCTCGTCACCAGCCCGGAACTGCAGAAGGTTATCGCAGCACTGCGCACCGTCGTCGCCACGCTGGAGGAAGACCGCTACATGGCGCCGGATCTCGCAAGCGCCGGCACCTTCGTCACTTCGGGTGCGCTGGCCGCCTCCGTCTCCAAGGGCATCCTACCGGTGCTGGGGGCATAAGGTGGCAGTCTTCGAAACCCATCAGGGCACCTCGCCCGTCATTCTCGCCTTCCCGCATACCGGCACGGATGTCCCGGCCGATATCTGGGCGCGCCTGAACGATAACGGCCACATCCTTGCCGATACGGACTGGCATATCGAAAGCCTTTACGACGGCCTGCTGGCAAACGCGACGACCGTGCGCGCCACGTTCCACCGCTATGTCATCGACGCCAACCGCGATCCAGAAGGCGTCAGCCTCTATCCCGGCCAGAATACGACGGGCCTCGTTCCGGAAACGGATTTCGACGGCACGCCGATCTGGAAGGACGGCGAGGCTCCGACGAAAGCCGATATCGCCTATCGGCTCGCCAATTTCCACGCACCCTACCACGCGGCTCTTGCCGCCGAAATCGAGCGCGTGAAGGCGATCCACGGCGTGGCGATCCTCTACGATTGCCACTCGATCCGCTCGCTGATCCCCTTCCTGTTCGAAGGCCGGCTGCCGGATTTCAACGTCGGCACCGATATGGGCCGCACCTGCGACAAGGCGATCGAAACGGCGACCTACGAGGCCTGCGCTTCGGCCGAAGGCTATACCAGCATCCTCAACGGCCGCTTCAAGGGCGGCTGGACGACACGCCACTACGGCAAGCCGGAGACCGGGGTGCACGCCATCCAGATGGAGCTTGCACAGGTCAGCCACCTTGCCACGGAGGTTGTGCCCTTCGACCTCGACGAGGCGAAGGCGGCGAAGCTCCGCGTCCATCTCAAAGACATCCTGCAACGCATCGAGGCGCTTGCCTCCACCCTGACACGCTGAACCGGGAGAACAGCCAATGACCGCCAATCCTCGCCATAACATCCGCGACGTGCGCGCCGCCACCGGCACAGAACTGACCGCCAAGAGCTGGATGACCGAAGCGCCGCTGCGCATGCTGATGAACAACCTCGATCCGAACGTTGCGGAAAACCCGCATGAGCTGGTCGTCTACGGCGGCATCGGCCGCGCCGCCCGCACCTGGGCGGATTTCGATAAGATCGTCGCGTCGCTGCGCGATCTCGAGGAGAACGAGACGCTGGTCGTGCAGTCCGGCAAGCCCGTCGGCATCTTCCGCACGCACAAGGATGCCCCGCGCGTCCTGATCGCCAATTCAAACCTCGTGCCGCACTGGGCGACCTGGGATCATTTCAACGAGCTGGATAAGAAGGGCCTTGCCATGTACGGCCAGATGAC
>NZ_CAMLFY010000134.1 GCF_946479415.1 uncultured Shinella sp. | reverse complement strand
GGTGGCTCACTTCTCGGTGGAAAAACCGGCTCAGTTCTGCGCGGAAACCAACAGCTCGAGCATCAAAAGGACCTGGGGGCGGCCAGCGACGTCGGGGTGAATCGTGAAGCAGAATGCCGCGTAGTCCATTTCGCGATAGACCCAGTCGAACTGGTCGCGCCACATTTGCTCGATATCTCTGGGATTGACGAAGCCGTGGCTGTTCGGCGCTTTCTTGATGAACATCATCGGCGGCAGATCGTCGGTATACCAGTTGGCACCGATATCCACGAGATCGATTTCCGTGCCGTGTTTCAGAGGATGCATCCAATCCTTTGCTTGCTTGGTGTAGTCGATCGTATTCCAGCTGTCGCCAACGCGGGCGTAGAACGGCTGGAAATCGCGATAGCCTTGGGAGTGATCGTAGCGGAAACCGTATTTTTGAAGAAGCGCAGCCGTTGAATTGGACATTTCCCACCAGGGGGCCACGTAGCCGCGCGGTGCCTTGCCGGTGACCTTCTCGATCACCTCGATCGACTTTACGAGGACGTCTTCCTCCTGCTGCGGAGTCATGGCAATGGGGTTCTCGTGCAGGTATCCGTGAGCGCCGACTTCGTGCCCTTGATCGACGATCATCTTCATCTGATCCGGGAATGTTTCCAGGGAGTGACCGGGAATGAAGAAGGTCGTTTGAAGGTCGTATTTCTTGAAAAGCCGGAGCAGACGGGGAACCCCGACCTCCGAGGCAAAGATGCCGCGCTGAATATCTGACGGACTATCGCCGCCGCCGTAGGAACCGATCCATCCTGCAACGGAATCGATGTCGGTGCCGAAGCTGCAGAAGATTTTCTTGGCCATGCTGTTCTCCTTTGTTGGCGTGGCGGACGGCAAGGCCGCCACAATTCGTTGAGCTGTTGTTATTTGAAGCTGAGTTGGCAGTAGTCAGTGAATTGCTCGCTCCGACCAGCTAGAAGCAGGAGGAGGAGAAGCAGGCGCGCCTTGAGCGCATCGAGATCCACGGCGGGAATGCAACCTCGGTTGATCAGATCGATCTCCGCACCCTTCTGCCCATATGTCGCCGAAAGGACGCGCCCGCCTCTGGTCCTGCTCGCAAAGACGACGGGCAACCGCCCGGCGGCCTCGGCGATCGACGGAACAAGACCGGAAGCGACATGCCCGCCTCCTGACAGATCCAGGATTATGCCCGACGCACCCTGCGCCAGCGCTGCGTTCAGCAACCGGTCGTCATCCCAAAGGGCAGGCCTTATTATCGGAACGAATGGCGGTTGGCCTGCCTCCGGTAAAGTTATGGCCGGACGGCGTGGAACGCGCGCGCGTATCGCCGGAATTCCTTCCGATATCCATCCGAGTGGGGACGGCGACCAAAATGCCGATGTCGAGGACGTATCGCGTTTTTGAACCCAGTCTGCCGCATGGATGGTATCGTCGCTCACGACGAGGACGCCCTGGTTTCGACAGTGAATGGATGTGGCACACGCGACCGCTGCTGCAAGGTTCGCCGGTCCGTCCGCTCCAGGAAGAGTCGGGTTTCTCATGGCGCCTGTGACGACCACCGGAAAATCACAGTCCAGCAGGAGGTTCAGCACGTACGCCGTTTCCTCGATGGTGTCGGTTCCCTGGGTGATGACGACGCCGGAATACTTCTCGATTTCAAGCTTTCGGATCGTCGCCGCCAAATTCAGCAGGAGGCTGAGAGTGATCTCTGTCGATGGAACGTTTGCGAAATTCTCGGCTTCGATGTCCGCTATATCCGACAGGGCCGGGATCGCACTGATAAGATCGGCGGCGGTCAGGGTCGGTACGACCCCCGATGCGGTGCGCTGAGAAGAGCTCGCAATTGTGCCCCCTAGCCCGATTATTTTGATCTTCGGCTTCATTGGTTCCCACATGTATTGTTCTGTACTGCGCCTTGAGCGGGCATTTTCAGTAACGTTGCTGCCAACTCCCAAAAGGGCAACGCCAAAGTCTGAATTTCTTGATACAGAATCCGCATCAATCTTCTGCGGGTGGGCAATAGGCGTTCCCTATAGCCGCTTTCACAATTTGATATTTTTGCTTTCTGCCGTCCGGGGAGGATAACCGTGCGCGGCCATATCGATCGGCAGATGCGTGACGCTGCGCGATGACCTCGGTCTGGCAGACGACCGTAATTCGAGGCGAAGGCAAAATGGTCGCGTTCGTTATTCAAACACTGATGAGGTTAACGGGAACGAGCCGTCCGGATGATGCTCGGGCCGATGATCGCTGAATGAGCAATGAGGAGCTTGCCGATATCTCGGAGCCTCGAAAACCTCTCATATCGAAAGGCAGTAATGTTGAAAATCCTTGTCCCAGTCAAACGCGTTGTTGATTACAACGTAAAGATCCGCGTGAAGTCGGATGGTTCGGGCGTCGAGCTTGCGAATGTGAAGATGTCGATGAACCCGTTCGACGAAATCTCCGTGGAAGAGGCGCTGCGTCTGAAGGAAGCCGGCAAGGCTGAGGAAGTGGTCGTGGTGTCGATCGGTCCGGCAAAGGCCGAAGAGACGCTGCGGACCGCGCTCGCCATGGGTGCCGATCGCGCCGTGCTGGTCGAGACGGACGATGCCGTCGAGCCGTTGGCGGTGGCCAAGATCCTCAAGGGTGTCGCGGAAGCCGAACAGCCGGGCCTCATCATCGTCGGCAAGCAGGCGATCGATGATGACTCGAACCAGACCGGCCAGATGCTGTCGGCGCTGCTCGGCTGGGCGCAGGCGACGTTTGCCTCGAAGGTCGAGATCGGCTCGGGGTCTGCCCAGGTCACGCGCGAGGTCGATGGCGGTCTCCAGACGATCGAGGTCAAGCTTCCGGCCGTCGTGACGACGGACCTGCGTTTGAACGAGCCGCGCTATGCTTCGCTGCCGAACATCATGAAGGCGAAGAAGAAGCCGCTCGACAAGAAGTCGCCGGCCGATTTCGGCGTCGATACGAGCCCGCGCCTGAAGGTGCTGAAGACCGAGGAGCCGTCGGGCCGCAAGGCCGGCGTCAAGGTCAAGTCGGTCGCCGAGCTGGTCGAGAAGCTCAAGACCGAAGCCGGCGTGCTCTAAGCAGGAAAGGGAGAACACAACCATGGCCATTCTTCTTCTGGCAGACCACGACAACGCACACCTTTCCGATCAGACCGCCAAGGCGCTGACCGCAGCCTCCAAGATCGGCTCCGACGTGCATGTGCTCGTCGCCGGCTCGGGCGCAAAGGCTGCGGCCGATGCGGCCGCAAAGCTCTCGGGCGTCTCCAAGGTGCTGCTCGCCGACGATGCAAGCCTCGGCAACAACCTCGCCGAACCGCTGGCGGCACTCATCGTGTCGCTCGCCGGCAGCTATGACGCCATCGTCTCGGCTGCGACCTCGGTCGGCAAGAACGTTTTGCCGCGCGTGGCGGCCCTGCTCGATGTCGCGCAGGTCTCGGAGATCGTCGAGGTCATCAGTGCCGACACGTTCAAGCGTCCGATCTATGCGGGCAATGCCATCCAGACGGTGCAGTCCACCGACACCAAGACGGTGATCACCGTGCGCACGGCGTCGTTTGCCGCAGCCGGCGAGGGCGGAAGCGCCTTGGTCGAGACCATCCCGGCCGCCGCGAATCCGGGTCTGTCGACCCACGTCAAGGACGCCCTGTCGTCGTCGGATCGTCCGGAACTGACCTCGGCCAAGATCATCATCTCGGGCGGTCGCGCACTGGGCTCATCTGAAAAATTCCAGGAGGTCATCCTGCCTGTCGCCGACAAGCTGGGTGCGGCCGTCGGTGCAAGCCGCGCGGCCGTCGATGCCGGCTATGCGCCGAACGACTGGCAGGTCGGTCAGACGGGCAAGGTGGTCGCGCCGCAGCTCTACATCGCCTGCGGCATCTCGGGTGCGATCCAGCATCTGGCGGGCATGAAGGACTCGAAGGTGATCGTGGCGATCAACAAGGACGAGGAGGCGCCGATCTTCCAGGTCGCCGACTACGGCCTCGTCGCGGATCTGTTCGATGTGCTGCCGGAATTCGAGCGCGCTATAGCCCCGTTACGGGGATAGCGATTTACCGTCTCCCTGGATTGACCTGCAAGTGGGCAACGCGAATGAATTTGCTCGATCCAGATCGGGGGGCGCTAAAAAACAACGCAGAGTCGTCGAAAGGCTGCTTGATCTAGCGCATTTCCAGCCGAAGCGATGTGACTTCGGCGTCGGATAATGCATTCAAAACAAAAGCCTAGAATTTCCGGTGAACCGGATTTCACCGGAAATTCTCTAGGTGAACGCTGTGATGTTGCTCAGCGATGACCTTCTATCTCTTGGCGCCAAGTCGAGATCGAGATACGCAAATGGGTGGGTCGCAGCTGCTGTTCGGGCCTCGGCGGGTGAATATAACACGCCCTCTTCGAGTGCTTGACAAAAATACCCACACTTTCCGTTATGCGGGGAGCTATCGACCGAGAGTGTGAAATGGACCTCAGACAGCTCAGATATTTCATAGTCATCGTGGAGCAGGGGTCTTTTGCGAAGGCCGCCGCGGTGTTGAACGTCGCGCAACCGGCGCTGAGCAATCACGTCCGCAACATGGAGGCAGACCTCAGAACGCCGCTTCTGTTCCGGAGCCCCTTGGGTGTGGTTGCTACAGAGGCAGGGGAAATTCTCCTTCGCCACGCAAGGATCATCCTCGGCCAAGTTGCCGTCGCCGAGGGGGAGATCCGCGGTCACGAAGCCGAACCGGAAGGCGAAGTGAGACTTGGTCTACCAGGAACTATCAACGAGATACTCTCGGTGCCGCTCATAATGGCGGCCCGACGCCGGCTTCCGAAAGTGAAGCTGCGTATCGCCGAGGCGATGAGCGGTTTCGTTCTGGAATGGATGCAGCACGGCCGTATCGACCTTGGTGTCATCTATACGTCTTTCAACGACAAGGACCTCGTATCAAGACAAGTTCTGACGGAAGAGCTTTGCTTGTTCGGTCCGGTAGAACCTCTGAACATTGCAAAGCTCGCACCCGGCGAAACGCTCGAATATGGCGAAGTGGCCAAGCTTCCCTTGATCCTGCCCAGCGCCCCGCATGGTCTTCGGGAACTGCTGGAGAAGAAAGCGGCAGAGATCGATCGAAAGCTCAATACGGTGATCGACGTCGACTCGTATGGCAATATCAAGGAACTGGTCGAGGAGGGCTTTGGGTACTCGATTTTGCCATATAACGCCATTGCCCTAGAGCTCCGCCAGGGACGCCTTGTCCATCGGGCGATCGTGAATCCTGTCATTGAGCGGGATGTGAACCTTGTTCACAGCGCGACGAGACCGATGACCAACGCTGTGCGAGCGGTGGAAGAGTTGTGCCGGTCAACGCTTCTGTCGTTGATGGAGACCGGCCGATGGAAGGGCGTGAAGGCTGCTCCATCAGACGCCGAACACCAAGCGTAGCGCGTAATTCCGTCAGGCCATAAGGAATCGATATAGGCCGGGAATCAAAAACCTAATTGGTGGCCCGCAGCTCGCGTGCTGGAAAGGAAGCCAGACGCGGATGCGGTGACAAGCTGCTCGTCGTGTCGGTGGGAGGAAGTCACCATGGTCGAAGTCACTCGCATACTGTCCAATTACGCGGCTGGGCTCTCATACCGCGATTTGCCTCCCGAGGTCGCAAAGCGGGCGAAGCTTCTTATCGCGGATCTGGTTGGAAGCATCGTTCGCGCCAGCAAGGAGTCTGACTCAACGCCGTCAATTCTCGCCATGGTACGCAAGCTTGGGCTTGGTGGTCAGGGAGATGCGAACGTCTTCGGCTTGCAACAGGGGTATGCGCCATCCGTGGCAGCCTTGCTGAATGGTGCGTTCGGGCACTCTCTCGACTTCGACGATACCCATGCAAGCAGTTCGCTGCATCCAAGCGCCCCGGTGGTCTCCGCCGCATTTGCCGCCGCCCAGTTGACCGGCGCATCCGGAAAGGCGCTCATCGCCGCAGTTGTCGCCGGCTACGAGGTCTGCTGTCGGCTTGGCAATGCTCTGGACCCGACGGCTCACTATGCGCGCGGGTTTCACCCGACGGCAACGGCCGGCGTCTTCGGCGCGGCCGCCGCGGTCGGCAATTTATACGCGCTCGATCCGAAAAGGATTGAGTCTGCCTACGGAGTGGCGGCAAGCCAGGCCGCCGGCTCGCTTCAGTTCCTGGTCAACGGCGCCTGGAATAAACGCTTCCAGGTTGGAGCGGCGGCGATGAACGGCGTCATTGCGGCAACATTGGCGAGGGAAGGGTTCCTCGGCTCGTCACAAGCGGTCGAAGGCAAGCATGGCTTCCTGCAAGGCTACTCCGACGGCGCGCTGCCGGAGAAGGCGATCGATGGGCTGGGCACGACTTATGAGACGATGAGGATCGGCGTCAAGCCTTATCCGAGCTGCCGATATACCCATGCGGCGATCGATGGAATTCTCGCGCTTCGTAAAGAGAATGCCATATCTCCTCAGTCCGTTCAGGCCGTCGAGATTGGGCTTCATCGGAATGGAATCACACTCACCGGCGCCCCGCTGGATGAGAAGAGGCACCCGCGGAGCGTCGTGGAAGGCCAGTTTTCAATGCCCTTCACAGCAGCGGTGGCCCTATTGAAGGGCGAGTTTGGTTGGGATGATTATTCCTTGCTCGGTCATGCCGACGTGGATGCGATGGCAACTCGTATTGCCGTAATCCGAGACGTGCGGCTGGAAGGGTTGACGCATCCCTTCGGCGCCTACGTGAGGATTCGAACCGACGCGGGCGATTTCGATCGGCATATTGTCGATCCGCGGGGCGAGCCAGAGAACTTTCCCACCGAAGAAGATTTCCGCGACAAGTTCGTTATGCTCGCCGGGCCGGTGCTGGGCCACGGTCAGGCCGAGGAGCTGTTCACGCGGATCGCCAATCTCGACAACCTCAAAAACGTGACCCACCTCGTTCGTGGTGGAGATGGGCAGGAGCGCGAACATCGTAGCGTTGGTGTCGGTGCGCATGACTAAGGCAATCGACCACACATGTCTCCATCTGTTCGTTCCCGGCGACCGTCCGGACCGGATACAGAAGGCGGTCTCATCTGGCGCTGACGCAGTGGTTATCGATCTCGAAGACGCTGTTGCCCAGGCAAACAAGGCGGACGCAAGGTCGAGTCTCGCAACTAGCCTCACTCAAGCCGCCGTGCCTTTGATCGTTCGTATCAACGCCGTGGGCACGCCGTGGCATGCTGAAGATCTTGCTATAGTTTCCGGTCTTCCGGTCGACGCCGTAATGCTGCCCAAGGCAGAGAGTGCGCGTGACGCCCAGGTTGTCGGTGAGCGCACGGGCTTGCCCGTCGTCGCCTTGATCGAAAGTGCAGCTGGCATTGAGAACGTCGTCTCGATCGCGAAAGCGGTGCGACGGCTCGCTTTCGGCTCCATCGATTACGCTGCGGACCTGTCGATGGGGCATACGCGGCAATCGTTGTTGATGCCCCGTAGCCAGCTTGTGTACGCGTCTCGTCTGGCCGGGATAGCCGGCCCTATCGATGGCGTAACCACCGCTATCGCGGACGAAGACACCGTAAAGTCCGACTGCGCCCATGCGGTCGAGTTGGGGTTCACGGGAAAACTTCTTATACACCCTGTTCAAATAAAGCCCGCAAAGCACGCGTTCGCACCAAGTGAGCAGGAGCTCGAATGGGCGTCGCGGATACACGCGATGGCGGAATGCAGCGGTGGCGCCGTGAGGGTAGACGGCCAAATGATCGATGCGCCGGTCGTCGCACGAGCCCGCCAGATCCTCGACCGTGCTCAAAGGACAATCACATGATACGCATAAGCAGTATTGACCATCTTGTTCTGACGGTCACAGATTTGGAAGTCACCTGTGACTTCTATTCCAACGTTCTGGGCATGTCTGTTGAAACCTTCGGAGAGGGGCGAAAGGCCCTCAGATTCGGAGTTCAAAAGATCAATCTTCACCAGAAGGGAAAGGAATTCGAACCAAAGAGTAGTCGGCCAACGCCGGGATCTGCGGATTTATGCTTTATCACCATAACGCCGGTGCCGGAAGTCGTCACGACATTGAACGAGCTTGGCGTGGTTATCGAAAAGGGACCAGTTATGAGAACTGGTGCCACCGGCCCGATTACGTCGGTCTATATTCGCGATCCCGACTTAAATTTGATCGAGCTTTCAAATCTTGCATAAGAGACGAGGTTGCTCCTGACTTGCTCCTTTTTTCCGTCGCCGCATTTTGATGGTCCGGAGACGCGACAAAATACGGTTGATCACCTGGCAGTCAACGCATGGCACGCCACGCGACTTATTCGGCAACAACGGCTGGATAAACGCAAGTGGAGACCACTCAACTGGGATGGGAATCCATATTAGTTGAGTGGTCGCGCACTTGGTGTTCACGCATTTTCCTGCCGGGCGCATTTCTGCGGGTCCCTGGGACGCAAATCAGGAGCTACGCCGCATTTCTCCGAATGCGGCGTAGCACGTCAGAGCGTAGTCAAGAGCACCCGCTCGTCGCGCCGCAGGTGTCGCACTTCTCGCACGTGCCGTTGCGCACCATCGTGAAATTCTGGCACTCCGAGCACATGTTGCCCGTGTAGCCCTGCGCGATGGAGCGCATGCGGCGTTCGTTTTCGATCTTCTTGGCGTCGGCCTTGGCGCTTGCGGCTTCGGCGGCGGCCTTGTCGGAGAAGAGGGCGGTGATGCCTTCTGCTTCCTCGGCAGCGTCGTCGGCGATTTCCTCGGCCAGCTCGGCGGCACGCTCCTCGTAATCGCGCTTGAAGGCGACGATTTCGTGGGTGCTGGCGGCGACGGTCGGCTCCAGCTTGCGGGCGGCGTTGCCGGCGAAGGCCGTTACGTTGCCGCTCGAGGCTGCCTTGGCGGGAGCGGCGGTGGCTGCACCCTTGGGCTCGGAGAGCTGACGCTCGGTCTGGCCGCCCTGGATGAGCGTCGGCTTGTGGCCGCGCGTCCAGCCGGTCGAGAACGGGTTGGTCTTGCCTTCCTGGATGCCCTTGCCAAGCGCGGTGTTCGAGAAGTCCGACTGGTCGACATGCGCGAGGTCATGACGGCCGAGATAGGAGACGGCAAGTTCGCGGAAGACGTAGTCGAGGATCGACGTCGCGTTCTTGATCGCGTCGTTGCCCTGAACCATGCCGGCCGGCTCGAACTTGGTGAAGGTGAAGGCCTCCACATATTCTTCGAGCGGCACGCCGTATTGTAGGCCGAGCGAGATGGCGATGGCGAAGTTGTTCATCATCGCCCGGAAGGCAGCGCCTTCCTTGTGCATGTCGATGAAGATCTCGCCGATGCGGCCATCGCCGAATTCGCCGGTGCGCAGGTAGACCTTGTGACCGCCGACGACAGCCTTCTGGGTGTAACCCTGGCGGCGGTTCGGCAGCTTTTCACGGTCGCGCGAAACGCGTTCGATGATCTTCTCGATGATCTTTTCCGTCACGGTCACCGCCTGTGCGGCAGCCGGCGCGGCGACCAGCGCCTCGATTGCATCGTCCTCGTCCTCTTCGTCCTCGATCAGCGAGGCGTTGAGCGGCTGGGACAGCTTGGAACCGTCGCGATAGAGGGCGTTGGCCTTCAGCGCGAGCTTCCACGAGAGCATGTAGGCGTTCTTGCAATCCTCGACGGTCGCCTCGTTCGGCATGTTGATCGTCTTGGAAATTGCGCCCGAGATGAACGGCTGGGCGGCCGCCATCATGCGGATGTGGCTTTCGACCGAGAGGTAACGCTTGCCGATCTTGCCGCAGGGATTGGCGCAATCGAACACGGCGAGGTGTTCGGCCTTGAGGAAGGGCGCGCCTTCCAGCGTCATCGCACCGCAGACGTGGATGTTGGCGGCTTCGATTTCCTTCTTCGTGAAGCCGATATGCTCCAGGAGATTGAAGGACATGTCGGAGAGCTGGGCGTCCGAAACCTTCAGCACGTCCTTCAGGAAGTCGGCGCCGAGCGTCCACTGGTTGAAGGCGAACTTGATGTCGAAGGCGGACTTCAAGCCGGCATTGACGGCTTCGATCTTGTCGTCCGGGAAGCCCTTGGCCTTCAGCGAGCCGGGATTGACCGCCGGCGCCTGATTGAAGTTGCCATGGCCGACGGCATAGGCCTCGATCTCGGCGATCTGGCTTTCCGAATAGCCGAGCGTGCGCAGCGCTTCCGGCACGGCGCGGTTGATGATCTTGAAGTAGCCGCCGCCGGCGAGCTTCTTGAACTTCACCAGCGCGAAGTCGGGCTCGATGCCGGTCGTGTCGCAATCCATGACGAGGCCGATCGTGCCGGTCGGCGCGATAACGGTCGTCTGGGCGTTGCGGTAGCCGTGCTTCTCGCCGAGTGCGACGGCCTTGTCCCAGGCAGCCTTGGCGTGGACGATCAGGGTCTGGTCCGGGCACTCGTCATGGATGAGGGCGACCGGGTTGACCGAGAGGGCCTCATAGCCGGTGGTCTCGCCGTAAGCCGCGCGGCGATGGTTGCGCATGACGCGCAGCATGTTGTCGCGGTTCGGCTCGAAGTTCGGGAACGGGCCGAGCTCGCTCGCCATTTCGGCAGAGGTCGCATAGGACACGCCGGTCATGATCGCGGTCAGCGCACCGGCGATGGCGCGGCCTTCCGTCGAGTCGTACGGGATGCCCGAAGACATCAAGAGGCCGCCGATATTGGCGTAGCCGAGGCCGAGCGTGCGGTATTCGTAGGAGCGCTCGGCGATCTGGCGCGAGGGGAACTGCGCCATCATCACGGAGACTTCGAGCACGACGGTCCAGAGGCGCACGGCGTGCTCGTAATCGGCGATGTTGATGTTCTTCGTGGCCGCATCCTTGAACTGAAGCAGGTTCAGCGAGGCGAGGTTGCAGGCCGTGTCGTCGAGAAACATGTATTCCGAGCACGGATTGGATGCACGGATCGGGCCTTCGGCCGGCGAGGTGTGCCAGTCGTTCATCGTCGTGTTGAAGTGCAGGCCCGGATCGGCCGATGCCCAGGCGGCGTAGGAGATCTGCTCCCAGAGGTCGCGGGCCTTCAGCGTCTTCATGACCTTGCCGTCCTTGCGGGCGGTCAGGTTCCAGTCGCCATCATTCTCCACGGCCCGCAGGAAGTCGTCCTTCAGCGAGACGGAGTTGTTGGAGTTCTGGCCGGAGACGGTGAGGTAGGCTTCCGAATCCCAGTCGG
>NZ_CAMLFY010000133.1 GCF_946479415.1 uncultured Shinella sp. | reverse complement strand
ATCCTGTCAAGTGACTGGAGTTCAGACGTGTGCTCTTCCGATCTCACCAGCGGCCTCGTCTTCATCGCGCTCGGCATCAAGCTCGCGACGGAAAAGGCCCACTGATCCATGCGCGCCGCCCTTGTCCTTACCGGTCTGCTTATTGCGACCGCCGCTTCAGCGGCGGAGTGCCGGCAGGACCACGCGATCTATGCGGATCGCGACGGGGCCTATGAGCTGACCTTCGAACCGGTTGGTTCCGATGCGGCGGCGACCAGCCATCATTTCAAGCTGAAGATCCTGGCAAGCGGTCTGGTGCTGGATGGCATCGTCATGCCCGGTGATCCCGCCCGCTCGAACGGCATGATCATGCACAATTGCCCCGAGGGGGACGTGACCGGCGAGGAGATCGCCGCCTGCACCATCTGGGAAGGCGTTATCTACACGCTCGACGTGGCTGAGGATGCCAACCTCGTGCCCGATCAAGGTGCCAAGGCGGCGCAAAGCCTGCTGCTCTCGGGCTTCGGCCCATCGCTGCGCTATTCGGCGCTCTGGGATCAGGGCAAGGCGAAGGTCGTGCCGGAGGATGTCTTCCGCCAGAAGGGATGCACGGCATGAAGGAAGCGCCCGTTCTCCTCGTCACCGGCGGTAGCCGCGGCATCGGCGCCAGTGTGTGCCGTATGGCGGGTGCGGCCGGCTGGCAGGTTGCGGTGAACTATGTCGCCAATCTGGAAGCGGCGGAGGCTGTCGTGGCGGAGATCCATGCGGCGGGAGGATCGGCGATCCCGGTTCAGGGCGATGTCGGCAGCGAACTCGGTCTTGCCAATATCTTCTCCACCATCGACGGCACCTTCGGCCGGCTCGACGGGCTCGTGAACAATGCCGGCATCGTCGCGACGCCGCAGCGCGTCGACGAGATGTCGTCCGAGCGGCTGGAGCGCATGTTCGCCGTCAATGTCATGGGCTCGATCCGCTGCGCGCAGGAGGCCGTGCGCCGCATGTCGACACGCCATGGCGGCACGGGTGGTTCGATCGTCAATCTGTCGTCCGTCGCCGCGCAATTGGGTGCGGCCGGGCAATATGTCGATTATGCCGCCAGCAAGGGGGCCATCGAGAGCTTCACCGTCGGTCTCGCCCGCGAAGTCGCGGCAGAGGGCGTGCGCGTCAATCTCGTGCGCCCCGGCATCATCGATACGGACATCCACGCCTCCGGCGGCCTGCCGGATCGTGCGCGCGACATGGCGTCGCTCATCCCGATGCAGCGGCCGGGCACGGCCGATGAGGTCGCGGGATCCATTCTCTATCTTCTCTCCGATGCGGCATCCTATGTGACGGGTGCCGCCCTCAACGTCAGCGGCGGCCGCTAGGCCCCGCGCAGGAAGGACTTGTCATGGCATATGATCTCATCGTTATCGGTTCCGGCCCCGGCGGCTACGTTTGCGCCATCAAGGCGGCCCAGCTCGGCCTGAAGGTCGCGGTGGTCGAAAAGCGCACCACCTATGGCGGCACCTGCCTCAATGTCGGCTGCATCCCCTCCAAGGCGCTGCTGCATGCCTCGGAAACTTACAGCCACGCCGCCCATGGCATGGATGCGCTCGGCATCGAGGGCGTGAAGCCGACGCTGAACCTCGCCAAGATGATGGCGCACAAGGATGCGACGGTGAAGTCGAATGTCGATGGCGTCGCCTTCCTGTTCAAGAAGAACAAGATCGACGGCATCCAGGGCACCGGCAAGGTGCTGGGTGCGGGCAAGGTCTCCGTCACCAATGACAAGGGCGAAGAGCAGGTCCTCGAAACGAAGAACATCGTGATCGCCACCGGTTCCGACGTTGCCGGCATTCCGGGCGTGCAGGTCGAGATCGATGAGACGGTCATCGTCTCCTCGACGGGCGGCATCGCGCTTGAGAAGGTGCCGGGCCATCTGGTCGTCGTCGGCGGCGGCGTCATCGGCCTCGAGCTCGGCTCGGTCTGGGCGCGCCTCGGCGCCAAGGTCACGGTCGTCGAATATCTCGACACCATTCTCGGCGGCATGGACGGCGACGTCTCCAAGCAGTTCCAGCGCATGCTGGCCAAGCAGGGCATGGACTTCAAGCTCGGCGCCAAGGTGACGGGCGTCGAAAAGGCGGGTTCGGGCGCCAAGGTAACGTTCGAGCCGGTCAAGGGCGGTGATGCCACCACCATCGACGCCGACGTCGTGCTGATCGCCACCGGCCGCAAGCCCTACACCGAAGGCCTCGGCCTCAAGGAAGCCGGCGTGGCGCTCGACAATCGCGGCCGCGTCGAGATCGACAAGCACTTCCAGACCAATGTCCCCGGCATCTATGCGCTCGGCGACGTCGTGCGCGGCCCGATGCTCGCCCACAAGGCGGAAGACGAGGGTGTCGCCGTCGCCGAAATCCTCGCCGGCCAGGCCGGCCATGTGAATTACGACGTCATCCCCGGCGTCGTCTACACGCAGCCGGAAGTCGCCTCCGTCGGCAAGACCGAGGAAGAACTGAAGGCCGCAGGCATTGCCTACAAGGCCGGCAAGTTCCCGTTTACCGCCAATGGCCGCGCCCGCGCCATGCTGGCGACGGACGGTTTCGTGAAGGTTCTTGCCGACAAGGATACCGACCGCGTTCTCGGCGTGCATATCGTCGGCTTCGGCGCCGGCGAGATGATCCACGAGGCCGCCGTGCTGATGGAATTCGGCGGCTCCTCGGAAGATCTCGGCCGCACCTGCCACGCCCATCCGACCATGTCGGAAGCCGTCAAGGAAGCCGCGCTCGCGACCTTCTTCAAGCCGATCCATATGTGATCGGACACCGAAGCGTTTCGCCTCGGTTGGACATTCTTCAGGCGGCTGCGACAACCAGCCGCCTGTTTTCGTTCTGCGAACCGGCGCAGCATGAAGGTCACAAAGGATGGTTTCATGTCTCCGGTATCGCGACCCGTTTCCCTGCCGCACCCGTTGCTCCCCGCTGCCGACTGGGCGGACCGTTTCACGCTCGGCCTGCCGGTCGAGCACCTGACGGCGCGCGAGGCGGCGCGGCTGGCGCTGGAACATCCGCCGGGCTGGGTGCGCAGGCTGATGGTGCTGCGCAATGCCATCGTGGCGCCCTTCGGACTGAAGGGCGCGGCCGAGGAGGTGAAGACCTCGGAGACGGAGATCGGTGGTTTTCCGGTGGTGAGTGCGACCGATGAGCGCGTCGTGCTCGGTTTCGACGACCGGCATCTCGATTTCCGCATCGTCATCGACGTGATGGCCGACCGGCCCTCCGGCCAGACCTTGAGCGTGATGACGCTCGTTCACCGCAACAACCTGCTCGGCCGGCTCTATCTCGCCGCTGTCATGCCGTTTCACAAGCTGATCGTGCGCACCATGTTGTCGGGCATCGGCCGGCGGGCGCTACGGCCTAGTCGACCGCTGTAACGGTAAAGCCCTTCTTGCGCAGCAGTTCGACCACGCCTTCCGGGCCGGCGAGATGCAGTGCGCCGACGGCCATGAAGACATTGCCCTCATCGAGGGTCGGTGTCGCGCGATCGGCCATCGTATGGTTGCGATCGACGATGATGCGCTGTTCGAACTCGGCATAGGCATCCGCGCCGTCGCCTTCGGGGGTGGCCGCGCGCATCATCGGCATGATCATGCCGGTATCGCCGGAGAGGTAGAGCTGGCTCATCGTCTCGATGACGTCCTTCAGGCCATCGCCGAGCTCGACGGTCTGCACGAGGCCCTTGATCTGCGGCTCGACGGCGAGCGAATCCAGCGCGGAAATCTGCTCGATCAGCGTTTCCAGGCCCTTCAGCACCTTGCCCTCGGCGAGCGCATTCTTGGCGAGCTGCTGGTCGAGGAAGGCGGCGCCGGCGGTCTTGCGGGCGATTTCGCAGGCGGGCAGCGCCACGAAGCTCATCAGCATCCAGGGCTTCATGCGGCCGACGGCGGCAAGCGACAGGCCGCGGCCCTTCAGGCCCTTCTCCAGCTTTTCCTTTTCCTCGGGGTTAAGGAAATCGGTGATCGACTTGCCATCGGTGAACATGATGAGATCGGGCCGGGCCATCATCGCGGCCCCCGCCTTCTTCTCGTCGGTGATCTCGTCGGATTCGACGATGACAGTCGCGGCCTTGTCATAGGCGGTGCGGGCGGCCTCCGGCATGGCGAGCACGCGCGGGTCTGTCACATGCATGGTGCCGAGCAGCCAGGAGGCGGACTTGCCCTCCTTTTCGATCTTCCAGAAGATCGCCTTGCCGTTCGGCGTGGCGTCGGCCTCGGCGCGCAGCTTGGCGTAGCCGGCCGGATCCTCCTTCTCGTATTTCGTCAGCAGGTTGTTGCCGGTGCAGGTCGGCAGATCCTCTGCCCGCGTCGGGGAGAGGCCGGCGAGCACGACGAGGAAGGAGAGGGCGATCAGCGCGTGGAGCGCGGCCATCAGCCAGAGGCCGGCATCGGCGAGGCGATCGGCCAGAAGAAGGCGGCTCTTGTGAAGAAGGACTGTCATGGTCGAACTCCGTGCATTTTTCGCGGACCCTAGTGGCCTCATCCTCACAATCCCTTAACGGGATCAGGCGCGGGGATGCGCCCGGTCATATATTTCGAGCAATCGCGCCGAATCGACGCCGGTATAGACCTGCGTCGTCGAAAGGCTGGCATGGCCGAGCAGTTCCTGAATGGTGCGCAGGTCGCCGCCGCCGGCCAGAAGATGCGTGGCGAAGGAGTGGCGCAAAGCATGCGGCGTGGCACTGTCCGGCAGGCCGAGTGCACCGCGCATTTTCTGCATCTCGCGCTGGATGATGGCCGGTTGCAGCGGCCCGCCGCGCGCGCCGCGGAAGAGTGGTTTGTCCGCGCCAAGTGGGAACGGGCAGAGCTTGATATAGTCCTCGACGCCTGTTCGCGCCGGCGCGATGAGCGGCACGATGCGCGTCTTGTCGCCTTTGCCGATGATGCGCAGCGAGGTGGGACTGCCGGTGAAATCGGCCGGCGTCAGCGACAGGGCCTCGGAGATACGCAGGCCGCAGCCATAGAGAAGCGTGAGCACGGCGGCGTTGCGCACCCGGATCCACGGTTCCTCGGCGAGTTGCTCATGGGCATCGACGACAGCGATGGCCTGGCGGTCAGAGAGCGGTTTCGGCAGGGATTTCGGCTGTTTGGGCGAACGCACGGCCGCAGCGCCGGCGGCATTGGCGAGGCCCTTGCGTTCGAGATGGCGCAGGAAGGAGCGCAGGCCGGCAAGGCCGCGGCCGAGCGTGCGGGCACCCGCCCCATCGCGGCGGCGGGCGGCGAGGAAGCCGCGCAGGTCTGCCGGGCGCAGATTGCCGATGTCCTTCAGGCGGGCAGGCGCGGCAAGGTGCTGCGTCAGGAAGGCAAGGAACTGGCGGGTGTCGCGCTCATAGGCATCGAGCGTGTGGCCGGCAAGACGGCGCTCGTCGGAAAGCGATGCAAGCCAGGCCTGCCGCTCGGTCATGAGCGCGGGATCGGCGATGATGAGAAGTTCGGTCATGTCCTGCCTTCGCGGTTTGCCGCAGGATCGGCGATTTGCGTTAGGGTTTTGCTAACATTCGCCAAAAGGCTGGGCAAAGCGGCCTGTCTTCCTCTAGACACGGTGGGCTGTAAGAGAGCGCCGTGTTCAAGAAGCCGGGTGAAACCATGCTGCTGCGGTCGATGTCCGCCGAAAACTATCGCTCGCTGCGCTCGATCCGCATGGATCTCGGGCGGGTGAACCTGTTCGTCGGCGAGAATGGTGCGGGAAAATCGAACCTCTACCGGTCGCTGCAATTGGTGCAGGCGGCGGTGCGCGGGACGTTTGCGCAGGAGATCGCGGCGGAGGGTGGCATGGCCTCGGCGCTCTGGACGGGCAGACGGCGGGCGAACGAGCCGGTGCGCATCCGCCTGGAAACCGAGCTTCTGGACGAGGATCGCGCGATCACCTTCCGCTACCGCGTCGAGGCGGGGTTACGGCCGCCGAAGGCCGCCGCCGGCTTTGCCTTCGAGCCGCAGGTCAAGGCCGAGGAACTGACCATCGAGACCGGCCGCCGGCCAGTGACGGTTATGAAGCGCGCCGGCCCCGGCATTCTGGTGCGCAACGAGACCGGGCGAATGGTCGAGCATCCCGAACAGGCGATGACTTCGGAAACGGCGATCGCGCTGCTGGGCGATGCCGGGCATTATCCGGAAATCGGCACCTTTCGCCGTGCCGTCTCGCAGTGGCGTTTCTTCCATGGCTTCCGCTCGGATCGCGATTCGGCGCTGCGCCAGCCCTGCCTTGCCGTCACCGCTCCGCTGCTCGATGAGAATGGAGCGAACATGGCGGCAGTCTTCGCCACGCTGACCTGGACGCGGGAGGATACCATCGATCTCGACCGCGCCGTTGCGGATGCCTTCGGCGGGGCGCGACTCACGGTGCCGAACCCGGAAGAGTTCGCCTCCTATGGCCTTGTCTTCCCGCAATTTCCGCAGCGTGTCTTCCAGCCGCGCGAGCTGTCCGATGGGCAGATCCGCTTCCTGGCGCTGGCTGCGGCGCTGCTGTCCTATCGCACGCCGCCGCTGATCGCGCTCAACGAGCCGGAGGCGAGCCTCCATCCCGATATGCTGCCGCCGCTGGCCGAAATGATCGCGCGCGCCGCGCAGTCGAGCCAGCTGTGGATCGTCACCCATTCCGAGCGGCTGGCGCAGGAGGTGGAGACGCGCTGCGGTGTCAGGGCGAAGCGCGTCGTGCGCCATGACGGCGCGACCTGGATCGACGGCATGCGGCTGACCGGCGCGATGGATGACGATGACGAATAACGGAGCCGCCATCTTTGCGGTTTTCTTCCCGCAGCCATGGGGGCATGGTCGCGGTCCATGAGCAGCGATTCGACCAATCTTTTCGGCGACAGGCTTTTTCCGCGCACGGTGCCCGTCATGGTGCCGGTGCCGACGCCCGTGCCGTATTCCTATACGGTGCCCGAGGACATGGCCGTGCAGCCCGGCTCCATCGTGCAGGTGCCGCTCGGGCCGCGTCTGGTGCCGGGTGTCGTCTGGGATGGTGGCGATGACGGCAAGGTCGATCCGAAGAAGCTGAGGCCGATCGAGAAGGTGTTCGATTGCCCGCCGCTCTCCAAGGAGATGCGCGATTTTCTCGACTGGGTCTCCGCCTATACGGTGACGCCGCCGGGCCTCGTCGCCCGCATGGCGCTGCGCGCGCCGACCGCTTTCGATCCCGAACCGATGATCGAGGGCCTGCGTTTCACCGGCCATCGGCCGGAGCGGCTGACGAGCGCCCGCGAGCGAGTTCTGGAAATGGTCGAGGACGGCATTGCCTGGACGAAGTCGGGCCTTGCCCATGCCGCAGGCACGTCGAGCAGCGTCATCGACGGGCTGATGAAGCAGGGCACGTTCGAAACCGTCTTCCTGCCGCCGCCGCCGGTCGTTGCGGCTCCGGATCCCGATTATGTCGCGCCCCGGCTCGAAGGGCCGCAGACCGATAGTGCGGCGGAGCTGGTGGAGAGCGTGCAGAAGGGCGTCTTCTCCGTCTCGCTGATCGACGGCATCACCGGCTCCGGCAAGACGGAGGTCTATTTCGAGGCGATTGCCGAGACGCTGAGGCGTGGCAGGCAGGTGCTCATCCTGCTGCCCGAGATCGCGCTGACAGCGAGTTTCCTCGAACGGTTCCAGGATCGTTTCGGCGCCAAGCCCGCCGAATGGCATTCCGATCTTGCGCCGCGCACCCGCGAGCGTGTGTGGCGGCAGGTGACGACGGGAGATGTGCGGGTCGTGGCGGGTGCGCGTTCGGCGCTGTTCCTGCCCTTCGAAAATCTCGGTCTCGTCATCGTCGATGAGGAGCACGACCCGGCCTACAAGCAGGAAGACCGCGTCTTCTACAATGCGCGCGACATGGCGGTGGTGCGCGCCCGCATTGGCGATTTCCCGGCCGTGCTCGTCTCGGCGACGCCGTCGGTGGAGAGCCGGGTCAACAGCGATGTCGGGCGCTATCGCAAGCTGCATCTGCCGACGCGCTACGGTGACGCGGCGCTGCCGGACCTGCATCTCGTCGACATGCGCCGCCATCCGCCGGCGCGTGGCGGCTTCTTGTCGCCGATCCTGCTGCGCGGCATCCAGCGCACCATCGAGAAGGAAGAACAGGCGCTGCTCTTTCTCAATCGCCGTGGTTATGCGCCGCTGACGCTCTGCCGCGTCTGCGGCCACCGTTTCCAGTGCCCGCAATGCTCCAGCTGGCTGGTGGAGCACCGGTTTCGCGGGCAGATCCAGTGCCATCATTGCGGCTATGCCGAGCGCACGCCCGAGGCCTGCCCGGAATGCGGCACCTTCGACCATCTCGCCGCCTGCGGGCCGGGGGTGGAACGCATCGCTGAGGAGGTGGAAAAACACTTTCCCGAAGCGCGCACCATTGTGCTTTCCTCCGACCTGATGGGCGTGAAGCGCCTCCGGCTGGAGCTGGAGGCGATCGCGCGCGGCGAGGCGGATATCGTCATCGGCACGCAGCTGGTCGCCAAGGGGCACAATTTCCCGCTGATGTCGCTGGTCGGCGTCGTCGATGCGGATCTCGGCCTGTCGAACGGCGATCCGCGTGCAGCGGAGCGCACCTTCCAGCTCTTGTCGCAGGTGACGGGTCGCGCCGGGCGCTCGGGCCTGAAGAGCCACGGCCTCATCCAGACCTATCAGCCGGCGCACCCGGTCATGCAGGCCATAGTCTCGGGCGATGCGCAGGCCTTTTACGATCGCGAGATCGGCGAGCGGGAAAAGGCGTTGCTGCCGCCGTTCGGCCGGCTGGCTTCCGTTATCGTTTCGGCAGACACCCGCAATGAGGCCGAAGCGCATGCGCGGGGATTGCGGCAGGCCGCCCCCCAGGTCACCGGCATTTCGATTCTCGGGCCGGCGGAAGCGCCGCTGGCGCTCGTGCGCGGCCGCCATCGGTTCCGTCTGCTGGTGCACGGCCGCAGAAACAGCGATATGCAGACCTTCCTGCGCACCATGCTGGCCAACGGGCCGAAGGAACGCGCCTCGCTGCAGGTGCAGCTCGATATCGATCCGCAGAGTTTCCTGTGATGGGCGTGGTTAACAAAGACTTGTGCGAACTTTTGCCGTCCGCTTCTGCCCGCCCTGCGGCTGTGCGATAGAGGGCGGCGGGCAGTTCTGGAGAAAAGCCGAGATGGAATTCTACATCCCCACCGAAACCGGCGAATTCCTCGCCTTCTGTGCGGCCATCGTCACGGGGCTCTTGGGCCTCTTCGGCCTTTTCGCCCCCGGCACGGCGCTGAAGCTCGCAGGATTGCAACCGAAGGAAACGAGCCGGGAAGGGCTTGCCTTCGTGCGCTCGGCCGGCGGCTTCTATGCGGGGCTTGCCATCGTGGCGCTGCTGATGGCGCAGAGCTGGATCTATATGGCGATCGGCGGCGGTTTCGCGCTTGCCGCCTTCGGCCGCCTTCTCTCGCTGATGTCGGACGGTTCGTTCAGCGCGAAGAATCTTCTGGTGCTTTGCGTCCAGGCGGTGCTTGCGGCGCTGCCGCTCGGCTATGCTTTCGGCTTCCTCTGAGAGAAAAACGCCATTTTCCGCTCCGCCTGCGCCAGAACATAGTTCGCGCAGTCAACTTTTGCTCCGACTGTGGCCGACTTATGGCGCATTCCTGCGTCCGGCGTGTTGCGAGTCCCGGTTTCCTATGCTAGACGAACCGCGAAATTCAGAAAAAGCGGGCGAAAAAGCCTGTGGGAGCTGAAGATTACAGCAACGATTTCAAGGGTTTAGGACCGTAGCCCCGCTACTGCCCGGCGCCTTGAATGAAAAAAGAGAAGCTTGTGCCCGTGGCAGACACATCCCAGCTCGTTTCCGGTGTTGCAGAAAGATACGCGTCTTCGCTTTTCGACCTCGCGCAGGAAGCTGGCTCCGCTGCCGCTGTCGGCGCCGATCTCGACCGTTTCCAGGCCCTGATCGATGAGAGCGAAGATCTGAAGCGGCTGATCGCCAGCCCCGTCTTCTCCGCCGAAGATCAGACCAAGGCCATTGCCGCCGTTGCCGCCAAGGCCGGCATCACGGGCCTCGTGGCAAACTTCCTCAAGGTGGTTGCGTCAAATCGCCGCCTGTTCGCCGTCCCGGGCATGATCAAGGCTTACCGCGTCATCGCGGCCCGCGCCCGCGGCGAAATCACGGCCGATGTTACCTCGGCCCATGCGCTGACCGCAGCGCAGGAAACTGAATTGAAGGCGGCGCTGAAAGGCGTCACCGGCAAAGACGTGGCGATTGCCGTCACCGTCGACCCGTCCATTCTCGGTGGTCTGATCGTCAAGGTGGGATCGCGCCAGATCGACACGTCCCTTCGCACCAAACTCTCTACTCTTAAGCTTGCACTGAAAGAGGTCGGCTGATGGATATCCGCGCCGCGGAAATTTCCGCAATTCTCAAAGATCAGATCAAAAACTTCGGCAAAGAGGCGGAAGTCTCTGAAGTCGGTCAGGTGCTGTCCGTCGGTGACGGTATCGCCCGCGTTTACGGCCTCGACAATGTCCAGGCCGGTGAAATGGTCGAATTCCCCGGTGGCATCCGTGGCATGGCCCTGAACCTGGAAAGCGACAACGTCGGTGTCGTTATTTTCGGTTCCGACCGTGACATCAAGGAAGGCGACACCGTCAAGCGTACCGGCGCCATCGTGGACGTTCCGGTCGGTCCGGAACTGCTCGGCCGCGTCGTCGACGCGCTCGGCAACCCGATCGACGGCAAGGGCCCGATCAATGCCAAGCAGCGCGCCCGCGTTGACGTCAAGGCTCCGGGTATCATCCCGCGCAAGTCGGTTCATGAGCCGATGTCGACCGGCCTCAAGGCCATCGATGCCCTCATCCCGGTCGGCCGCGGCCAGCGCGAGCTCGTCATCGGCGACCGCCAGACCGGCAAGACCGCCATCATTCTGGACACGATCCTGAACCAGAAGGCCATCCACGACAACGGCCCGGACGGCGACAAGCTGTACTGCGTCTACGTCGCTATCGGCCAGAAGCGTTCGACGGTTGCCCAGTTCGTGAAGGTTCTCGAAGAGCGCGGCGCTCTCCAGTACTCGATCATCGTTGCCGCAACGGCGTCCGACCCGGCGCCGATGCAGTACCTCGCACCGTTCGCCGGCTGCGCGATGGGCGAATACTTCCGTGACAACGGCAAGCACGCCCTCATCGGTTACGACGACCTTTCCAAGCAGGCCGTTTCCTACCGTCAGATGTCGCTCCTGCTGCGCCGCCCGCCGGGCCGCGAAGCTTACCCGGGCGACGTTTTCTACCTGCATTCGCGTCTCCTCGAGCGCGCTGCAAAGCTCAACGACGACATGGGCGCTGGCTCGCTGACGGCTCTGCCGGTCATCGAAACCCAGGGTAACGACG
>NZ_CAMLFY010000132.1 GCF_946479415.1 uncultured Shinella sp. | reverse complement strand
ATGGCGAGGGCTCGCTCGCGGAGTGCGGCGCGGCTGATGTTCTTTCCGTCTTCGTCGATGAGCGCCGTGGCGTCCGGTGTTTCGCCCGCAAGCGTCGCAAAGCAGGACCATGGATCACCGCTGGCGAGCGTCAGGGCCGGGCCGCCGGTTGCCGGTGTCGAGGTGCATGCGTCAAGCGTGAGATGAGAAACCGGGGCGTCGCTTTTGGCGGCCAGTTGCAGCAGCATATGGCGGACCTGGTGCAGCAGGGCGTCGATATCCCGCTGCCGGAAAAGTGCGGGATCGTAGGTGAGCGCCAGCCGGATGTGCCTGCCCGGATAGCCGGCCAGCATCAGCGCGTAGCTGTTTTTCTCATAGGAGCGGACGGGTTCGACCGTATTGGCGCCTGCGCTGCTTCCCTCTTCGCCGCCGGGCTGGTTTTCCCAGACGACCATGGTGGAGAAGAGCGGGGCGCCGGCCGGCAGGCCGGCGAGGGCCTGCATCTCGACGAGCGGAAAGAAATCGTAGCGGCGCGCGCCTGCCTGTGCGGATTGCAGGTGGCGGAGCCAGTCGCGGCAGGTTGCCTGCGCATCGATTTCGACGACGGTCGGCAGCACGTTGAGGAAGAGCCCGACGGTGCGTTCGACATCGGGAATTTCCGCCGGTCGGGTCGAAACGGTTTCTCCGAAGACGACGTGATCGTGGTTGTTGTAACGGGCGAGAACGAGCGCCCAGCTTGCGGAAAACAATGTGCTTTCCGTGACGCCGATCCCCCGCGCTGCCGCACGGACGGACTGGCTTTCCGCGTCGTTGAGTACGAGGGAGGCGGACCGGTTTTGGCCTGCGGTGCCGGCCACGCCGGGTCCGGTGAGCGGCAGCGGCGTCGGGGTGCCGGCGACCGTGAGGCGTTCACCCCACCAGCGGCGTGCACCGTCATGATCCTGTTTGCCCAGCCATTCCAGATAGGTGCGGAACGATGGTGCCGCTTGCGGAGTAGGGGTGCCGCCGGCATAGAGCACACTCAATTCCTCGAGCAGGATGGTCAGCGACCAGCCGTCTGCAATGGCATGATGCAGGGTCAGCGTCACGCGGTGGCGCGTCTCGGCCAGCCGGTGCACATGCACGCGCAAGAGCGGCGCCCGATTGTGCTGAAAACCGGTGTCTCGATCCTGTCGCAACCAGGCATCGATGTGTTCATCCTGCGCTTCGGCGGAAAGCGCGCCGATATCTTCGATCGTCAATGGCAGCGGCGCGGTCTTGTGAATGACGAGATAGGCCTTTTGCAACCCTTCCCAGTGGAAGGAAGCGCGCAACATCGGCTGGCGATCGATCAGCTTGTGCCAGGCGTTGCGATAGGCCGTGAGGTCGAGCGGGCCATTGATGACGAAGGTATATTGCTCGAGATAGGCAGCCGGATCCTCGGCTGTCAGCCCATGATAGAGCATGCCTTGTTGCAGCGGGCTGGCAACGACGATATCCGCGACGTTCTTGTCCTGTAGCATCAGGCTACTCCTTCGATCATGCCGAGCAGGCGCTGGAGATCCTCGCCGTCGACATCGAAATGCTGGTTCTGTGGCACGGATGCCGCGGGAGCTGGCGTGGTCCGCGCCGTGACGGCGGCGGCGAGCGCTGCGATCGTGCGTCCCTCGAACAGGTCGCTCGGCTCAAGATGAAGGCCGTCGCTGCGGGCACGGCGCACGAGGTCGAGAATGAGGATCGACTGTCCTCCTAGGCTGAAGAAATCGTCGTCCCGGCCGATCGGGCTCGTATAGAGAACGCCTTCGAACAACGCCTTGAGCTGCGTTTCCAGTTCGCCTATTGGCGGGCGATAATCGGTATCGAGCAGCGGGCGGGCGGCAAAATTCGCAGCAGGCCGCGGTGCATTGATCGCCGCTTCGGGCAAGGGTTCGGGCGTGCTCGCAAGAATATCGGGCAGCGGTGTCGCGAAGGCGGCCATCAGACGATCATAGGCCGGCTCCAGCCAATGGCGATCCCGACGGAAAGGGTAAAGCGGCAGGGCCACTTTCGCCGAGCGGCGCGGGCCGGCAAAGGCCTGCCAGTCAAGCGAGGCCCCGTGTTGCCAGAGTGTTCCGACGCCATGCAACAGCTTCATGCCAGTCTCCACCGCCACGCCGCCACGTCCGGGCAGCAATTCGATAACAGGCTGTTCCGGCCGTATCGAGCGAACGAAGCCGGACAGCCCGCCGGCGGCACCGACCTCTCCCAGCACCCATTCGCCATCGCCAAGCAGGGTCTGCACCGCTTCGGAGAAGCGCACCTTGTCGCGCAATTGGCCCGCCCAATAGCCGGGATCGGTCGCCTCGTCGGTCAAAAGCCAGCGGCCCGTTCGGGTCGAGACGATCGGTATCTGTGGTGCACGAAGCACGCAGCCGGCAAAGGCTGCTGCAAACGGTCCGCAGGCCGCCGCCATGTCGGCGGTGTGGAAGGCGTGGGCGGTGTCCAGCCGCTTGGCGGAGATGCCGCGCTCGGCGCATGCCTTTATGAGGTCTTCGACCGCCGATGCCGTCCCGCCCAAAACGGTGTGGTGCGGGGTATTGCTGCATGCGATCGACAGCGGCGCTCCGAGGGTCCCGATGAGAGCTTCGGCCTCCGTCTCGGCCAGCGCCACCAGCGCCATCGCGCCGCGCGGGCAAAGCGCCATCGCTTCGCCGCGCGCCGAAACCAGACGTGCGGCGGTGGACAGATCGAAAATGCCGGACACGCAGGCGGCGGAATATTCGCCGATGCTGTGGCCGATCATGGCGTCGGGCAGTATTCCCCAATCGAGCAGGAGGCGGCCGAGGGCATATTGCGTGGCGAAAAGGGCCGCCTGCGCCAGCGCGGTTCCGCAATCTCGTCTTTCCGCCGCGTCGAGCAGATAGGGACGCAGGTCGGTACGGCCGACGGCCTCGAAAGCCCGCACGGCCTCTTCCAGATGGTCGCGATAACCGGGTTGGTCAAGCGCCGGACCCGTGGCCATGCCGGCGAATTGCGAGCCCTGCCCGGGAAACAGGAAGGCGACCTTGTGTCCCTGCCGCGCAACGACGCCGGCGGTGGCGAGTTGCCGGCCGATGTCGCCAGCCGCCTTCGCGACGGCGAACCGGCGATAGCGCAGTCCCTTCCGGTCGAAGGACAGGCTGTCGGCAAGCGATGTGATATCGGCATGCGTCGCGGTGCGTGCGATGTCCGCGCACAGGGTCTCCAGGCTTTCAGGGTCGTGCGCGCTGACCGGGAGAAGCCGCAGCGTATCGGATGCCGTCACCACCGCCGCTGCCGGAGCGCCGCTCAGCACGACATGAGCATTGGTGCCGCCGAAACCGAAGGAACTGACGCCGGCGATGCGATCTTCCGCGACCTGGTCCCAGATTTCCATGTCCGCGTTTATGCGGAAGGGTGTCGTCTCCAGCCGGAGTGCCGGGTTGGGCGCAGAGAATGTGGCCATTGCCGGAATGCGGCCGCGCGATACGATGAGGGCTGCCTTGATCAGGCCTGCCAGCCCGGCAACGGTATCGAGGTGGCCGATATTGCTCTTTATGGAACCAATAGTGCAGCGGGCGGCCGTCCCTATGGCCTGTTGCAGCGCGGAGATTTCCACGGGATCGCCGATCGGCGTGCCTGTTCCATGGCATTCGATATAGCCGAGCTCGGCGGGATCGATGCCGGCGACGGCGAGTGCCTCGGTGACGACGCGCACCTGTCCGTCGATGGCCGGCGCGGTGAAGCCGAGACGGGTGGCGCCGTCATTGTTGATCGCGCTGCCGCGGATGATCGCGACGATCGGGTCGCCGTCGGCAATGGCATCGTCGTAGCGCCGCAGCAGCACTGCGGCGGCGCCTGCGCCGAAGAGCGTGCCGCTGCTCTGCGCGTCGAACGGCCTGCACCGGCCGTCGCGCGAGCGGATGCCGACAGCGGCGTGCATGTAGCCGATTTCATTCGGAAGCGGTAGCGAGCAGGCGGCGACCAGTGCTGCGTCGCTCTCATGCGACAGCAGCGACTGGCACGCGAGATGGGTGGCGACGAGGGAGGAGGAGCAGGCGGTCTGCACGGCCAGTGCCGGCCCTTGCAGGCCCAGGCGGTAGGCGATGCGGGTCGCGGCATAGTCCTTGTCGGTTCCGATCGTCGCATCCAGCATGTCCGCCTCGCCGGCAATGACATGCGGCATGACGTGGCCGAGCAGGTAGCTGCTCGCACTCGTGCTTGCGAAAACGGCGGTACGCTGCCCCGCCGCATCGCCGGGGATACGGCCGGCGGCCTCGAAGACATGCCATGCGCATTCCAGCAGCAGGCGCTGCTGCGGCTCCATGAACGAGGCCTCGCGCGGCGAGTAGCCGAAGAAGCCGGCATCGAACCGGTCGTAGTCCTTCAGCGGCAAGGCCACCGGCACATAGGCCGGATACTTGTAGACGCCGCGATGAATGGAGCGTGCAAGCGTCGCCTCGGGCACGACCGCATAGGCATCGCCGCCCGCGCACAGCATCTGCCAGAGTGCCTCGACGCTCCCGGCGCCCGGAAAGCGTCCGGCCATGCCGATGATCGCGATGTCACCCGCCGTGTCTCGCCTGTCGCTCATATCCTTCTCCTCAAGTCCGCCGCGTGCGGCGTTGCAAGGCCTGGCGGCGGGCATCGGCGCGTTGACTGACATCCGCGCCTGGATCGGCGGTAGGGGATGCGCGATCGAGATGGGCGGCAAGCGTCTCGATGGTCGGGTACTGGAAGAGGTCCGTCAGCGGGAAGCGCTGCGGCAGCGTGGCCAGCAGGCGCTGGTGCAGCTCCGCGAGCAGGAGCGAATTGCCGCCGAGATCGAAGAAGCTGTCATTGATGCCGATACCCTTGATGCCGAGTACCTCTTCCCAAAGGGTCCGCAACCGGCTTTGCAATGGGCTCGACGGCTGGACCACGTTCTGGGACGTCGCCTCGGCTTGGGGCGTCGGCGGTGGCAGTTTACGGCGATCGACCTTGCCGGTCGCCGTCATCGGCAACGTATCGTGCACGAGAATGAATTCGGGCAGGACGCTCTGCGAAAAGAAGCGGGCAAGATGGGCGCGCAGCGCGGTAGCATCGAGTGTCACCTGCGGATCCCGGCGCACATGGGCGACGAGACGCGGTGCGGCGTCGCCGTCGGCATGGAGAACGAGAGCGGCATCGGCAACGCCGGCATATTCACGCAGGCGTGTTTCGACCTCGCCCGCCTCGATGCGGATGCCGCGGATCTTTATTTGGGTATCGCGCCGGCCGAGGCAGACGAGAAGGCCGTCGGCCCTGCGTGTGGCGATATCCCCGGTCGCAAAGAGCCGTAGCGTGCGGCCATCCGGCGCCTGCCATATGCGATAGGCCTCCGTGGTCAGATCCGGCCGGTTCCGATAGCCGAGTGCCAGATTGGCCCCGGCGACATGAACCTGTCCGGCTATGCCTGGCATGACCGGATTGCCCTTGTCGTCCAGCAGCCAGATTTCGGTGCCGGGCAAGGGGCGGCCGACGGGTACGAAAGCATGGTCGCCATCGAGGTCGGCGGGGAGGATGCGATGCGACGCCGCGTCGGAGGTCACTTCGGTCGAGCCGTAATAATTGACGAGATGGGCGTCGGCCGGCAGCGCTGCGAGAATGCGGCGCGCTACATCGACGCGGATGTTTTCGCCGCCGAGGATCAGCGTGCGCAGCGGCAGATGCGCGATATCAGGGGTTTTGAGGATGGCGTCGGCGAGTGACGGCGTCAGCATCAGCCGGGTCACACCCATGCGCCGGATCAGGGCTATCAGGTCGTGCGGGCTTCGCGCCGTATCCGGATGCGGTACGACCAGCGACAGGCCGGCGGCGAGCGTATCCAGGAGTTCGCCCGCCGCATCGACGAAGGCGGGCGATGTCTTGAGGCATCCGCGATCGTCCGGCGACATGGGGCCGGTGGTCAGCGCCCAGGGGAGGCGGTTCATGAAGCCGCCATAGCCGACCTCCACTGCCTTGGGGCGTCCGGAGGAGCCGGAGGTGAACTGGATGAACACGCAGTCTTCGTCCTTCGGAACACGATAGGCGGGAAGCGGCGTGACCGCGTCATCCCCTTCCATGTCTTCGATCCGCAGGGTCGGACCGTCCCAGAGTGGCTCTTCCCACAGCGCGTGCGTGGTGATCAGGCAGCCGGGTGCGGCATCGGACAGCATGTCGGCCACGGCCTCGGCGGGCCGGCGTGGATCGATCGGTATCCAGGGTCGCGAAAGCCGTAGCGCTGAAAGGATCGCCGCGATGTAACCGAGATCGGGGTGCAGACGCACGGCAACAGGCGTACCGGGCGGGCTGAGGGCGAGGATGTGTCCTGCAAAACGCTCGCTCTCGCGCATCAGGTCGCGCCAGCACATTTCGCGTCCGTCTTCCCAGAGCAGGACGGGTTCATCCGCCTGCATTTCTGCCTGCCGCGCGATTTCGCTCCAGAGGTCGCGGCGCGGTGCGGCGGCTGCACCCGGTACATGTGCCCAGGCCAAGATCGCCTCGGGGCTGGCAAGCGGCAGGCGGTCGATCGGCGTTCGCGGATCGCGCAGCCCCGCTTCCAGCACATGCCTGAAGGCGCCAAGCAAGCGCTCGATGGTTTCCGGCGTGAACAGATCGTCGGCATAGAGCGTGCACACGCAGATACCCCCATCGGGGTCCGGCCAGGAGAGAATTTCCAGGTCCATATGCGTGGCATCCTGGCTGATCGGGACGGCACGCAGATCAAGCGCTCCCGCCTGTCCGTCTTCCAGCGGCGGCGCCTGATAGGTGAACGAGACCTGATAGATCGGGTTCCGGCTGAGGTCGCGCGCCCCGCCGATGCGTTCCACCAACTGCTGGAAGGGATAGTCCTGATGGGCGATGGCTTCGAGGACTTCCGTGCGCGTCTGTTCGATCATCGTCTGGAAACTCGGCGCGCCGCTGAGATCGCTCCTGAGGATCAGATTGTTGATGAAGAAGCCGATCATGTCCTGCGTTGCCGGATGCGTGCGCCCCGCAACCGAACTTGCCATCAGGAAACGTTCCATGCCGGCATAGCGGCCCATCGCCACCTGGAAGGCGGCAAGCATGACCATGAAGGGGGTGGCAGCATGCTTGCGGGCAAGCTCCTCGACGGCTGCGCGTGTCGCCTTGTCGAGGTGGAAGAGCACGGTCTTGCCGCGGAACGACTGCACCGGTGGCCGAGAGCGATCGAGCGGCAGCTGGAGTGCAGGCACGCCCTCGATGCGCGTGCGCCAGAAGGCGATCTCGTCCTCCAGTCTGGCACCGGAAAGCGTTTCACTCTGCCAGCGGGCGAAATCAGCATAGCGCGCGACCGGTATTGCCGTTGCGGGCATGTCGGCGCCGGTGGTGGCGAGGTAGTGCGCGATGAGCTCGCGGTTGAAGATGCCGGCCGACCAGCCATCGAAGACGATGTGGTGGAACCCGTAGACGAGAACATGTTTCTCGTCCTCGACCCTCAGGATTTGCGCGCGCAGCAGGGGGCCGGTCGCGAGATCGAAGGGCTGCGAGACCTCGCGGCGGATGCTTTCGGCCACGTTTGCCTCGCGTGCCTCCGGCCCGAGGTGCCGCAGGTCGATGAGCGGTACGGCAATTTCCAGCCGGTCGAGGACCCGTTGCCGGGCAGCGCCATCATGCGGGAAGATACTGCGTAGCGGCTCGTGCCGCGCAACGATGGCGTTGAACGCCTGCTCCAGTGCGCCGGCATCCAGCGGGCCGCCGATTTCCAGGCAGAAGGGCAGGTTGTAGAACGGATTGGACGGCGCCAGCCGGTCGAGGAACCAGAGGCGCTCCTGCGCCCAGGAGAGTTCCGGGTGAAGTGGATCGGCTCGCGGGAAGTCTTCCGCCTCGTTGGATGTTTCTGTAGCCGGGCCTTTGCGGACGAGGGCTGCGAGCGCTTCGACCGAAAGCGTGGAGAGGGCGTTGATGTTCATCCTTGGATCCTCAGGCGCGGGCGGGCGCGGCCGCGCGGGCGGCGATGAGATCAAGCAGGCCGGCGGCGAACCGGCCGACCGTCGCATGGGTGAAGACGAGGGCGAGCGGCGGCCTCAGCCCCAGCGCCTCTTCGATCTTCAGAAGAATGCGCATGGCATTGAGAGAATCGCCGCCGAGCTCGAAATAGTTGGCATCGATCGCCTGTACGGGCTGGCCGAGCACGTCCTGCCAGAGATCGGCGATGAACTGTTCGAGCGGCGTTTGCGGCGCGCCGCCGCTGGCAGCCGGTTCGTCGGCCAGTTCGACGCGGGCGAGAGCCTGCCGGTCCACCTTGCCGTTGGCGTTCAGCGGATAGCTGTCGATGCGCTGGAAGGCGCGCGGCACCAGCGGCGGCGGCAGGCGCTTGCCGCACCAGGCACGCAGCTCCTCCTCGGTGGGTGCGCCGTCGTCCACCCGGTAGAAGGCGACGATCTTCGCGGCGGCACCCTTGTCGCCATGGGCAACGACGACGGCATCGCAGACGCCGGGGCAGGTATTGATGGCGGCTTCGATTTCCAGCGCATCGGCTCGGTAGCCCCCGAGATTGAGCTGAAAATCGCTGCGACCGAGGAACTCGATCGCGCCATCCGGACGGTAGCAGCCGCGGTCGCCCGTGCGGTAAAGACGCTCGCCGCTGACGGGATGGATGATGAATTTTTCCGCGGTCAGCGGCGGATCGTCGAAATAGCCGGGTGAAACGCAGGTGCCCGAGCAATACATCTCGCCGGGCATCCAGTCCGGCCGGTCGTGCAGCCGATCATCCAGGATGTGATAGCGGCTGTTGGCGATTGGCCTGCCATAGGGAACGCTGGGGCAATCATCGGGCCGGTCGAAGGCGTCGTGCAGGATGTTCCAGAGCGTGGTTTCCGTCGGGCCGCCGGCACTCGTCACGTGGATCGTCGGTTGCAGCGTGCGAAGACGGCCGGGCAGGTCGACCGGAAGCCAGTCGCCGCCGAGAATGACTTGTCGGAAGCCTGCGGGCAGGGGCTTTTCCTGTCGCTCGGCCTCGTCCACCAGCAGTTCCATGAAACGTGGAACGCTGTTCCATAGCGTGACGCCGTGGCGGTGGATCAGGTCCAGCCAGTGGCCCGGATCGACGTCGCGGCCGGCGTCCGGAAAGACGATGGCGCCTCCGGCCATCAACGGGCCGAAAATGTCGAACATGGCCATGTCATGGTGAAGCCCGGTGATCGCGATGAACCGATCTTTTGGTTCGATCGTGAAGCGGCTTTCGCTGAATTGCAGCGCATTCACGATGCCGCGCATGGCGATCATCACGCCCTTCGGCTGACCGGTTGTACCGGAGGTAAAGATGATCGACAGAATGGCGTCGCCGTCATAGTCCGGCGCAGCCGGAAGCGGATGGGCAGCACCGTCCGGCTTTTTGCCAAGGAACGCTATGGGAATACCGGCTCCGTCCGGCATGTCGCGATCCGTGACAAGCGCGACGGGCCGGGCGATGGAGAGGATCCGCGCGACGCGATCGGCGGGATTGGCCGGGTCGAGCGGGACATAGGCGCAGCCGAGCATCTGGGTCGCGAGGATCGCCGCCGGCTGCCGCCAGCCCTTTGCGAGAAGCAGGGCGACGCGATCGCCAGCCTTGGCGCCCATCGCCGCAAGCCGCGTGGCGATGCCGGCGGCCTCTTCGGCCAGCGCCTTGTAGGTCAGGTCGATACCTGCCGCATCGATGACGGCGATGGCGTCGGGGGTCTCGACGACATGGCGCAGGAAGCCGGCAAGCGGGGTCTCTTCGGCGAATGGCCGATCCGTCGCATTCGCCGTCGCGCGGCTTGCCGCCTGTTCTGCCGGCAGGTCGAGTGGCGCCGATGTGGCCCACGCGTCGTCCTCGGTCGCAAGGCGCTTCAACAGCGCGGAAAAACTCTCGAACATGGAGCGCACCAGGCCTGGCGGGAAGAGCGATTCCATGACGTCCCAGTTGAACATCAGCCCGTCGCCATATTCGCCATATTGGCAATCGATCCAGACCTGCGGGGTGCGGCTGACGAGCTGGACGATCTCGCCCAGGAAACCGAGACGATGGGTGATGTCGCCGGAATCGCCGGGTCGGCGCTCGGGCAGCGTCGTGAAGACGATCGGCATCGCGCCGGCCTCCATGCCGCCGCGATGGCGCGCATATTCGCGCAACTGGCGAACACCCGACACGCTCTGATGCTCAAGGTCCTGCCACATCTGCTGCTGGATGGTCCGGGCACGCGTCTCGAACGGCGCATCACCGTCTCCGCGCACTTCCAGCAGGCTGAAGGAAGCGAACTCGCCGATGATCTGGTCTATATCCGGATGCCAGTCGAGGCGGTTGAAGCGCGGCACGTTGACGGAAAAGTCGCTGATGCCACTCCAGCGTCCGAGCACCTCGGCATAGGCCGCCAGAACCACGCAGGCGAGCGTCAATCCGCGGCGCGATGCCTGGGCGCGAAGCGCCTTGATCTGGCCGGCATCCAGGCGGTCATCGAGACGAACGAAAGTCTGAAGACCGTCGGCGCGCGGAATGCGGCGGATCGGTAGGGGCGGCGGCGGCGGCAGCCGACGCAGCCGTTCCTGCCACCAGGCGAAGGATTTCTGCCATTCCGGTCCGCTTTCAAAGCGCTGGATCGCCAGCATGTAATCACGGAAGGAAAGATCTGTCTCCGGCAGCGCGAGGTCCGGCTCGTCGTAGAACGCTGCCAGTTCGTCGAACATGATCTGGATGCTGCGGCCGTCCGTGCACCAGATGTCGAGCTTCATATGCAGGTGTCCGGCACCATCGGCGGCAAGCTGTGTGAAGGAGAGGTGGGAATGCGGCCAGGTGGTCAGGTCCGCGCTTTCCTTCTGAAGACTGATGCGCTTTTCCTCCAGGCGATGCTCCTGCTCCGGCCGGGTCGCCAGCGACAGGTCCTCGATGGCGATCGCCTGATGCGGCACGGTAGGCAGCACGCGCTGCCGGCCATCCTCGGTCACGATCGCCCGCAGCATGTCATGGCGTGCGATGAGCTTGTTCCACGCCGCCTCCAGCCGGGTGAGGTCGAGGTCGCCGGTGCGAAATTCGAGATAGAACTGGATGGCGCCGGCATCTTCGAGTGCATCGTCCCGCCCGACCCAATAGGCATATTGCATATCGGACAGCGGGAAGGGTTCGTGGCGCGCGGCCGGATCGGCGATGACGGGCGAACGGCGGTCGCGCCTTGCGGCAAGCCGCTCGGCGATGCTGTTGCGGGAACTGCGGGTAATGTGGGGGGCGTTCATGGTCGCTCCGGGTCTGTTGATCAGGCTGTTTCAAGCAGGAGTTCGGCGTTGAGCATCTGCTCGATGACATCGGCGAGGCCGCGCACGGTGCGGGCTTCGAGGAAGCTCGTCAGCGGTGGGCGGATGGCGAGTGCCATTTCGATGTCGGCAAGAATGCTGAGTGCGACGATCGAGCTGCCGCCAAGGGCGAAGAAATCGCTGTCGGCCTCCACCGGCGCGCCGATCCGCTCGCTCCAGATCGCTTTCAACTCGTGCAGCAGCGCGTCGTCCTCGTGGAGGTCCGCGGCTGACGCAACGGCGAGTGCTATCTCGGCCTGCGGCAAGGGCGTCACAACGGCCTCGCGCTTGACCGGGTCGATCCAATAGCGTGTTTCTGCGAAGGGATATTTCGGCAGATCCGCCCAGCCGCCGGCTGCAACCGGTTCCGTTGCCTGTCCGGCGACGAACAGCCGGGCACGCGCCTCCTCGAAGGCGAGAGCCGAGCTGGTTTCGCCATCCGCCGTCAGAATGAAACTCGCCTCGACACCGGCTGCTGCAAGGGTTGCCCGGGCGGCGGTCGCATAGAGCGGTTGCGCCGAGAGTTCCAGGAAGCCGGTCACGCCCTCTGCGGCGAGAGCCAGCAACGCGTCGCGGAACCGTACAGGCTCGACGATCTGGTCGCGCCAATATTCGGCCGTTGCCATCCGCGCGCCACCGTCGCGGGTCGCGGTCAGGCCGGAAACGATCGGCAAGGTTGGCGCGCGGAAGGATATGCGCGCGGCCGCGGCCGCCAGAACTTCCGCCGATTCCGCCATCAGCGGTGAATGGTATGCGTAAGCGAC
>NZ_CAMLFY010000131.1 GCF_946479415.1 uncultured Shinella sp. | reverse complement strand
AGCACCATGCCGTCATGAGCTTCGTGACGCCGGAGGAGTTCAAGTCCTACGAGACCGTTGCTTATGCCAAGGGCTTCCTGATGGTGTCGTCGAGCCCGCTGACGCGCTCTTCGCACCATGCCGGCGATGATTTTGCGCGCCTGAAGGCGGCGCGCGAGCGCAAGCTTCTGGTCGCCGCGGAATAGACTTTCCGCTGCGAATGGATTTTTCCAAGCACTTCCTCTAAACCCGCCGTCCGCCCGACGGCGGGTTTTTCGTTTCAGGAGACGGCGATGACGATAGCTCTGGAAGACGCGGCCGAACGGTTGAAGACGGCGGAGCGTGTGCTGGTGATCGGCTGTTCAGGAAGCGGCAAGAGCACGCTGGCGCGACAACTCGCCGATAGGCTCAGCCTGCCTTACGTCTCGATGGACCGCGAGATTTTCTGGCTGCCGGGCTGGCAGTCGCGGCCGCGCGCGGAGGCATTGACCCGTCTGCAAGACTTCGTCGCGCAGGAGCGCTGGATCATGGATGGCACAAGCCCCGGCACCTTGCCGCTGCGCCTGCCGCGCACCGATCTCGTCCTCTGGCTGCGGCCGCCGCGCTGGATGTCGATCTATGGCGTGGTCTCGCGCTGGCTGCGCAACCGGGGCCGCACGCGGCCCGAGATGGCGGAGAACTGCCCGGAGCGGATCAACCGTGAATTCCTGACCTATGTGTGGAACTTCGAGAAGACCGAGAGCCCGGAGATCGAGCAGAATCTTGCGGCCTATGGCCGCGACGTGCCGGTTTGCGTGTTGAAATCGCGCGGCGAGAATGATGCCCTACTTGCAAGACTTGCCGCGGTTCATTAGCTCTCGGCCATGCCCCAGTTCGAAACCCGCCGTCCGGCTCCCCATTCGCCCGAAGAGATGTATGCCCTCGTCGCCGATGTCGAGCGCTACCCGGAATTCCTGCCGCTTTGCGAGGCGCTGAATGTGCGGTCGCGCAAGGAGCGCGACGGCAAGGAGCTGCTCGTGGCGGACATGACCGTCGGCTACAAGGCGATCCGCGAGACCTTTACCACGCAGGTGCTGCTGAACGGCGCGGAGCGGGCGATCGACGTGAAATATATCGACGGGCCGTTCCGTTATCTCGACAACCGCTGGCGCTTCGAGCCGCTGCCGGATGGCGGCTGTTCGGTGCATTTCTTCATCGACTACGAGTTCAAGAGCCGCATTCTCGGTGCGCTGATGGGCTCGATGTTCGACCGGGCCTTCCGCATGTTCACCGAGGCGTTCGAGAAGCGCGCCGACGCGATCTATCCGGCCGCCTGAATTTTTCAGTCCGCTCGCCCGTTACCGGGGCATGGTCACCCGGTTCGCTTCCTTCGCCCTGATCGCCTTGCTCTCAACGCCTGCGGCCGCGCAGGAAGCGCCGGGTGACTACATCCTGCTTCTCGACGAACAGAACCGGCCGCTCGCCGGCAGCTATCGTATCGGGCCGGACGTGAAGATGACGATCCAGGGCAGGGAGGACGGCTTGCCCAGAAATCCGGTTTATCTGGATCGTGCCTTCTTCCCCACCCGCGAAGCGGAAATGCTGGCCTTCTACAACACCCGTCATGCCTATTCCTCCGATCCGGCGGCGATCGATGTCGGCGGCGAGATGCGCATCGTGGACACGGAGACGCTGCAGCCTCCGCTCTTCAAGGACCAGAAGCCGGAGCGCGAGAAGGCGTTGAAAGTGAAGGTCTCGGCGCGTCTGGCCTTCGAGGCGAGCGGCTACAAGCTCGTCGGCAAGGCCTATACCGTCGAGGGGGCGGAACTTGGCGATGAGGACCGGCGCCTTGGGGATTTTTTCCACGTCGAGACGTTCGATATCGTGCTGCCCGCGCCGGCGGCCCGCAAGATCGCGGCCGTCGAGATCGGCAAGGCCTTGAGTTCCAGCGATTTCGAGGCGCTTTTCGTGGAGCGGACAAGCCCCATTCCCGATTTCACGAAATGCATCACCGAAAAGCGCAAGACAGCTGACTACAAGGCGCTCGCCGAAAAGCAGAAGGCGAGCGTCGATGCTTTCCTCGCGAAAAATTTCCCGGAGGGGCAGGTTTTCTGGGCAGATACGGCGCGCTACGAGGCGAATTTCGCCATGAACATCTATTCGCTCTGCCCGAATTAGTCCCGCGCGATCTCGATCAGCATTTCCAGTGCGGTGCGCACCGTCGCAAGCCTGACGGCATTGCGGCCGATATCGCCATAGCGCATCTCCCGATGCAGCGTCTCGCGGCCGGTGCGCGCGGCGGCGAGGTGGACGAGACCGACCGGTTTTTCCTCCGTGCCGCCGCCCGGACCGGCAATGCCGGTCACGGCAATCGAGATATTGGCGCCGGAATTGCCGATGGCGCCCTGCGCCATTTCCAGCGCGGTCGGGCGCGAGACGGCGCCGTGCGCCTTCAGCGTCGCATTGGCGACGCCGATCATTTCGCGCTTGGCCTCGTTGGAATAGGTGACGAAGCCGCGGTCGAAGACGTTTGACGAGCCGGGGATCTCCGTGATCACGCCGGCAATCAGCCCTGCGGTGCAAGATTCGGCGGTGGCGATCAGCAGCTTCTTCTCGGCAAAATCGGCAACGATACTGCGTGCGGTGTCTTCGATATCCTCAGGCCAGAAACTCATGCTTCGGTTCCCCTGTAGACGACCGTGGCGGTGGCGATGGCGGCGATGCCTTCGCGGCGGCCGATGAAGCCGATCTTCTCGTTGGTCGTTGCCTTCACCGAACAGCGGTCGATGGAAATGCCGAGGAAATCCGAGAGGTTCTGGCGCATCGCATCGCGGTGCGGGCCGACTTTCGGCGCCTCGGCGATCAGCGAGACGTCGGCATTCATGATCGTGCCGCCGTTCGCGCGCACGATGCTTGCGGCGTGTTCGAGGAAGATGCGCGAGGCGGCACCCTTCCATTGCATGTCCGACGGCGGGAAATGATCGCCGATATCGCCGGCGCCGCAGGTGGCGAGCAGGGCATCGGTGAGGGCATGCAGCGCGACGTCGGCGTCGGAATGGCCGGATAGTTTCTGGTCGTGCGGAATGAACAGGCCGCAGAGCGTCACGCCATCGCCCGCGACGAGCTGGTGCACATCGTAGCCGTTGCCGGTGCGCACATCCGGAAGCCCGTGAGAAAGGCGCTGGTCGGCCATGGCTATATCCTTCTGCAATGTAAGCTTGACGTTACCGGCGCTGCCTTCGACGAGATGCACGCGCACGCCGGCCCATTCGGCAATCGAGGCGTCGTCGGTGAAATCCGTGCGGCCGGAGGCGGCTGCGCGACGATGGGCCTCGAGGATGGTGGCGAAGTGGAAGGACTGCGGCGTCTGCGCGGCAAAGAGGCCGGAGCGGGAGACGGTCTCGGCAACATTGCCGTTGGCATCGGCGCGCTTCAGCGTATCGGCAACCGCGACGGCGGGCAGGACGGCGCGGGCACCGTGGCTGAAGGCGGCCAGCGTGCGGTCCAGAATGGCGGGCTCGACGAAGGGGCGCACGGCATCCTGGATGAGCACGTGGCTGATCTCGTCCTTCGCCAGCACTTCGAGGCCGGCAAGCACCGATTGCTGGCGGGTCGCGCCGCCATGCACGACGGTGAGACGATCGCCGGCGGGCAGGGCGTTTTCGCGCGCCATCTCGAACAGTGCCGCGTCATCGGGATGTATCACGACCACGATACGCCGGGCGGGCTGCCAATTGACAAAGAGATCGAGCGTATGGGAGATGACCGGCCTTCCGCCGATGCGGCGGTATTGCTTGGGGCCTTCGGCATGACTGCCGGCCCGCTCGCCGCGACCGGCGGCAACGATCACCACACCGCAGGAATACGCGTTTTCCGCCTGCATTTCGATCATCGACCTCCCGTTTCAAAGCGTTTTGAGGTGGTTTAGCCGGAAGGATGCCGCAATTCCAGCGCTGTCAGGAAAAATGCGGGTTTGCAGGATTGCGGCTTGGCAAGAACGACAATGATGGCTAAAAATAGTGCAGAGACATGACCTGCTTGAAAGATGAGCATTTGACGATCCCCGCCCTGTCGGCACCGCTGGCGATCCGAAACCAGACCCTGCGCAACCGCGTGGTGCTGGCGCCGATGTCGGGCGTCACGGACCTGCCGTTCCGCGATCTCGCCTGGCGTTTCGGCGCGGGACTGGTCGTGACGGAGATGGTGGCGAGCCGGGAACTGGCGCTGAATGCGCGCGAAAGCTGGTCGCGCATCCGCAATTGCGGTATCGCGCCCCATATGGTGCAGCTCGCCGGCCGCGAGGCGCACTGGATGGCGGAAGCCGCGAAGATCGCCGAAGGCGAGGGCGCCGATATCATCGACATCAATATGGGCTGCCCCGCCAAGAAGGTGATCGGTGGCTATTCCGGTTCGGCGCTGATGCGCGATCCCGACCATGCGCTCGGGCTGATCGAGGCGACGGTGAATGCCGTGAAGGTGCCGGTTACGGTGAAGATGCGGCTCGGCTGGGACCATGATTCGCTGAACGCGCCGCATATCGCGTCGCGCGCCGAGGCGGCGGGTGCCGCGATGATCACCGTGCATGGCCGCACGCGCATGCAGTTCTACGAGGGCAAGGCGGATTGGGACGCGATCCGCGCGGTGCGCGACGTGCTGTCGATCCCGCTCGTTGCCAATGGCGACGTCGAGACACCTGAGGACGCCGCGGAAATCCTGCGCCGCTCGGGCGCCGATGCCGTGATGGTCGGCCGCTCCGCGCAGGGCCGCCCGTGGCATCCGGCAGTTCTGGCCGGCGCCATCGAACATCCCTCACTGGATGTGGTCGCGACGACGGCGGTGGAGCACTATCGCATGATGCTCGATTTCTACGGCATCGAGGCGGGCCTGCGCCATGCCCGCAAACATGTCGGCTGGTATCTCGGGCATTACGCACCGAACATATCAGGCGCGGCGAAGGCGGAGATCATGACGGCGCGTGACAGCGAATTCGTCGCAAGCCGCCTGGAGTCAGCCATTCTGGACGCGGGCGCCCCAGGGATCGGAGAGGCCGCATGACGGACAAGGCTCCAGAGCAGAACGCCGCCAAGGCGCCGGACCTGGCGCTCGCTGTGCTCAATTCCATCCAGAACCCGGTCATCCTCGTCGATATCGACGGCCATGTCGCCTTCGCCAACTGGGAGGCGGAATCCTTTTTCGGTGCGAGCGCCAACCATTTGGCGAAACACAAGGTTTCGAGCCTCATTCCCTTCGGAAGCCCGCTTCTGACGCTGATCGACCAGGTGCGCGAGCGCAAGGCGCCGGTCAGCGAGTACCGCGTCGACCTGTCCTCGCCGCGCCTCGGCGCCGACAAGCTCGCCGATATCTACGTTGCGCCCGTGACGACCGAACCGGCGGGCTCCGTCGTGGTCGTCATCCAGGAACGCTCGATGGCGGATAAGATCGACCGGCAGCTGACGCATCGCGGCGCGGCCCGCTCCGTCACCGGCCTTGCCTCGATGCTGGCGCATGAGATCAAGAACCCGCTGTCCGGAATTCGCGGCGCGGCGCAGCTTTTGGAAACCTCCGTCATCGACGAGGACCGGGCACTGACGCGGCTGATCTGCGACGAGACCGACCGCATCGTTTCGCTGGTCGATCGCATGGAGGTGTTTTCCGACGAGCGCCCCGTCGATCGCGTGCCGCTCAACATCCATGCGGTACTCGACCATGTGAAGGCAGTGGCGAAGGCCGGCTTTGGCCGCAACATCAAGATCACCGAACTCTACGACCCCTCGCTTCCGCCGGTCTTCGCCAACCGGGACCAGCTGGTTCAGGTCTTCCTCAACCTCATCAAGAATGCGGCGGAGGCGATCGGCGACCGGCCGGAGGGCGAAATCCAGCTGACGACGGCCTATCGCCCCGGGATCCGGCTTTCCGTCGCCGGCACGCGGGAAAAGATCTCGCTGCCGCTGGAATTCTGCGTGCATGACAACGGTCCCGGCGTGCCCGGCGACCTGCTGCCGCATCTCTTCGATCCCTTCATCACCACGAAGACCAACGGTTCGGGCCTTGGCCTTGCGCTGGTGGCAAAGATCATCGGCGGCCATGGCGGTATTGTCGAATGCGACAGCCAGGGTTCGCGAACCACATTCCGCGTGCTGATGCCGGCCTCCCGCGGCGTCAGTGAAGACGACGACTTTCCCAAGACCAAAGGACATATCTGATGACAGGCGCCACAGTCCTCGTTGCCGATGACGATGCCGCGATCCGCACGGTTCTCAACCAGGCGCTCAGCCGTGCCGGCTATGACGTGCGCATCACCTCCAACGCGGCGACGCTGTGGCGCTGGATTTCGGCCGGCGAGGGCGACATCGTCGTCACCGACGTCGTGATGCCCGACGAGAATGCCTTCGATCTCCTGCCGCGCATCAAGAAGGCCCGGCCGGACCTGCCGGTTCTGGTGATGAGTGCGCAAAACACCTTCATGACGGCGATCAAGGCCTCGGAAAAGGGCGCCTATGACTACCTGCCGAAACCCTTCGATCTCACCGAGCTGATCGCCATCATCGGCCGCGCGCTTGCCGAGCCGAAGCGCAAGCCGGCCCGCCTCGACGACGACACGCAGGACGGCATGCCGCTGGTCGGCCGCTCGGCGGCCATGCAGGAAATCTACCGCGTTTTGGCGCGTCTCATGCAGACGGACTTGACGCTGATGATCACCGGCGAATCAGGCACCGGCAAGGAACTCGTCGCCCGCGCGCTGCATGACTATGGCAAGCGCCGCAACGGCCCCTTCGTCGCCATCAACATGGCGGCTATTCCACGCGACCTCATCGAATCGGAACTGTTCGGCCACGAGAAGGGCGCCTTCACCGGTGCGCAGAACCGCTCGACCGGCCGCTTCGAGCAGGCGGAGGGCGGCACGCTGTTCCTCGACGAAATCGGCGACATGCCGATGGATGCGCAGACGCGCCTGCTGCGCGTGCTCCAGCAGGGTGAATACACCACCGTCGGCGGCCGCACGCCGATCCGCACCGATGTGCGCATCGTTGCGGCAACCAACAAGGACCTGAAGCAATCGATCAACCAGGGCCTGTTCCGCGAGGACCTGTATTACCGCCTCAACGTCGTGCCACTACGCCTGCCGCCGCTGCGCGACCGTGCGGAGGACATTCCCGATCTGGTGCGCCATTTCGTGCAGCAGGCGGAGAAGGAAGGCCTGGACGCCAAGCGTTTCGACCAGGAGGCGCTGGAACTGATGAAGGCGCATGCCTGGCCGGGCAATGTGCGTGAACTGGAAAACGTCGTGCGCCGCCTGACCGCGCTCTATCCGCAGGACGTCATCACCCGCGAGATCATCGAGACGGAATTGCGGGCCGATGTGCCCGACAGTCCCATCGAAAAGACCGCGACGCGCAGCGGCTCGCTCTCCATCTCGCAAGCGGTGGAAGAGAACATGCGGCAGTATTTCTCGAGCTTCGGTGATGCCCTTCCGCCGGCCGGTCTCTACGACCGGGTGCTGGCGGAGATGGAGTATCCGCTGATTCTCGCCGCGCTCACGGCGACCCGCGGCAACCAGATCAAGGCGGCCGATCTGCTCGGCCTGAACCGCAATACGTTGCGCAAGAAAATTCGCGAACTCGGCGTGTCTGTGTACAGAAGTTCCCGCTCCGCTTGACTTAACGGCAAGAGGCGTTGCATTTTGGCCACAATCTGTTGCTTGAGGGTAACAGAGGGGTTTGCGGCCGAATGGGTCCGCGTGCCTGATCGTTTAGGATTCGGGTGCAACTGCGGCCGATCCTCCCTGCGGTCGGCGCCATCCCGAAAACAAGAGAACAACGTCGGCGCCTTTTAAGGCGTTCGGCCGGGGAAGCGATGCAGCAGATGGACGAGCGTTTGGACCTGCTTGCGGGCGGCGGTGAGGGGAAGGTGTCGGCGGACCGGCGTGCCTCCTTCGCTCTGCCGGGCCTCGTGCTGGCCGGCGGCGCGCTCGTCGCCGCAACGCTGTCGCTGTTCATCCTGCTTGGCCTGACGCCGATCAAGCCGGTCGCCAATGTCGTCATCGCCTCGGCGGCGATCAATGCCATCTTCATCGTCGGCCTGATGTTCCTGATCGGCCGCGAAATCGTCCGGCTCTTGCGTGCCCGCAGCCGCGGCCGTGCGGCCGCGCGGCTCCATGTGCGCATCGTGGCGCTGTTTTCGATCGTCGCGATCACGCCGGCCGTGCTCGTCGCGATTTTCGCCTCGATCACGCTCGATGTCGGCCTCGACCGCTGGTTCTCCATCCGCACGCAGTCGATCGTCAGTTCCTCGCTCAACGTGGCGCAGGCCTATATGCTGGAAAATGCCAGCTATCTGCAGGGTCAGACCGCCTCGATGGCGAACGATCTCGACCGCAACCGCCAGCTCTACAGCCTCGACCGCACCGGCTTTACCGAACTGATGACGCGGCAGGCGCGCGGACGCGGCATGCTCGCCGCCTCGCTGCTGCGGGCCGACGGCTCCGTCATTCTCCAGGCCAATATACCCACGGAAAACCGCCTGCCGCCGGCCCCGGAGGATGCATTGAAGGCGTCCGCCGCCGGCCAGCCGACGCTCATTCCGCCGGGCCAGACCAATCTCGTCGGCGCCATCATCAAGCTCGACAATATCCCGGACGCCTTCCTCTACACGATCCGCACCGTCGATCCCGAAGTCATGCGCTCCATGCGGCTGATGGAGGAGAACACCGCGGAATATCGCGCGCTGGAAGCCGGGCGCACGACGCTGCAGATCGCCTTCGGCGTGCTCTATCTCGGCTTCGCGCTGATCGTGCTGCTCGCCGCGATCTGGACCGCCATCGCGGTGGCCGACCGTATCGTCCGGCCGATCCGCCAGCTCATCGGCGCCGCCGACAGCGTCGCGTCGGGCAATCTCGATGTGACGGTGCCTGTGCGCGTGGCCGATGGCGACGTCGGCAATCTCTCGCGCACCTTCAACAAGATGATCGCCGAGATCCGCACCCAGCAGGGTGAGATTCTTGACGCCAAGGACGAGATGGACCATCGCCGCCGCTTCATCGAGGCGGTGCTGTCGGGCGTCACGGCGGCCGTCATCGGCGTCGAGGGCGACGGGCGCATCACCATCGTCAATCTCTCGGCGGAAATCCTGCTCGGCCGCAATGCGGTCGATCTCATCGGCGAACCGCTGGTCGGCGTCACGCCGGAGATCGCCGCCGTGCTTGTCGAGGGCTCGGCCCGCCACCGCAACGAATTCCGCAAGCAGATCAACATCATGCATGGCGGCAAGGAGCGGACGCTGAACGTTCAGGTGATCCGCGAGGAAGCAAGCGACGCGCAGGAATCCTTCGTCATCAGCGTCGACGACATCACCGATCTCGTCATCGCGCAGCGTTCCACCGCCTGGGCGGACGTGGCGCGCCGCATCGCCCATGAAATCAAGAACCCGCTGACCCCGATCCAGCTTTCGGCCGAGCGTATCCGCCGCCGCTACGGCAAGCAGATCGACCAGGAGGATCGCGCGGTCTTCGACCAGTGTACGGATACGATCGTGCGGCAGGTCGAGGATATCGGTCGCATGGTGGACGAGTTCTCTTCCTTCGCGCGCATGCCCAAGCCCACGAAGGAGCGCTCGGACCTGCGCAACATCCTGAAGGATGCCGTTTTCCTGCGCGAGATGGGCAACAACCACGTCGCCTTCCAGAAGGATTTGGGCGAAGTGCCGCTGACAGGCCTCTTCGATGCGCGCATGCTCGGCCAGGCCTTCGGCAATCTCATCAAGAATGCGGTGGAGGCCATCGAGGCGCTGCCGCCGGAGGCCGAGCGCGGTGAGCACAAGATCCTCGTGCGCGCCGAGGCTGACGATGCGGGGCGGCGCTTCGTCGTCGATGTCGTCGACAACGGCAAGGGCCTGCCGACCGAGAATCGACATCGCATTCTCGAGCCCTACATGACGATGCGCGAGAAGGGCACGGGGCTCGGCCTCGCCATCGTGAAAAAGATTATCGAGGACCACGGCGGGCAGCTGGAACTGCACGATGCCCCCCAGGACTTCGACCACGGCCGGGGGGCGATGATCCGCGTGATCCTGCCCTATGAAGAAACCGCGGCCGTCGATGCGGACAAGAATAAGAGCAAGGAAATGAGCCATGGCGTCTGATATTCTGGTCGTTGACGACGAAGAGGACATCCGCGAGATCGTCTCCGGCATCCTGTCGGACGAGGGGCACGAGACGCGCACCGCCTTCGACAGCGACAGCGCGCTGGCCGCGATCAGCGACCGCGTACCGCGCCTGGTCTTCCTCGACATCTGGATGCAGGGCAGCAAGCTCGACGGGCTGGCGCTGCTCGACGAGATCAAAAGCCGCCATCCCGATCTGCCGGTTGTGATGATTTCCGGCCACGGCAATATCGAGACGGCCGTTTCGGCGATCCGTCGCGGTGCCTATGACTTCATCGAAAAGCCCTTCAAGGCCGACCGGCTGATTCTCATCGCCGAGCGCGCGCTGGAGAACTCCAAGCTGCGCCGCGAGGTGACGGAGCTGAAAAAACGCTCCGGCGATCCGGCCGAGCTGATCGGCACCTCCGTCGCCGTTTCGCAGCTGCGCCAGAACATCGACAAGGTTTCGCCGACCAACAGCCGCATCATGATCCTCGGTCCCTCCGGCTCCGGCAAGGAACTGGTGGCGCGCATGATCCACCGGAAATCGACACGGGCGAGCGGCCCCTTCGTGGTGCTGAATGCGGCGGCGATCACGCCCGAGCGTATGGAGATCGCGCTGTTCGGCACCGAGGGCACGCCCGGCCAGCCGCGCCGCACCGGCGCGCTGGAAGAGGCCCATGGCGGCATCCTCTATCTCGACGAGATCGGCGAAATGCCGCGCGAGACGCAGAACAAGATTCTTCGCGTGCTCGTGGACCAGCAGTTCGAGCGCGTCGGCGGCTCCAAGCGGGTGAAGGTGGATGTGCGCATCATTTCCTCCACCGCCTATAATCTGGAAAGCCTGATCGCCGAGGGCGGGTTCCGGGAGGACCTCTATCATCGCCTCGCCGTGGTGCCGGTGCGCGTGCCGCCGCTTGCCGAGCGGCGCGAGGATATCCCGTTCCTCGTCGACATGTTCATGCGCCAGATCAGCGAGCAGGCCGGCATTCGCGCTCGCAAGATCGGCGATGACGCGCTCGCCGTGCTGCAGGCGCATGACTGGCCGGGCAACATCCGCCAGCTGCGCAACAATATCGAACGCCTGATGATTCTTGCCCGCAGCGACGGTCCCGATACGCCGATCACGGCTGACATGCTGCCGACCGAAGTGGGCGACATGCTGCCGAAGGTCTCCACGCAGGGCGACCAGCACATCATGACGCTGCCGCTGCGTGAAGCACGTGAAATGTTCGAGCGTGACTATTTGATCGCGCAGATCAATCGCTTCGGCGGCAACATTTCCCGCACGGCCGAATTCGTCGGCATGGAACGCTCCGCGCTCCATCGCAAACTGAAATCGCTTGGCGTATAAAGCGCCTGGGGATTGAGGGATTCTAGGGCATGAAGGTCATCATCTGCGGCGCCGGACGCGTCGGCTACGGTATTGCCGAGCGGCTCTCGGAAGAGGGCAATGACGTCTCCGTCATCGATACGCAGCCCTCGCTGATTTCCGCCATCACCGAGACGCTTGATGTCAGCGGCATCGTCGGCCACGGCGCGCATCCCGAGGTGTTGGCCAAGGCCGGCGCCGACCAGGCGGACATGCTGATCGCCGTGACCTTGTTCGACGAGATCAACATGGTCGCCTGCCAGGTCGCCCATTCGCTGTTCAACGTGCCGACCAAGATCGCCCGCATCCGCGCACAGAGCTATCTGGCGCCGGAATATTCCGATCTGTTCTCACGCGAAAACATGCCCATCGACGTCACCATCTCGCCGGAGGTGGAGGTGGGCAAGATGGTGCTGCGGCGCATTTCCTTCCCCGGCGCGACGGATGTCGTGCGCTTCGCCGACGATCGCATCGTCATGGTGGCGATCGAGTGCATGGAGGATTGCCCTGTCGTCGAGACGCCGCTGAAGCAGCTCAGCGAACTCTTCCCGGACCTCAACGCGACCGTCACCGGCATCTTTTCCAACGGCAAGCTGACCGTGCCGAACTCCTCCGA
>NZ_CAMLFY010000130.1 GCF_946479415.1 uncultured Shinella sp. | reverse complement strand
TGCCGCTTGATGTCTGGGATGCCGGTTCCATCGCCGCACTTGGCGAAAGGCTTGCCGGCCAGCCGATCGATATCGTCATCAACAACGCTGCGATCCGCGGCGATACCGGCGGCCTTTCATCCCTGGAGACGGATGATTTCCTCGAGGTCATGCGGATCAATGCGCTCGCCCCGCTGCTGGTCGCCCGTGCACTTCACCCGAACCTCGAGGCCGGCACGCGCAAGGTGCTCGTCAATATCAGCAGCCGCGCTGGCTCCTTGGCCGAAGGCACGCTCGACGATGACGACGGCGACTATGCCTATCGTTGCTCCAAGGCGGCGCTGAACATGGCGACGGTCAAGCTCGCCCAGGATTTTGCCCGCGACGGTATCGCCGTCATCTCGCTGCATCCCGGCTGGGTGCGCACCGATATGGGCGGCGAGGAGGCGGCGATCGACGTCGGCGTCAGCGCGGCGGGGCTGAAGGCGCTGATCGACGGCACGACGATGGCTGAGAGCGGCGGTTTTTGCGCCTATGACGGCCGGACGGTGGCGTGGTGAGCGCGCGCCGCAACAGGAACAATTGAAGCGATAGACAATCGCGATCGTAACGATGGCGGCGCCCCAGGCACCGTGGATGACAAGGATACTGCACGTGCATAAGCCGCTGACCAGACAGAACCGCTTCGACGCCGCCCGAAAGGATGCCGGCATGCTGGAGCTCGGCGTCTGCTATTATCCGGAACAGTGGCCGCGCGAAAAATGGGACGAGGACGCCCGCCGCATGGTGGAACTCGGGCTTACCTGGGTGCGCATCGGCGAATTCGCCTGGTCGCATATCGAGCCGCAATCCGGCACGTTCCAATGGGAGTGGATGGACGAGGCGATCGAGGTGCTCGGCTGTGCGGGACTCAAAGTCATTCTGGGAACACCGACCGCCGCGCCGCCGAAATGGCTGGTCGATCGCTACCCGGATATCCTGCCTGTCGATGCGCGTGGCGTGGTCCGCAAGTTCGGCGCGCGTCGGCACTATTGTTTCTCCAGCCGCCGTTACCGCGTGGAGGCCGCCCGTATCACCGAGGCCATGGTGCGCCGCTATGGCGACAATCCCTTCGTGCACGCCTGGCAGACGGACAACGAATACGGCGATCACGACACGATCCACAGCTATTCCGACGAAGCAAAGCTGGCGTTCCGCGAATGGCTGGCCGCCCGCTACGGCACGGTCGAGGCGATGAACCGCGCCTGGGGCACGCAGTTCTGGAGCATGCATTACAACAGCTTCGAGGAAGTGGACCTGCCCAACAACCTCGTCGAGGAGCCGACGCCGACCCATCTCATCGACTATTATCGCTTCTCGTCAGATCAGGTGAAGAGCTTCAATAAGGCGCAGGTGGATATTCTCCACCGGCATTCGCCGGGCCGCCCGGTCACGCACAATTTCATGAACCAGAACACCGACTTCGACCATTACAAGGTCGGTGAAGACATCGATATCGCCTCCTGGGATGTCTATCCGATGGGCGGTCTTATCAATGGCCGTCTCAGCGCCGAGGAGAAGGCGCGCTACCTGCGCGTCGGCGATCCTGACCAGACGGCCTTCAACCACGACATCTATCGCGCCGTCGGCCGCGGCCGGGTCTGGGTGATGGAGCAGCAGCCGGGGCCGGTCAACTGGGCCGCACACAACCAGTCGCCGGCCGATGGCATGGTGCGGCTGTGGACCTGGCTTGCCTATGCGCATGGCGTCGACATGGTCTCCTATTTCCGCTGGCGTCAGGCACCCTTCGCGCAGGAACAGTTCCATGCCGGCCTGCTTCTGCCGAACAGCGAGGTGGATCAGGGCTATCTCGAGGTTGCGCAGGTGGCCGAGGAAATGGTGCGTCTGCCCGAGGGTGAGAGGCGCGAAAAGGCCGAGGTCGCCATCGTGCTCGATTACGAATCGCGCTTTGCCACCCGCGCCTTGCCGCAGGGCCAGGGCTATGCCGCCTCGGCCATCGCGCTCGACTGGTATTCCGCCATCGCCCGCCTCGGCGTGGATGTCGATTTCATCGGCCAGCATGCCGATCTCTCCGGCTACAAGCTGGTGGTCGCGCCCGATCTCGTCATTCCCGATGCTGCATTCATCGCGCGGCTGAAGGCCTCCGGTGCGAAGGCGCTGTTTGGCCCGCGCAGCGGCAGCAAGACGCGCGACATGCACATCCCCGCCGACCTGCCGCCCGGCCCGCTTGCGGATCTCCTGGATTTCCGCGTGACGCGCGTCGAATCCCTGCCGGATTATCACGACGAGCCCGTGCTCTACGGCAACACGAGCCATCCGGTAACGGGCTGGCGGGAGCTTATCCGCACGACCGAGGCGGTGCTGGCGACCTTCGAAGGCGACCACCGCCGGGGTTCACCTGCTATCATCGGCAACGATCATGCCCGTTATGCCGCCACGCTGCCGCGCGGCGAATTCCTGTCGAAGCTGATGGGGGACACGCTCGGCTGGGCGGATGTCAAGAGCCTGCCCGATCTCGGGGATCTGCGCCTTGCCCGGCGCGGCAAGCTGTATTTCGCCTTCAACTACGGCCGCACGCCGGCAGCGGTGCCGGCATCGGCAACAGCGGATTTTCTCGTCGGCGGACGGGAGCTTGCGCCGGTCGATGTGGCGATCTGGATGGAGACGCCCTGAATCTCGCCGAAGCCGGGAGCGCTATCCGCCTTCCACCATCGCCCCGGCGCGCAGCACTGTCTTTGCCGGGTGATGCGCGGTCTTGTTCCAGAAAAACGGATTGTTGCGCAATTCCCGCACCGCGCGCCAGGCGGCAAGCGACATCAGCAGCCAATAGACCGGCGTCAATGCCCAGCGCCGGCCTGTTGCGCGCCGTTCGTCCCGGCCCATTCCGGCCCGGCCGAGCGCTATGAAAATCGCATAGCTGCCGAAGATATTGACGATATCGATGACGAGAAGCATCAGCTGGAAGCTGCTGGCGACATGGGCGGATTGTCCGAAAAGCTGCCAGGAAAGCATCCCGACATAGAGGATGAGCAGCGGGTGGGCGAGTGAGGAGAGGATCAACCCGCCGATCAGCACCTGAAAGACGAAGCAGGGCCAAACGCCCATGTCGCGCACGAGCCGCGACGGACGCCGCATCAGCACCAGCCAGGTTTGCAGCCAGCCCTTGAACCAGCGTGTGCGCTGCCCCAGCCACGCCGATACCGTCGTCGGCGCCTCTTCATAGGTCGGTCGCTCGAGCGTGCCGCAGCGATAGCCGTACCGGTAAAGCCGCATGCCGAGATCGGCATCCTCGGTGACATTGTAGGGATCCCAGCCGCCGACATCCTGAAGCACGCGGGTACGAAAATGGTTTGAGGTTCCACCGAGCGGCATCGGCAGGCGTGCGGCGGCGAGGCGCGGCAGCAACACACGGAACAGCCCGGCATATTCATAGGCGAAGAGCGCACTCAGCCAGCTTTCGCGTGCATTGGTGATGACCAGCGGCGCCTGCAGGCAGGCGATGTCGGGCGGTGCGGCCTTGAAGGTGCGCCATGCCTCTTCGAGTTGCAGGGGATCGACCCGGTCCTCCGCATCGTAGATGACGAGATATTCACCGCGCGCCGCACCCAGCGCATAGGAAAGCGCCTTCGGCTTGGTGCGTGGATGGCCGGGCGGCACGGCCACGATCTCGTATTGGCGGCCAAGGCGGATGGCCGCAAGCGCCGACAATGTCGCGTCGTCGTCCGCCTCGCAGATCAGCTTGATATCGAGGCGGGCGGCCGGCCAGTCGAGCCGGTCCAGCGTTTCGATGAGCTGCGGCACCACCTCCGCCTCCCGGTAGAGCGCCACGAAGACCGAATAGACCGGCCTCGGCCCGGTCGGCGGCACGCTGAGCACCCGGCTTTTCCGCTGACGGCGCTTGGCGAGAAGCGCGACGAAGCGGATGAGGAAGGTGGCAAGGAAGAGCAGGCTGAGCACGATATGCAGAAGAAGCGAGGCGATGACGGGCTGGGTTATGGCAAGTGCCAGAAGGGTGGCGAGGATCGCACCGGTGTAGAAACCCTGTCGGCCTCCCAGGGTGATGCGGGCGCTCGCTTCCGGCAGGGTGCTGAACAACCGGTCGACCGTCTCGCGCAGGCGCCGCATGCGGCCCGCTTGCCAGAGCCCCTTTCGCAGCGCCGTCGGCGTGGTCGCCGCCATCATCGTGCGCAGCGTGGGAGAAAGGTCGAGCCGTTCGGTGAAGGATTCGATCCGGTCCGCACTGGGCACGATCGCGGTGATCGGCGCGCGCGCCGGATGGTGAAGCCGGATGATACCGGGTTCCACCAGCTGGCTGTCGGCGCCGGGAAGGTCCTCCACTTGCGCGGCATCCAGCCGGGGAAGAAAGGGCAGGTGCAGGATTTCGGCAAGCGCCTCGTAATAGGTGTCCTCCGTCAGAACGCCGCTTGCAAGGAGTTCCGCTTCCAGTGTCGTGCCGTGCCTGCTGGCGCGCTGCAGCATGCCCGAAATCAGCGTTTTAGACAGGCCGAGCCGGCGGAAGAGCCGGGCCTCCGCCATCAGGCGAGGCGGGATATGCGGCTCTTCGCGCGGCCGAACGGCACCCGTCGGCAGAATGCCGATTGCAGTGGCGAAAGCGATGTCGTCGGGATATTCTGCCAGTCGCATGCAGCCAGCGCTGCCGCGTGAGCGGCTGCGTCCCCATTAAACCCCAAGTTGATTGTAATGTGGCAAAAAGCAATTTCATCCTTTAAATTTTATGGGTTCTTTGCTCTCTGCCTGCTGATGGGGATGACGAGCCCGCCTGCATTGCGGGCCGAGGAGAAACCATCGGTCGATCTGCCGATCCTGTTCGACACGCGCGAGCGCATCGCAAAGCCCGATCTTTCGGGCATCGTGCGTCTGCGCTTCCTCACGACCGTGGATTTTCCGCCTTTCAATTTCATCGACCAGACCGGCAAACTCGCCGGCTTCCATGTCGATCTGGTGCGTGAAATCTGCCGGGAGCTGGCATTGATGGAGAAATGCCAGATCCAGGCGGTAACCTTTCCCGAGCTGGAAAAGGCGCTGGTCGACGGCAATGGCGAGGCCGTCGCGGCGGGCATCGCCGTCACGGCGGACCTGCGCGAGCGTTTTGCCTTTTCACGCCCCTTCATGCGCCTGCCGGCCCGTTTTGCCGTAACGAAGACGGCCAAACCATCCGGCGAAACCGCTGCCGCACTGGACGGGAAGCGGGTCGGCGTCGTGGCGGGCAGCGCGCATGAGGCCATGCTGAAGGCCTTTTTCCCGCGCATACAGGCGCAGGCCCTTGCCGACCGTGCGGCGCTCCTGGCCGCGCTCAAGGATGGCAAGGTGGATGCGGTCTTTTCCGATGGCATGCAGCTCGCCTTCTGGACGAACGGCACGGAATCGGCCGGCTGCTGCACGCTCTTCGATGGTCCCTATCTCTCCGAGCAGTTTCTCGGCGAGGGGCTGACCATCATGCTGCGCAAGGAGGATGCGGCGCTCGCCACTGCGGTCGACCATGCGCTGCTGGCGCTGTCGCGCAACGGCCGCCTTCAGGAAATCTATCTTCGCTACTTCCCGGTCAATCTCTACGGCGGGTGATGGGGGCCGCTTACTGACTTGCCCAAATGATGCGGGCGATCCAGTCGATTTCGTCGATATCGAAGCTTCGGTTCGGATGATCGGGATTGAGCGAGACGAGATCGATCGTGCGCGGCGTCTGGCGGTGCAGGACCTTGGCCATGACCTCGCCTTCACGGGTCTTGACCACGACACGGTCGCCGCGGCGCACCTGCGCGCCGGGCTCGACGATCAGCACGTCGCCATCGCGGTAAAGCGGCATCATGCTGTCGCCCTGTACTTCCAGCGCATAGACGCCGGGTTTGCGATCCGGCGAGGCGGGAAACTCCACCACGTCCCACCCCTGGCCGGCCGGAAAGCCGCCGTCGTCGAAGAAGCCGCCGGCGCCGGCCTGCGCAAAGCCGAGCAGCGGTATGCTGCCGGCCTGCGGCGGGAAAACGCCCTGCGGCAGGGCGTATTCGCGTGCCGTGCTGGCCAGGAATTCGTCGATGGAGGCGCCGGTCGCGTCGAGCACCTTGGCGATCGATTCCGTCGAAGGCCAGCGCTGGCGGCCGTCCGCTCCCTGGCGCTTGGATTTGTTGAAAGACGTCGGGTCCAGCCCCGCGCGGCGCGCAAGGCCGGAGGGCGAGAGCCGGTTGCGCTCGGCAAGGGCGTCGATCGCTGCCCAGATCCGGTCGTGGGAGAACATGCTTTAAGAACCCTGCCAAGGCGGCGGACCGGCTTCTGCCGGTCCGATTGACCGGAAGCATATCGAACGCGCCGAGCCGAGTAAAGGAAAAAGGATTATTTTCCTTTCTCGTTCGCTCCCGCATTTTCCGCGGCACGCCGGCGGGCGACGACGCTTTCACGCCAGATGGTGAAGATGCCCGCACCCATGACGATTGCGGAGCCCAAGACCATGTTGAGGCTCAGGGTTTCGCCGAAAACGGTGGAGCCGATGACGGCGGCCATCACGACCTGGAGATAGGTAAGCGGCTGCACGGCGGCAGCATCCAGAAGGTCGTAGGCGCGAATGAGGAAATAGTGGCTCGATATGCCGGTCACGCAGAGGAGTGCCATCCAGAGCCAATCGACGGGTGCAAGATTGGTCCAGAAGAACGGGCCGACCAGCGAGATCGCGACGGCACCGGCCACACCGGTATAGAAGAAGCTCGTCGATGCGGCGTCGTCCCGGCTGACGAGACGGGTCGTGATGACATAGACCGCGAAGGACAGTGCGCCGGCAAGCGGCAACAGCACGCTCATGTCGAAGCCTTCGCCGCCGGGCCGCACGATGATCAGCACGCCGCAGAGCCCGACGCCGATCGCAAGCCAGCGCCGCCAGCCGACCCGTTCGCCCAAAAGCGGCATGGAGAGCAGGGCGACGAAGATCGGCCCGGAGGCGAGGATGGCCTGCGAATGCGCAAGGCCCACCGTGCTGAAGGCCGTGATGACGACGACGATCTGGGCAGCCAGCAGCACGCCGCGCAGGATCTGCAGCGGCAATCGTTTCGTCGCCGCGGCCGCCTTCAATCCGCCGGGGCTGCGCATGCCCAGCACGATCGCGAAAGCCCCGAAGGCCCAGAAGCGCAGCATGGCGATGAAGACAGGCGGATAGACGCTGCCGAGATGTTTCGAGATCGCATCCTGCAGGCTGAAGATCACGATCGCCAGCAGGGTGAAGACGTAGCCTAGTCGTTTGGAGTCCATGATGCCCGCGCATATACCCGGAACGCCTCGCTTGCACGCCGAAATGTTACAGGCCCCGGACATTTCAAGGGGGATGCCGGAAAGTGGGAAAAATTTCCTGAGCCCCGATTTCCAGCCACTTTCGCCGGCGCAAATGGCACGTTATCAAGCAGAAGCGAGGCCTTGTCCGCGCCTTCGGGGTTCCTTCCGTGCAAAAACCGTTTCCTCCGGCATTCTGCTGACGTCCTTCGCTTATTTCCTGTCTTCCCTTCAGGATGCGTCGGTCGAATGGCTCGTCGTGGCCTTGCCCGTCTGGCAGATCCTGTTCGTGCGCAGCGTGACGATCTTCGGGCTGAGCCTTGCCATCGGCGGCCGCAAGATACTCCATGAGGCGCGTCATTCGCCGGTCCTGAAGCCGCTCTTCCTGCGCAACTTGCTGCTGCTTGCCGCCTGGCTTTCCTATTATACCGCGGCGCGCGATCTCGGGCTCGCGGAACTGACGACGCTCTACTATGCCTCGCCCGTCGTCATGACGATCCTCTCGGTGCCGGTTCTCGGCGAGAAGGTTCCGGGCTACCGCTGGTTTGCCGTGGTTATCGGTTTTCTCGGCGTGGTCGTCGCCTGCGGCATCGCGGCGAAAGGGCTTACGCTGTCGCTGCCGGTCTACCTTGCGCTGCAGGCCGCCGTCTTCTGGGCCGTCGCCACGGTGCTTTTGCGCAAGACGGCGCTGCATGAACGCACCCAGGTGCAGATGACGATCTCCAGCGGCTTCTTCCTTATCTTCACCGCTTTTTCCCTGCCCTTCGTCTGGCAGCCGGTTTCCTGGATCGATCTTCTGCTGATGGCGGGAACGGGCGTACTGGCCGGCATCGGTCAGTTCGCCCTGTTCGAAGGCATGCGCCGCGCACCCGTCTCGGTGCTCGCACCATTCGAATATACCTCGCTCGTCTGGGCCTTTGCGCTCGGCTATCTCATCTGGAACGACGTGCCGGGCTCGAATGTCTTCGCGGGTGCCGCCCTCATCTTTTCCGCCGGCATGATCATCATCGCCCGCGAGCGGCTCGGCGGGCGGTTCCGCGTCCGTGTGTGACGGGTTAAGTAGCGAAACAACCAAAAGAAATCCGGTTTTACTGACGCCGGTCAGTTGCATGTATGCACTATAACGATATTGTCGCCGTCCAACGAATGGCTTTAACCGGAGGGTGGGATGCCGATATCGAACGCCGCCTTCGTGCGCTCGACAATCATGCTGCTGATCGCAGGCATGATCGCATTGCTCGGCATCGTCGGCACGTCGCTCTGGCTGGTCAGCAAGGTGCAGACCTATTTTGCCGAACTGATCGAGGTGCGCGAGGTGCGCAGCGCCGCGGCCGACCTGCTATCGACCCTCAAGGACGCCGAGACCGGCCAGCGCGGCTTCGTCATCACCGGCGAAGCGGCCTTCCGCAAACCCTATGACGAGGCGCTGCGGGCGGTTACCGAGCGGCAGAAGAACCTCGAGGAGCAATCCTCCCGCTTCGAGCACTATGCGGCGCGCAGTCCCGATATCAAGCGTCTCGTCTCGCAAAAGCTGGTCGAACTGGCAGAGACGGTCGAGGCCGTCGAGCAGGGCCGCTCGGCGGATGCGGTCGCGCAGGTCAAGACCGATCGCGGCCGCGTCCTCATGGACCAGCTGCGCGAACAGCTCGGCGCGGTGATGGCGGATGCCGACCAGCGCCTTGAAGTCGGCGTCGTCGATACGCTGTGGTCGGCCGGCGCCCTGCGATGGACGACGGTCATCGGGGCCATCGCCATCATCGGGGTGCTCGGCGGCGCCGTTCTCGTCGTCGCGCAATATACCCGAGACATCATTGTTGCGCGGCGCGAGGTCGAGACGCTGAATGCCACGCTGGAAAGGCGGGTGGACGAGCGCACCGAGGAGCTCATCCGCGCCAATCAGGAAGTCCAGCGCTTCGCCTATATCGTCACGCATGACCTGCGCGCACCGCTCGTCAACATCATGGGCTTTACCAGCGAATTGCAGGCCTCGCTCTCCTCGATCCAGACCTATGTCCTGGCCGACGGCAAGCCGCCGAGTTCCGACGATATTCTCGAAGCCCGCCGAGCCGCCTCTGAAGACCTGCCGGAGGCGATCGGCTTCATCCGCTCTTCCACCAAGAAGATGGACGGGCTGATCAACGCCATCCTGAAAATATCGCGCGACGGGCGCCGCGAGCTTAAGATCGAGCGGGTCGACCTCAAGGCGTTGGCCGAGGCGGGGGCTGCGGCCGTCAATCATCAGGTGAGCGAATCCGACGGGGTCGTCACCATCGGCGATAACCTGCCGACGGTCATTTCCGACCGGCTGTCGCTGGAACAGGTCTTCGGCAACCTGTTCGACAATGCCATCAAGTACCAGACGCCCGGTCGTCCGCTGCGCATCTCCGTCACCGCGCGCAATATCGGACGCGCCGGCTCGGTCATCGAATTCACCGACAATGGCCGCGGCATCGCACCGGAGGACCACGAGCGGGTCTTCGAGCTGTTCCGCCGCTCCGGCACGCAGGACAAACCCGGCGAAGGCATCGGTCTTGCGCATGTTCGTTCACTGATGCGCAATCTTGGTGGTGATATCGTCGTCAAATCCGAACTCGGGGAAGGCACAACGTTTGTTCTGCGTCTGCCGCCCGACCTCAGCAAAGTCGTCAGGAGTATGCAGGCATGAACGGATTGGGCAAGGAAGTCACCATCGTGATGATCGAGGACGATGAGGGCCATGCACGCCTCATCGAGAAGAACATCCGCCGCGCCGGGGTGCACAACGAGGTCGTGCCCTTCACCAACGGCACGGACGCGCTCGATTTCGTGCTCGGCAAGGACCGCTCCGGTCTCGCCAGCGCCGGGCGCTTCCTGCTGATCCTGCTCGATCTCAACCTGCCCGACATGTCGGGCATCGATATCCTGCAGAAGATCAAGACCAATACCCACACCAAGCGCCTGCCGGTCGTGATCCTCACCACCACGGACGACGAACGGGAAATCCAGCGCTGCTATGATCTCGGCGCCAATGTCTACATCACCAAGCCGGTCGAATATGAGAGCTTCGCCAATGCGATCCGTCAGCTTGGCCTGTTCTTCTCCGTGATCCAGATCCCCGAGACCCAGTAATGAAGGAAGGCCCCGTCCGCATTCTCTATATCGACGACGATCCGATCCTCGCCCGGCTTGCCGAGCGGGCGCTCGGCCGTCTCGGCTATGAGGTGCGGCATGCCGAGGATGTGGAGAGCGGCCGGGCGCTTCTGGCGGACGGCGGTGCCGATGCCGTCGTGCTCGATCACTTCCTGAAATCGGGCACGGGCCTTGCCTTCCTCAAGGAGCTTTCCGGCGCGCCGGATGCCGTGCCGGTCGTCTATGTCACCGGCTCGAACGATGCGCAGGTCGCCGTCGAGGCGCTGAAGGCGGGCGCGGCCGACTATGTCATCAAGTCGGTCGGCGACGATTTCATGCCGCTGCTTGCCAATGCGCTTGGCCAGGCGCTGGAAAATGCCGAGCTGAAGCGCGCCAAGCTGCGCGCGGAGCAGGAAATCCGCGCCGCCAAGGAACGCGCCGAGGTGCTGCTCGCCGAGGTGAACCACCGCGTCGGCAACTCGCTGGCGCTGGCGGCTGCCCTCATCCGCCTGCAAATGTCGAGCGCCTCCGACGAGGCGGTCAAGGAGGCGCTGTCGGAAACGCAGGCGCGCATCACCGCGATCGCCGGCATCCACCGGCGGCTCTACACGTCGGAGGATGTGCGCCATGTCGATATGGGCGCCTATCTCGGCACGCTGCTCTCCGAACTCGATACGTCCTTGCAGAGCCAGGGGCGCAATGTGCGCCTCAACCGCTCGCTGGAGCCGCTGCATATCCCGACCGACCGCGCCGTCTCGCTCGGCGTCATCGTGACGGAACTCGTCACCAACGCCTTCAAATACGCCTATGGCGAGGCCGGCGGCGAAGTCCGTGTCGGCTTCACCCGGCTCGATCCCGACAGTGCGCTGCTCTTCGTCGAGGACGACGGCATCGGCTGGCGCGGCGAAGGCCCCGTGCGCGGCACCGGCCTCGGCACCAAGATCATCGGCGCCATGGCCTCCAGCCTCGGCGCCAAGCTCGATTACGCCAGCCGTGCCGCCGGCACGCGGGCGGAATTGCTGGTGCGGATGACCGAAACGGTGCGGCCGGTATAGACCGGCCTCGACTTCATCCCTCCCGACGGTTTCGATTCCACGTCTGGCTTTGGCGAGCGCAGACGCCGGCCTTTTTCGTTTGGCCGGCGTGAATCCATCCCCGCCGGCTATGACCAACACCATCGCCCACGCGGCGGTTTTTCCGCCCGTGGGGTTCAAAGAGCATTTCGGACGGGGCGCTGAGAGCTGCCTCGACTGAAATAATATAGGTGGCACCTTTCAGCACCCCGTTCAGCGGTTTTTGCCCGCGACTTGGGTCTCTCTGCAAAGGCCGGGATTGAGGATGTCGTTCGCCGGTTTCCGGGTGGGCACAGCGCCGTTTGACATCGCGACCGCACGCTCTGGCGATCCCGACGGAAGGTTTTGACCTTCCCGCGTGTCTCCACCCGGCGGACGATGCCGACGCATCCGCCAATTCCAGCCCCCTTGTGTACCGCACAGGCACATCCGGCGCGCCTTCTGGAGCATGAAACGACGGGATCGGTCCGACACCCCATCGCTTCCCCCATGTCGCCGGAGGGAGACCATTTTCCGCAGGCCCGGTGCGTGAGGTTCTGCGTCTTCGCCCCACACACCGCGCCGACCCCGCCTCGCTGCCACGCCTGGCAGTGTATCCGTGACGGGATGGGGGATTGTAGGCACAGGTTTGGCGGGCGGGGAAAATGTGATGCGGATGCGGGGATAAAGGGAGAGGCTTTGCCGTGTGGTTGTGGATCCTCGGGTCAAGCCCGAGCAACTGTGTTTTTTGTGTCAAGGGTTGAATGGTTTGTTGTCCCTTATGGCGGCATTGAGAGCGACAAGGAGACGGCGTGCGATGGCGATGATGACGAGCTTGGCTGGCTTGCCCCTGTCGCGCATGGCTTTGGAGACGGCCTGGAACGGGCCGGAGCGGCAGGCGGCGAGGGCTGCCATGTAGAGGGCATCGCGCACCCGCTTTCGTCCGCCCCAGATGCAGCGCCTGCCCCGCAGCGTGCCCGAATCGCAGGCGATCGGCG
>NZ_CAMLFY010000129.1 GCF_946479415.1 uncultured Shinella sp. | reverse complement strand
CCAAGGTCCGCTGCCCACCTCTTACTCTACGACAAGAGGCAACGACAGATAAGGAGGACGAAAGAGAGGTGCTGCGCTTCTGTTGGGACCGTTCGCACCTGTGCCACTACCGTTCCTATCGCCGTATCCGCGTCGACAGGATGATCGACGACAGCGTGCGTTCCACGCCGTCGATTGCGCCGATGCGGTCGATCAGGTGGTCGAGTTCGGCGATCGAGGCGGCCTCGACCACGGCGATCAGGTCGAAGCTGCCGCTTACCGAATGCAGGGTGCGCACGGCGGAGATGGCGTGCAACTCCGTGGTGATGCGGGCCAGCGTTTTCGGCGCGATGGTGATGAGGACATGGGCCTTCACCATGCCGCTCTCGTAAGCGTCCGACAGTTTTACGCCGTAGCCGGCGATGACGCCGTCCCGTTCCAGCCGGTCGATCTTCGCCTGCACGGTAGTGCGGGAAAGGCCCAGCTTGCGGGCGATGGTCGCGGTCTGCTCGCGGGCGTTTTCGCTGAGGATGGAAAGAAGCTCGCGATCCTTGGCGCCTAGCGTCGAAATGCTCATTTTAACCGTCATTCTGCCGATATCGATGATTGATTATGCCAGATATGGCGCTTTAAATCGACAGTCATCCCTCTCAAAATAAGCGCATCAATTCATGCCGGAGGGAAATCACATGAAGGACATCGTCGTCATCGGCGCAGGCAAGATCGGCTCGACCATCGCACGCATGCTGGCTCATAGCGGGGATTACCGCGTCACCGTCGCGGATCGTGCCGAAGAGCAACTCGCCGCCATCGAGAGCCACGCTGCCGTCACGACCAAGGTCGTCGATATCGCCGATGCCGCCGCCATGAAAGCCCTTCTGACCGGCAAGTTCGCCGTTCTCTCGGCCGCTCCCTACCACCTGACGGTCGCGATCGCCGAAGCCGCCGCCGCTGCCGGCGTGCACTATCTCGACCTCACGGAAGACGTCGAATCCACCCGCCAGGTCAAGCGCATCGCCGAAAACGCCAAGACGGCCTTCATTCCGCAGTGCGGCCTGGCACCGGGCTTCATCTCCATCGTCGCCAACGATCTCGCAAGCCGCTTCGACACGCTCGACAGCGTGCGCATGCGCGTCGGCGCCCTGCCGCAGTACCCCTCCAATGCTCTGAACTATAACCTGACCTGGAGCACGGACGGCGTCATCAACGAATATATCGAGCCCTGCGAAGCCATCGTCGAAGGCGCGCTGATCGAGGTTCCGGCCCTTGAAGAGCGTGAAGAATTCTCGCTCGACGGCGTCACCTACGAAGCCTTCAACACCTCCGGCGGCCTCGGCACGCTCTGCGAGACGCTGAAGGGCAAGGTTCGCACGCTGAACTACCGCACGATTCGTTACCCCGGCCACGCCGCCATCATGAAGGCTCTCTTGAACGACCTCGGCCTGCGTCACCGCCGCGAAGTCCTCAAGGACATCTTCGAAAACGCCCTGCCGACCACCACGCAGGACGTCGTCATCATCTTCGTCACCGTTTCGGGCCGCAAGAACGGTCGCCTGATCCAGGAAACCTACGCCAACAAGGTTTACAGCGCCCCGGTCGCCGGTGCCCTGCATTCCGCCATCCAGATCACCACCGCAGGCTCGATCTGCGCCGTGCTCGACATGCTGGCCGATGGCTCGTTGCGCGCTAGAGGCTTCATCCGCCAGGAAGAAATCGCGCTCGACGCTTTCCTCGCCAACCGCTTCGGTCACTACTACGCCCAGGAAAACCGCGGCGCCCACGCCGCCTGATCCTGTCAAAGACCTTCGACGCCCCGGCCGAAAAGACCGGGGCGTTTTCGCATCGTGGCCCAAGGCTGCGGGGAAGCAGAGAACGCCAGAAGGCGCGGACACATAAAAATGGGGCCTCTTTCGAGGCCCCTTTTCTTTTGCCGGATTGTCTTTTGCTGACTCAGGCGAGCTTGGCGCAGGCGTCCGCGATGCGCTTCAGCGCTTCCGTCAGTTCCGCTTCAGACGTGGCGTAGGAGATGCGGAAATAAGGGGAAAGGCCGAAGGCGGAGCCGGGTACGACGGCGACGTTGGCGTCTTCGAGGAGATAATCCGTGAAGTCGCTGTCGGCTTCGATGCGCTTGCCCTTCGGGGTCGTCTTGCCGATCACGCCGGCGCAGCCGGAGAAGGTGTAGAAGGCGCCTTCCGGGGTGCGGCAGGCGAGGCCGGGAATGGCGTTCAGCGCCGAGACGACGAGGTCGCGGCGGTGCTTGAAGCTTGCCTGGCGGTCTTTCAGGAAGTCCTGGGGACCGTTCAGGGCCTCGACCGACGCGGCCTGGCTGACGGAGGAGGGGCAGGAGGTCGCCTGGCTCTGGATCACGGCCATGGCCTTGATCAACGCCTTCGGGCCCCCGGCATAGCCGATACGCCAGCCGGTCATGGCATAGGCCTTGGAGACGCCGTTGATCGTCAGCGCGCGGCTTTTCAGGCGCGGCTCGATCGCGACGGGGGTCACGAACTTGAAGCCGTCATAGACGATGTGTTCGTACATGTCGTCGACCATCAGCCAGACATGCGGGTGCTTCAGCAGCACGTCGAGCAGCGGGCGGTAGTCGGCTTCGCTGTAGGCGGCGCCCGACGGGTTGGACGGCGAGTTGAACAGTACCCAGCGCGTCTTCGGCGTGATCGCCTTTTCCAGCTGCTCGGCCTTCAGGCGGAAGCCGGCCTCGGCATCGCAGGGGATCAGCACCGGCACGCCGCCGCAAATTTCCACGATGTCGGAATAGGAGGTCCAGTAGGGCGTCGGGATGATCACCTCGTCGCCCGGATTGACCGTCGCCATGAAGGCGTTGAACAGGATCTGCTTGGCGCCCGTCGCGACGGTGACTTCGTCGATTGCATAGTCGACGTTGTTTTCGCGGCGGAATTTTTCAGAGATCGCCTTCTTCAGCTCAGGGGTGCCGTCGAGGGCGGTGTATTTCGTGTCGCCCCGGTCGATGGCGGCCTTGGCGGCGGCCTTGACGTTGTCGGGCGTGTCGAAGTCAGGCTCGCCGGCGCCGAGGATGATGACCGGCAGGCCTTCCTTCTTCATGGCAGAAGCGCGGGCGCCGATCTGCAGAATCTTTGAAACGCCGATGGCGGCGATACGCGAGGCGGGCTTGAAGCCCGCCTCCTCGATCTTGGTCTGGTTGTTCATGGCGGTTTACTCGATGTCGGCCTTATTCGATGTCAAACGAGACGCCCTGGGCGAGCGGCAGGGCCTTCGAGTAGTTCACCGTGTTGGTGGCGCGGCGCATATAGGCTTTCCAGGCGTCGGAGCCGGATTCGCGGCCGCCGCCGGTTTCCTTTTCGCCGCCGAACGCGCCGCCGATTTCAGCGCCCGAGGTGCCGATGTTGACATTGGCGATGCCGCAGTCCGAACCGTCGGCCGACAGGAAGCGCTCGGCTTCCTGGACGTTGAGCGTGAAGATCGACGAGGAGAGACCGGCCGAGACGGCGTTGTGGTCATCAAGAACGGCGTCGAAGTCGGAATACTTCATGACGTAGAGGATCGGCGCGAAGGTTTCTTCGAGAACCGGGCCGGCCTGCTTCGGCATTTCGACGATCGCCGGCTTGACGTAGTAGGCCGTGTCCTTGCCGGCATCGGCAACACGCTCGCCGCCGGTGACGGAACCGCCCTCGGCCTTGGCCGCTGCGATGGCCTTCTGCATGCCGTCGAAGGCCTGCTTGTCGACGAGCGGGCCGACGAGCGCCGAGGTTTCCAGCGGGTTGCCGACGGAAACGCTGGTATAGGCCTTCTTCAGGCGCGGCACGAGCTGGTCGTAAACGCTGTCATGCACGAAGAGGCGGCGCAGCGTCGTGCAGCGCTGGCCGGCGGTGCCCATAGCACCGAAGGCAATCGCGCGCAGCGCCATGTCGAGGTCGGCCGAAGGGCAGACGATGCCGGCATTGTTGCCGCCGAGCTCGAGGATCGAGCGGGCGAAACGCTTGGCGAGACGCGGGCCGACTTCCTTGCCCATGCGGGTGGAGCCGGTGGCCGAGACGAGCGCGACCTTGTGGTTGTCGACGAGGGCTTCGCCGATCGTGCGGTCGCCGATGAGGACCTGGGAAAGGTTCGCCGGAGCATCGCCGAAACGGGCGAGCGCGCGATCGAGGATCGCCTGGCAGGCGAGGCCGGTCAGCGGCGTCTTTTCGGAGGGCTTCCAGACGATGGAGTTGCCGGCAACGAGCGCGAGAGCGGCGTTCCACGACCAGACGGCGACCGGGAAGTTGAAGGCGGAGATGATGCCGACGACGCCGAGCGGGTGCCAGGTTTCCATCATGCGGTGGCCAGGGCGCTCGGTGGCGATGGTGAGGCCGTAGAGCTGGCGGGAGAGACCGACGGCGAAATCGCAGATGTCGATCATTTCCTGCACTTCGCCGAGGCCTTCGGACGTGATCTTGCCGGCTTCGATGGACACGAGACGGCCGAGATCGGCCTTGGAGGCGCGCAGCTCTTCGCCAAGCAGGCGAACGAGTTCGCCGCGCTTGGGAGCCGGCACGAGGCGCCAGGCTTTGAAGGCTTCATGGGCGGCGTCGATGGCCTTGTCGGTGTCTGCGCCCGAAACGGTCTTCAGCTTGCCGATCTCCTCGCCGCTGACCGGGCTGAAGGAGGCCATGTCGCCACCCTGCCACAGGCCGCGGGCAACACCGAGCTTGTCGAGAAGGGCTTCGGTTTCCTTTTTCACGTCGACTTTCGTCATGGGGTATCTCCCTGATGTTATTAGAAGGTCATGGCGCCGAGCGGACCCGGCGAGGTGATGGTTTTCAGCCCGGCCGCGAGTTCGCGGATCTTTTCCGGGGTGTATTGGTCGTAGAAGGCCTGGTTCTTGCGGCCGATGGCATGTTCCGCGCTAAAACTGCCGCCGAAGTTTTCGACCGCGACTGTGAAGACCCAGGCGCGCAGGTCCGTCTCGAAATCGGGATCGGCAAGGCGCGGATCGTCCTTGGCGACGACGAGGTTGAAGTGCACGCCGCCATCGCCGATATGGCCGAAATCGCAGATCGTCACATCCTCGAAGTTGTCAGGCATTTCCGCCTTCATATGGGCGAGGAACGGCATGATGTCACCCCGGCGGAAGGACAGATCGAAGGCGATCAATCGCCCGCTATGCTTCACGCCCTCGGAGAGCGCATGGCGCAGCGCCCAGATTTCGTGCGGCGGGCCGACGAAGGCGTCGGCGAGCGGCGCATCCTCACGCTCCCAGATGGCGGCCAGAACCTCTTCCAGCACCGCATCGAGCGGCTGTTCGCCGTCACGCGGCGGCGTGGAGCGGGAGATTTCGGCGAGGATGACGAAATCGGGCACGATGCCGCCCTGGAAGGGATTGCGCAGCGAGGGAACGTGATCGAGCGCGGCGCTGATGGCGTTGCCGGACATGCCCTCGAAGGCCGAGAGATAGCTGCCGAGCGCGTCTTCCATGGCGACCAGCAGCGTTGCAACCTGTTCGGACGAGGCTGGTACCAGAAGCGCGGTCGCCGACTGTTTCGGCGCGGGCTCGAGGTTCAGCACGCACTCGGTGACGATGCCGAAAGCGCCCGACGTGCCGATGAACAGCTGCTTCCAGTCGACGCCGGTATTGTTCTTGCGCAGGTCCGAAGACAGGTCGAGCACGGTGCCGGCCTCGTCGGCGAGAACCACCGTGAGGCCCAGCGTGTTGCGGCGCACGTCGCCGTAGCGCAGGAAGCGCGAGCCGCCGGTGTTCGTCGCGATCATGCCGCCGAGGCGCGGGTCGGCGCCGAGGTCGATCGGGAAGAACAGGCCGGTATCCTCAAGCTTGCCGTTGAGGTCGGAGAGGCGCACGCCCGCGCCGGCCTTGATCGTGCGGTTGATGCGGTCGAGCGCGAAGGGGGCTGTCAGGCGGTCGAGGCTCAGGATGCCCTGGCGGCCGCTGTCGTCGGGCGTCGAGCCGGAGACGAGGCCGGTATTGCCGGACTGGGGAACGAGCGCGATGCCGTTATTCACGCAGTAGGCGACGACGGTGGAGGCTTCGGCGGTCGTTGCCGGGCGCGCGACGAAGGCGGCGCGGCCCTTGTCGTAGCGCGCGCCGGTCTCGTAGGCGGCCAGATCGGCAGGCTCGGTGAGAAGACCCTTCTCGCCGAGCAGGCTTTTCAAGACTGCGATATGGTTTGCCTCGATCATGCTGATGCCTGTCACTCCGCGGCGGCAGACATGTTGACGATGCCGAGGCACATTTCAAGCGAGGCGCGCTGGATGCCGGCATAATGGGCGAATTCGTCCAGAACCGTCGCGCCCAGATCGCGCTCGAACATCACCTGGTTGGGGCTGGCGACGAAATCCTGCGTCGCGTCGTCGCCGAGATTCGACTGGAAGATGCCCGCGGCGCTGACCGGCAGGAAGTCTTCATAGACGATCGGGTCGAACTGGATGAGGCCGGCTTCGATGGCGGTTTCCAGATCGGCGTTGCGGCCGGTGACGGACTGGCCCTTTTCCGTCAGCGAATAGCGGAAGTAGCCGAGGCCTGCCTGGCGAATACCGTTCCACGTATCCGGGAAAGCCTTGAAGACGTCGGCGAGCGCTGCCTCGTATTCGGCGGCGTTGGAGCCGTCGGCGGCCGGACGCACGCGGGCACGGGTGTCGTTGAGCAGCTTGTCGTAGAGCGCGCGGCCCTTCGGCGTGACGGCGATGCCGCGCTGCTCGATCTCGCCGAAGCGGGCGGTGTGCGAACCCTTCTGCCAGCTGCCGTCCGTGCTGATGAAGGAGACGGCCTCTTCCAGCGCCTTGAACGAGGTCTGGCGCAGCAGGATCGGGCAGTCACGGGTCGGCGGTCCCTCGACGATGGCCTTCGGCGCGATGCCTTCTTCCGGCATGCGAGCCTGCACCTTGTCGATATCGAGCGTGCGCGGCGTCAGGTGGTTGATATGCGGGCCCCTGAAGGAGACGACGTCGGCGATCAGGCGATGCGCGTCGTGCAGGCGCTTGTACATGTCCGTGCTGACGATGGCATGGTCGTGCCAGCGGAAGGTTTCCAGCACTTCGGTCACGAAACGGGCGGCGTCGGCGGCATTGAGGCCACCGTCACGCTCGGCCTTCTCAACGAGCTTCACGGCTTCGTCGGTGAAAATCCTGCGGGCGGCGAGAACCGCGGCAGCCTCTTCACGCAGCGCTTCGTCGGCGATCAGGTCGAGGCGCAGCAGCGAAGTGAAGACGCGGAAGGGGTTGCGGCTGAGGCTTGCCGCGCCGACCGGGCGGAAGGCGGTGGAGTGCACGGGAACGCCGGCCGTAGAGAGATCGTAGTAACCGACCGGGAACATGCCCATGACGGCGAAGGCGCGGCGCATCATGGAGAGTTCTTCGGGCGTGCCCAGGCGGATGGCCCCGTGGCGCTCTTCCGAGATGCGATCGAGCGAATCGGTCGCTTCGAGGCGCGTCTTCAGGTGTGGGTCGGCGGCGAGCGTCTCGTCGTTGACCTTGGCGACCAGCGCCATCAGCGTGCCATAGGCCGGAACCTCGTCGCGATACATGGCGGACATGGCGGCGGAGAAATCCGAGCGGATCGTGTCGGCGGAAATGGTCGAATTTGCTTTCATGGGAAGCGGTCTCATCTCAGTTTGCGCAATTCCTGACGGAAAACCGCTTAACACTTTTCCTGGAATTGCTTTACAAGGGTGGGAAGGCCCTGTTCATTCTCAAAACGGATCATACTCGATCGTTTCCCCAAGCGATTGCGACCGTTCTGACTATGTTGATGCGAGGAAAGAATGAAGCTCAGTCGAAGGCTGATCCCTGACGTTACCACGCTGCAAGCGTTCGAATGCGCCGCGCGCCACGGCTCCTTCACGCAGGCCGCACATGAGCTGAACCTCACGCAGAGCGCGGTCAGCCGCCAGATCAAGGACCTTGAGGAACAGCTCGGCGTGCTGCTGTTCGAGCGCGTGCGTCAGCGTGTGGTGCTGTCCGACGACGGCCGCCGTTTTCTGCCGGAGGTGCGCAAGCTCTTGCACCAGACGGAAGAGACCATGCTGCGCGCCATGGCGTCGGCCTCTTCCGAACACAGCCTCGCCATCGCCACGCTCCCAACCTTCGGCAGCCGCTGGCTGACGCCGCGCATTCCCGGTTTCCTTGCGGAAAACCCCGGAACGATCATCAACATCGCCTCGCGCTCCGCGCCCTTCGATTTCGACGAGGAGAATTTCGACCTCGCCATCCACTATGGCCAGCCCGTCTGGGCGCGCGCGGCCTGCTCCTATCTGTGCAGCGAGATCATCCTGCCGGCGGCAAGCCCGGAACGCCTGAAATCCTGGCCGCTCGATGACCCCAAAGATCTGGAAAAGGCACCGCTGCTCCATCTCGCGACCCGCCCAAAACTTTGGGCACAGTGGTTCGAAATGAACGGTGCCTCCGCCGACACGGCCTATCGCGGCCATCGCTTCGACCAGTTCGCCATGGTCATCGAATCGGCCGTCGCCGGTCTCGGTTTTGCGCTCCTGCCGCAATATCTCATCGAGCAGGAGCTTTTGAGCGGCCGCCTTGCGCTGGTCTTCGACCGGCCGATGGAGACGGAGAACAGCTATTATCTCGTCGTGCCCGAAGGCAAGCTCGAGAACCCGTTGACCCAGGCCTTCCGCGCCTGGATCACCAAGCAGGTTCCCAAATGGGTCCGGCCGGTCGATCATGCGGACGGGGCATGACCCCGTTCTGATTTTTTGCTTTAGTCGGCGGGCCGCATGGCCGATTGTGCGGCGACTTCCCTCCTTTTCCGAAAAGACAGACCACCATGCTCAACGACCCGCGCTCCCATGGCCTTTGGGAGATGACCGCCCCGCCCGCCCCTGAAACGGTTGCCTTTTCGGGCAAGGCCGAGGCGGATGTCGTCATTGTCGGCGGTGGCTACACTGGTTTTTCGACCGCGCTGCATCTCGCCGAGCGCGGCACGCGTGTCGTCCTCTTGGAGGGTGCGGAGATCGGTTATGGCGGTTCGGGCCGCAATGTCGGCCTCGTCAATGCCGGTATGTGGGTGATGCCCGACGAGCTTCCCGGCGTGCTCGGCGACCTGCACGGCAGCCGCCTGCTCGAACTGCTCGGCAATGCGCCGCGCGCCGTGTTCGATCTCGTCGCAAAACATGCCATCGATTGCGAAATCAACCCCGTCGGCACGCTGCATTGCGCGGTCGGCCAGTCCGGTCTCGATGAATTGAAGCAGCGCGCCGAGCAATGGGCGCGCCGCGGTGCGCCGGTGCGTCTGCTCGATGCGGCCGAAACCGCAGTCAAGGTCGGCACGGATGCCTATACGGGTTCGCTGCTCGATATGCGCGCCGGCACGATCCAGCCGCTCGCCTATGCGCGCGGCCTTGCCCGCGCGGCGATTGCAGCCGGCGCCCAGGTCTTCACGGCAAGCCCGGTGACGGGCGCGGAGCGCAGCGGCAAACGCTGGACGGTCAACACCGCGCGTGGCTCGGTGACGGCCGACTGGGTGGTGGTCGCCACCAATGCCTATACGGTGGCGCCGTGGAACGAGGTGCGCGCCGAACTCGTGCACCTGCCCTATTTCAACTTCGCCACCGTGCCGCTGTCGCCGGAGATGCAGGCGAAGATCCTGCCCGAGAAGCAGGGCGCGTGGGATACCAAGGAGGTGCTCTCCTCCTTCCGCTTCGACAAGCGCGGCCGCCTTGTGTTCGGCAGCGTCGGCGCCCTGCGCGGCACGGGCACCGGCATCCACAAGGCCTGGGCACGCCGCGCACTCAAAAAACTCTTCCCCGCCATCGGCGACGTCGCCTTCGAAGCGGAATGGTACGGCAAGATCGGCATGACCACCGACAACCTGCCGCGCTTCCATCGCCTGGCAGAAAACGTCATCGGCTTTTCCGGCTATAACGGCCGCGGCATCGCGCCGGGCACCGTCTTCGGACGTACGCTGGCCGAACTGATTTCCGGCGCAATCGCCGAAAAGGACCTGCCGCTGCCGGTCACCGATCCTGAGGCCCAGTCCTTCCGCTCGGCGCGCGAAGGCTATTACGAACTCGGCGCCCAGATCGCCCATTTCGCGGGCGCGCGGTTCTAGCCGTAAACGGATCCGCCTCCTTCAAGGCGCGTCCTCCGGTCAGGTTCATTTTGCCGTGTCCGATCCTGGATGTTGGCGGGCCAGGTGCGCCGGGCTAGCGATGGCTTCTGCCGACCATGGCGACGATAACCTCGTAGAGTTCGGCTTGTGCCTGCTCGATGGTAATCTCTCCTGCTGCAGCGGCATGGGACAGAGCGTCGGCGGCGCCAAGCATCGCCCAGAAACCGGATTGCAGGATCCCCTTTGATCCGGTGAACGCGGCCAGGGCCTTCCGGCATTTTTCGATGAACAGCACCTGATAGTCGCGTTTGACGGCCTCCAGTTCGGGCGAGCCGGCAAGTCCGGCGAGTATGCCGGGAATCTCGCGGCCTTGAGCCAGAACACATTCGACATAGGAGGAGGCGACAACCTTCGCGGTTCCCTCCAGCGTCGGTTCGCTGGCCTTGATCGCTGCGTCGATCACCGCAGTCTGGCGCGCGTCGAAATCCTGATAGAGCGCGGTCAGCAAGCCGTTGCGCGTCCCGAAATGGTCGTAAATCACCGGCTTGGTGACGCCGGCCTCATCGGCCATACGCGGCAGCGTCAGCGCGTCGGGACCTTCTTCGCGCGCCAGCCGCCAGGCCACGTCAAGGAGCTGGCGTAGCCGCTGTTCGCGGCTGAGGCGGACACGCTTCACGGCGGCGGAGGGGTTATCGGCTGTGCTTGACATCTTTATATACCAAAAGTAACTTACCTAAAGTATATAGATACACTTCTGAAAACACAACGATCCGCCGGCCACCCAGCCGGCGGCCGAAACGGCGCGCCGCATGTGCGCCGCTCGCAAAGGATATGGTTCAATGACCGATATGACGCTTCCACATTCCTCCGACCGAAACGCCTGGCTCGGCCTCATGGCCGTGCTGCCGCTCGTGTTGCTCGTCGCCATGGACGGTTCGATCCTCTACCTCGCCATGCCGCATATCACATCCGCGCTGACGCCGACCGCAGATCAGGCGCTGTGGATCCTCGACATCTACGGCTTCGTGGTCGGGTCCTTGCTGATCGCTTTCGGCAATATCGGCGACCGCTACGGGCGCCTCAAGCTCATCATGGCGGGTGCGGTGATCTTCGGTGCGGGATCGCTTGCGGCGGTCTGGTCGCAATCGCCGGCGGCGCTGATTGCCGCGCGGGCGCTCATGGGGCTGGGAGGCGCGACATTGCTGCCATCGGGGCTGGCGATCGTCAGCGCTCTGTTTCCCGATCCGCGCCAGCGCGCGCGGGCCATCGGCATCTTCGCGGCGACATTTGCCGCCGGCTTCGCTCTCGGCCCCCTCATCGGAGGCATGCTGCTGAGGCAATTCGAGTGGGGCGTCGTGTTCCTCATCAATGTTCCCGTCGTGCTCGCCTTCCTGATGGTTGCGCCGATCCTGCTGCGCGAAGTCCGTTCGACGACCCATGGCCGCATCGACCTGCCAAGCCTCGTTCTGTCCTTTACAGGCATCCTGCTGTTCACATGGTCGCTCAAGGCGACCGCAGCGGAGGGCTTTACGGCGGCGCCGTCCATCGGCGGGATCGTCGGCATCCTTGCCGTCGCGCTGTTCGTGCGCAGGCAGACCCGGATCGATGATCCGCTGCTTGATCTCAGCCTTTTTGGCGATCGCATTTTCTCCATTGCGATCCTGACCGGGCTTTTATCCCTCGTCGTCTGGTCGGCTGCCGGCTATCTGTCCGGCATCTATCTGCAATCGGTTCTCGGCTTCGATGTTTTCACCACCGCGCTGCTGACCCTGCCGGGGGCCGTCGTTCTGACGGCGACCTGCGTCGGCACGGCGCGCATCGTGGAGTGGATCGGTCGCAAGACGGCTCTCGTGGCGACCCATTTCTTGATAAGCGCCGGCGTCTTCGTGCTGTTGTTGACAAGCAGCGAGACCGGGGCTGCGGCCTTCGTCGCCTCAACCGTCATTGCCGGTATCGGTTACGGGCTGTCGTTCAGCCTCGTGGCCGAGATCGCCGTGTCGGCGGCGCCCCCCGAGCGCGCCGGCGCGGCCGGATCAATCGCGGAAACCAGCAACGAGCTGGGAAATGCGCTGGGGATCGCACTGCTTGGATCGCTGGCCACGTTCAGCTTCCGTCTGCTTGGGCCGGGTGTTGCGGGCACGCTCGACGAAACGCTCGATCACGCCGGCCTCGCCCCCGAGGTGGCCGAGCAGGCCAGGGAAGCCTTCCTGGCCGGCCTGCATGTCGCGGCGGGCACCGGCGGCTTGCTCACGCTCATCGTCGGTGTGGCGGCCTGGCTCTGGCTGCCGAGAAAACTGCCGGATTGACGATGCGGCGGCAGTTTGCGGATAAAATGCCCGGCTTGAAACCGGGCATTTCATCAGGGACCTTAATGCTTGGCCGGCAGGCGCGGCAGGAAGATCGTCAGGATGCCGAGCAGCGGCATGTAGGAGCAGACCTGGAAGACGAAGTCGATGCCGTGACGGTCGGCGACGCCGCCGAGCAGGGCGGCACCCAGGCCGCCGGCGCCGAAGGCGAAGCCGAAGAAGATGCCGGCGATCATGCCGACGCGGCCCGGCACCAGTTCCTG
>NZ_CAMLFY010000128.1 GCF_946479415.1 uncultured Shinella sp. | reverse complement strand
CGGCGGATTTCTTGCCGAGTTCCCAGGCGGCCGGCGTCGGAACGGCGCGGCTGTCGACGGAATAGAAATTGCGGCCCGTCGGCAGCACATCCGGTCGGCCGCGCGTCGGCGCACCGGAGGGGCCGGGCTCGATGAAGCGACCATCGAGGCCGCGCATCAGCGCCGATATTTCGGCCGGTCCGCAGGCGGCGATGGCGGGGCGGATGGAAGCCTCGATCGTATCAAGCACGGTGCGGGTAGCAGGCCAGTCCTCCGGGCAAGCGAGCGTGCCATCCACCAGCTTTGCCGCCAGAAGCTCGATGCGCTCAACCGTGTCACCATGGCTGCGCCAGGGTGCATCCACTTGCTCGGCCAACACGGCGGGACGCGGCCCGTTCCATGGATCAGAACTGACGCAGTCGAGCGGATCGAAGGCGACACCGTCCAGAGCATCCGCCGCGATCGCCCGCTGCAGGCTCGCTTCACCACCCTCGCCCAGACCGCGCGGCACACGGGCGAGCGCCAGCGTCAGGTCGGTGAGCAGCCGCCCCTGCGGCGAGACGCCGAAGACGTGCAGGCCGTCACGGATCTGCATTTCCTTGAGGTCGCAGAGATAGGCGTCGAGCTTTTGCAGCGCCGCCTCCTCGCCATCGGATTTGGCGATGCCGGCATCGCTGTCGAGGCCGATGTCGCGCACGAGGTCGAGGATCTGCTTCGTCAGAAGCTTGATGCGGCGCGGGTCGCCGCCGGAGGCATCGTAATATTCATCGACGAGGGCTTCGAGGTCCTTGAGCGGGCCGTAGGTCTCGGCGCGGGTCAAAGGCGGCGTCAGGTGGTCGATAATGACGGCGGCGGAGCGGCGTTTGGCCTGCGTACCCTCGCCGGGGTCGTTGACGATGAAGGGATAGAGATGCGGCACGGGGCCGAGAACGGCCTCGGGATAGCAAGCCTCCGACAGCGCCAGCGCCTTGCCGGGCAGCCATTCGAGATTGCCGTGTTTGCCCATGTGCACGATAGCATGCGCGCCGTAGTGCAGGCGCAGGAAGGCGTAGAAGGCGAGATAGCCATGCGGCGGCACGAGGTCCGGCGAATGGTAGGTGTCCTTCGGATCGATATTGTAGCCCCGCGCCGGTTGAATGCCGACCAGCGTCTCGCCGAAACGGGCAAGCGGCAGGGCGAAGACGTCGCCCGTCACGAAGGGATCCTCTTCCGGCGCGCGCCAGCGGTCGGTCATTTCGTCCCGAATCGATTTGGGAAGCGACGCGAAGAAAGCCTTGTAATGATTCAGCGAAAGCGTTTCGCGGATTTCACGGCCGTCGCTTGCCGCATTGGTCGGGCCGGCCATCAAATGGGCAATCAGCGCGTCGCCATCATCAGGCAAGCCGGCGACGGCGTAGCCTTCCGCGGCCATGGCACGCAGCACTTCCATCGTACCGGCGGGCGTATCCAGACCGACGCCGTTGCCAAGGCGGCCATCGCGGTTCGGGTAGTTCGCCATCACCAGCGCGACGCGGCGCTCGGCCGGCTTCGCCCGGCGGAGACATGCCCAACCGGCGGCGATTTTCGCCACGAAGCGGATGCGATCCTCGACGGGATCGAGGCCGACGATGTTGGTTTCGACGCGCTCGTCGTAGCGCGCGGCAGCCTTGAAGGAGACGGCGCGGGAGAGCACGCGCCCGTCGACTTCCGGCAGCGAGACATTCATGCCGAGATCACGCGCCGTCAGCCCCTGTCCGGATGCTTCCCACGCTTCGCGCGAGGAGCCGGAGAACACGACCTGCAACACCGGCGCACCGGTCTCGTCCAGCACGGTCGGCTTGCGGCCGGCGCCGGGTGCGGAGACGGCGAAGCTCGTGGCGTTCAGCACGATTTCCGGCCGAATGTCTGCAAAGGCAGCACGGACTGTTTCGATGGAAACGGGTTCCTTGAGGCTGGAGACGAAGAGCGGCAAGGCGCGGATGCCCTCGGTCGCCAGCGCCTCGATCAACATCTCGACGGGGCGTGTTTCGCCGCTCTGGACATAGGCGCGGTAGAAGGAGATGGCGGCGGTGGGAAGGTGACCGTTGGCGCTACCCTCCTTTGGCCGAGCGCGCTCCTCTGTCTCCTTCTGCCACGTCTCTACATCGACGACACCCCGTCCCGGCCACCAGATGCCGGCTTTCTTCAGCGGCGTCGCGGGCTCGGGCTTTTCACCGCCGAAGGCGACGGCATCCGCATAGGCAAGGAAGCGGTCCGCATTGTCGGCACCGCCCTCGTTGAGATAGACCCAGAGGTTCTGGCGGTCGGCATCGTCGATGCGGTTGAAGGGGATCAGGCCCTCGTCAGGGCGGTCATCGCCGGGGAGTGCCACGAGCTTGATATCGTTGGCGACAGCCGTCGCCAGCAGGGCTTCCAGCACGTAGCGGAAATAGCTGGCGCCGCCGAGGGCGCGGATGACGATAAGCTTGGCGTGACGGGCCGTGCGCTCGACATAGGTATCGACCGACATCGGATGCGACAGCGTCGCGAGGCTGGCGAGGCGCAGGCGCGTATCACCGCCCCGCGCGCGGTGGGCTGCGGCGATGGCGGCGAGTTCGGTATCGGCGGCGGTGAGGAAGAGGATGTCGCCCGGCGTCTGGCCCAGGTCGATCGCTTCCTTGCCATCGGCAATGGTGCCCTTCTGGGCTAGCAGGAGATGCATACAGCGCCTCCCTTTTGCCGGCGTGCCGCGGTGGTGGATCCTCGGGTCAAGCCCTGACATGACGGAGAGGAGGAAAGGTCATCGGACCTCCCCGTCGACACCGTATGCGAAACCATCTTTGCGGCTTGCGGTATGAGCTCTCTTGTCGGCAGCCGCCCATCCCCACCGTCATCCTCGGGCTTGACCCGAGGATCCACCGGCACGGCAAGCCAGACATGGCCGGGCCGCACCGGAGACGAGGACGAGGACGAGAGGGACTGCTGCACGCTCATGCCGAAGATCACACCGCCGCGGCGATGGCAGCGCGCACGGCTTGCTCGTCCATATCGTGCAGGCCGATAACGACGAGGCGGGTGCCGCGGGTCTCACCGGCGGCCCAAGCGCGCTCGAAATAATTGTCGATACGCGTGCCGACGGCCTGAATGAGCAGGCGCAGCGGCTTGCCGGGCACATCGGCAAAACCCTTGACGCGCAGCACGTCGTGTTCGGCGATCACGCCCTTGAGGCGCTCGATGAAGGCGGCGGGGTCGGCAATTGCCGGGAGATCGACGACAAAGCTGTCGAACTCGTCGTGATCGTGCTCTTCGCCGTTCTCGTGCTCCAGCTCGTGGTGCGACTTGCGGTTGGCGATATCGTCTTCCGTACCGACGCCGAGGCCGAGCAGCACGGCGGCAGCGACTTCGCCGTTCTTCGCCTCGATCATCGAGGGCTTGCGGGCAATGCGCGAGGCGACTTCGTCGCGCACGGCCTGAAGACCGGCGGCGTCGATGAGGTCGGCCTTGTTGAGGATGATCAGGTCGGCGGCGGTGAGCTGGTCTTCGAAGAGTTCCTCGAGCGGGCTTTCGTGGTCGAGATTGTCGTCCTCGACGCGCAGCGCATCCACCTTGTCATGGTCATCGGCAAAACGGCCGGCGGCGACGGCGGCGCTATCGACGACGGTGATGACGCCATCGACCGTGACCTGGGTCTTGATCTCAGGCCAGTTGAAGGCGGCGATCAGCGGCTGCGGCAGCGCGAGGCCAGAGGTTTCGATGACGATATGGTCGGGACGGTTTTCCCGCTCGAGCAGCTTCGACATGGTGGGGATGAAGTCATCGGCGACGGTGCAGCAGATGCAGCCGTTGGTCAGCTCGATGATGTCGTCTTCCGTGCAGGCTTCCGCGCCGCAGCCCTTCAAGACGTCGCCATCGACCCCGAGATCGCCGAATTCGTTGATGATGAGCGCGATGCGCTTGCCGCCGGCATTCTGCAGGAGGTTGCGGATCATCGTGGTCTTGCCCGCGCCGAGAAAGCCGGTGATGACGGTGGCGGGGATCTTCTGTTGCAGCATGGCTCAACCCTTCATTTTCAGCGGCAATCCGGCCGCGATAAAATAGACTTCCGGTACGAGCGCCGCCACCTGCTGGTGCAGCCGCCCGGCATGGTCGCGAAAATCGCGCGCCATGCGGTTTTCCGGCACGATGCCCAGGCCGACTTCGTTCGATACGAAGACCAGGCGGCCCGGCGCGTCTTTGATGGCCGACAAAAGGCCGGCAAATTCCTGTGCGATGTCCCGCTCGTCCAGCATCAGATTGGTCAGCCAGAGCGTCAGGCAATCGATAAGGACCGTTCGGTCCCCGCGCGCCACATCCTTGATGCAGGCCGCAAGCGCAAGCGGCTCCTCGTGGGTTTCCCAGCCTTTTCCGCGATCTTCCCGGTGTTTGGCGATGCGCTCGCGCATCTCGTCGTCCCAGGCGCGGCCGGTGGCGATATAATGACGCGAAAGGCCGGTCTCGGCGACCAGCCTCTCGGCAAAAGCGGATTTTCCGGAACGCGCACCGCCCAGAACCAGGACGGCTCCGGGCGATGTCTGTTTCATATCAGGCTGCCTTGGCGATCTTCTCGTTGGCAAAGCCGAGCGAGAGGCCGAGCACGATCCAGAAGAACAGCGTCGTGGCCAGCGCCGCGACGGCGAACTCCGCGCCGAGAACGGCCGGAACATTGCTGGAAATGTCGGAGGGCTGCGGCGCGCCATAGACCTGCGGTGCGGCGATGAGCACGATACCGGCAATCTTGGCGACGATGCCCGGCTTCAGGAACAGCAGGTAAAGCCCCGCCGCCGAAAGCGCGACCGTTGCGACCCACCAGATCTGCCGCTGCGTGAGATCGGCAGCCGGGAAGCCCGGAAGCTCCGGCGGCAGGCCGATGGACGGCAGCAAATGCACGGCAAGCCAGCCGGCAGCACCCCAGAGCGCACCGTTTGCAACGGTGATCGGAGTGCCGGAAACGAGGCTGAAGCCGGCGAGCAGCAGAGCGAAGCCCGAACCCGTCACGAGGTTTGCCAGAAGCGTGCCGGTGAAGCGGCTCATGCCGAACATGATGCCGCCTTCCTCATGGTCCTCGCCCTCATGGGCATAGGCGACAGAGATCGGCGACAGGGCAGAGGCGACATCGAGGATCACAGCACCGAGCGAGGAATGTTCCTGCGTCGTGGCAGCGCCATCCGTGGTCGCGGGCGTGGTGCCCTCGCCGGCCGGCGCGGCTTCGCCCTCGAACTCTTCGGCGTGCAGAATCAACGGCACGAGTCGGGCCTCCTGGGCGGCTGTCATGAGCACGCCGGAGAACAGCCCGGCCACCAGGGCGGCCAGGAGATAACGAACGATCATGTCAAAACTCCTTAGTGGCAGGGAAAGCCGTAGGAGTGACGCGTGTCGTGCGCCGTGTCGTGCAGCACGGCCGAATTCGCAAGGCCGGCGCTGAAGACGAGGAAGGCACCGAGCAGCAGCGCGAAAACGCCGGCAACAAGGCGGTCGTTCGCGGAAAGGGTGATAGAAGACGTATTGGAAACAGCCATGACAACCTCCGTGCAGGCGTTGGGGAAGCCCCTCCCCAGGTCGAGCGATATGCCCTCATTGGCTGGCAGGTCTCCTGGCTCGCAGCGTCCGGCGTATTCAACGCCTGCGGGTCACCCTCACCTTCCCGAATTGAAGCATCACGAGAGGCGGACGATTCGTAGAAGAAGAGGCGTCCAACCCCGGCTATCGCGATGCCATCCAGTGGCTTTTCCGTCTGGCATTCCTTTCGCGTTTTCAAAGGCACCATTGCCTTCTCATCCGCGAAAATCCGCCATCCGGATGGGTGTCCCTCGCTACTCTACAGTCGCGGGGTCGGCCGTGATTGCAGCGCCCTGATTGGGTCCGCCGCGTCACATTCCCATTTACTCCCCGATCCGTTTCCGGATCTGGGAACCATCCAATATCGCCGATGATTATGCGCCCCACCCCCGGAAGTCAATCGACCGGCAGCGGCATGGCCTGTGCCAAAACCGCCGTCCGGCCGTCGCAAAATCAATAGCCGGGGATGATGACCACGCCGCCGCCATCGTTGTAATAGCCGTCGTCGCGATCATAGGGACCGTCATAGTAGCCGTCGACGGGGCCTTCCAGCACATCGTAGTCGCGCTGCTGGTAACGGCGCTGGCTATTCTGCCGCGCTTGCCGGGCCTCGGCATATTGCGCGGCCTCGCGCAGAGCGCGGAACTGCTGGCGCGGCAGATATCCATCAGCACGATAGCCCGACGCGCCCTGCCATGCCGCGATCGCCGCACGAGAGCGCGGACCGAAGACGCCGTCGGCACCATAAGTGTTGTAACCGAGCAAGCTCAGGTAACGCTGGGCCTGGGCGCGAACGGAGCGATCCATATAGGTCTCGCGCGGATCGACAACCGGCTCGGCCTTGGCCGCGGTATCGGCGGTTGCCGTGTCCTCGTCCATCTGCGTTTCCGGCTTTGCCGTTAGCGCAGCGATACGCTTGCGGGCATCATCGACGTAGCGGCCCTGGGGATACTGGTAGAGATAGTCCTTGTAGGCCTTTTCCGAACCGTCAGCGACGGCGCCCTGGAACGTCTTGTCTTCCGCCCGTTTTGCAGCCTCCGCCTCTTCGACCACAAGGGCGCGATTGTCCTTGTCGGCATTCTGCGGCGCGTTTTCACGGGCAGCCGTTGCATCATCAGCGCTCTCGGATAGCTCCTGGCCATCCGCGGGCTTCTCGGCAGCGGCGGCCTCCTCGGCACGCTTCTCGGCCTCGTCAGCGAGGCGAGCGGCTTCCGCGGCCTTGGCTTCGGCATCGGCCGCCGCCTTGGCAGCCTCGGCCTTCAGGCGCTCGACTTCATCAGCCTTCTCCTGCGCCAGCTTGCGGGCGGCAGCGGCCTCTTCCTCGATCTTCGCCTTTTCGGCGGCGGCAACCTTTTCGGCCTCGATGCGCTTGGCCTCGGCTTCCTGACGGGCAGCCGCTTCCTCTTCGGCACGGGCCTTCTCAGCAGCCGCAGCCCCTTCGGCCTTCTGGCGATCCGCCTCGGCCTTCAGACGCGCGGTTTCTTCCGCCTTGGCCTTTTCAGCGGCAGCATCCGCTTCCGCCTTCAGACGCTCGGCTTCGGCCGCCTGCTTTTCGGCAAGCGCACGGGCTTCGGCTTCCTTCTGCTCGGTCTCTGCTTTCAGACGGGCGGCCTCTTCAGCCTTTGCTTTCTCGGCCGCAGCCGCTTCCGCCTTGGCTTTCTCGGCAGCGGCGGCTTCCGCCTTTGCCTTTTCCTCGGCCGCAGCCTTTTCCTCGGCGAGCTTGCGGGCAGCAGCAGCTTCTTCGGCCTGCTTGGCCTCGGCTTCCGCCTTCAGGCGCGCAGCCTCCTGTTCGGCCTTGGCCTTTTCCGCTTCGGCAGCCTTCTGCGCCTCTTCGGCAGCCTTCTTCGCCTCGGCTGCCTTCAGGGCCTCCTCTTCGGCTTTCTTGGCCTCGGCAGCCTTTTGGGCCTCATCTGCGGCCTTCTTCGCTTCGGCTGCCTTACGGGCTTCCTCTTCAGCCTTGGCCTTTTCGGCCTCGGCGGCCTTCTGCGCTTCTTCCGCCTGCTTGGCCTCTGCCGCCTTCTTCGCTTCTTCGTCCGCCTTGGCCTTTTCGGCGGCGGCTGCTTCCTCGGCCTTGGCCTTGGCTTCCGCCTCGGCGGTCACGCTCTTGGCGGGCTTCTCCTTGGCAGCGGCCTGCAATTCGGCGATGCGCAGGCGGGCCATGGAGGCGAAGGTGCCGTTGGGATATTGCTTCAGATAGCCCTCGTACTGGGCGACATCGCTGCCGGAAGAGACCTTCTGCCAGAGCGAAAACTCCTCCTCCCAGCGCTTGCCGGCGCTGCCGGCTTCCTTGCCGGTGGCGGCCTGCGCGAAGGCGACGGCGGGCGTGCCGGCCAGCGACAGCCCGAGAAGACCGGCCAGAACGGAGCGTGCGAGAGGTCCAGAACCCATATATCTCACCCTTTTGGATCGCGCGGGGCGCCTGCGCCCGGTCATCCGGGCGGATTTCCATCACTCCTCGCACCGAATTCTGGCGCAACTTTGGTGCGGCAGAGCGGCATCGGAGAACCTGATGGCTGTACGTTTGAGCCTGCTGATTTAATCAGGCGGGTTGCAGAAGCGCGTCGAGCCAGGCGGGATCGAGAACCGATTCCAGCTCCGCCGCCACGCCGTCGAGCGCGGCATCGACGCTTGCGCGGTAATCGAAGCCGCCGCCCTCGATGCCGAAATCGGCGAGAAGCCCGGCGCGATAGGCATCGCTGGACAGAAGCCCGTGCAGATAGGTGCCCATCACCCGCCCGTCGGCCGAAACGGCGCCATCCGGCCGCCCATCGATGCTGACGGACGGACGAAGCACATCCGGGCCGGTGGTGCGGCCAAGATGGATTTCGTAGCCCTCCAGCGGCACGTCATATTGCAGGGAGCGGGCGGTGCTGTTGCGCACGGTCTTTTCCGGCGCCATCTCGGTTTCGACGGCCAAAAGGCCCAGCCCCTCGACCGCGCGCTCGCTGCCTTCGATGCCGAGCGGGTCGGTGACGCGCTGGCCGAGCATCTGGTAGCCGCCGCAAATGCCGATGACGCGGCCGCCGCGGCGCATATGGAGATGAAGATCCCTGTCCCAGCCGGCGGCGCGGAAATCGCGAAGGTCGGAAATGGTGGATTTCGAGCCGGGCAGCACGACGAGCCCGGCATCGGCCGGAAACCGCTCGCCCGGCCGCACGAAGACCAGATCGACCTGTGGCTCGGCCTTGAGCGGATCGAGATCATCGAAATTGGCGATACGCGGCAGGACGGGCACGGCGACTTTCAATGCCCCTGCCCCACCCTTGGCGAGCCGCTCCAGCACGACGGAATCCTCCGCCGGCAGATGGCCCGCCTGCTTCAGCCACGGCACGACGCCGAAACAGGGCCAGCCGGTGAAGCGGGCTATCTCGGAAATACCGCTGTCGAACAGCGTGACGTCGCCACGGAACTTGTTGATGAGATAGCCCGTGACCATGCGCCGGTCTTCCTCCGGCAGGATGGCATGGGTGCCGACCAGCGAGGCGATGACGCCGCCGCGATCGATATCGCCGACCAAAACGACCGGCACATTCGCCCGCGTCGCAAAGCCCATATTGGCGATATCGCCGGCACGCAGGTTGATTTCCGCCGGCGAGCCCGCCCCTTCCACGACGACGAGATCCGCGCCTTCGCTGATGATCCCGAAACTTTCCATGACCGCGCCCATGAGCTTCGGCTTCAGCGCCTGATAGTCGCGTCCTTTGGCCTGACCGAACACGTTGCCCTGCAGAATGATCTGGCTGCCGACATCCGACTGCGGCTTCAAGAGCACCGGATTCATGTGCACGGAGGACGGCACGCGGGCGGCGAGCGATTGCAGCCACTGCGCCCGGCCGATCTCGCCGCCATCGGCCGAAACGGCGGCGTTGTTGGACATGTTCTGCGGCTTGAAGGGACGCACCTTCAGCCCGCGATTGGCGGCGATGCGGCAGAGCCCCGCCACCAATACCGTTTTTCCGACATCCGAGCCGGTGCCCTGAAGCATGATCGATCTCACCATGACGCCCTCCTAGCATTCGGCTCCGCCGCCGAAAAGCCCTGATTTACCGCAATCTTGCCGCAATCGGCGGCCGCAATCAGATGTATTTCCGCAACAGCCCGTCATGCAAAATCCGCAGGGCTGATCTGCTGTTCATTCTGCGACATTTTGCGCCGTGAACGATCGTGACTTTTGGCCCGACCGCGCCTATATCAACACCATCAGACAGCCGAGGCGCGTGGCTTCGGATTTTTAGGACAAAGACCATGCTGTTCATCTTCAGCAAGCCGAACTTCGTACAAATCGCCTGGAACGGCTTCGCTCCCAAGAGCCAGTCCCGCGTGCGCAACGTCGTCATGGACGCGCCGTTCGGCCCGCTCGGCTTCATCCGCACGCGCAACGTCGGCTGATCCTTCGAGCGCGACGTCAGGTCCGCTCGCATACGACGTCGCCTCTCTCCGGGAGGCGGCGTTTTTCTTTGCCTGCTACCGGGATCCGTTCTCGGAAAACGACGCCCTGAAACGGCGAAAGCCGTACATCCCTTTCGGTGATGCACGGCTTGCCAAAATACGCATGGCGGCTTTCGACAAACACGCGTCGAAGCCCAGTCACCCCGGTACGCAATACCTTTCCGGAGCGGGCGGCGGTGTCTCCCGCCGTGATGGAACCAATAGCGGCACATCCTTACCGGACCGTTATCGGGAGCTTAAGCAAAGATGAATCGCGACTTTTTTTGAAAAATTTCGAAATATTTTTTTGGACGGCAAAGCGGCGCAGACGGGACAGGATATGTCCGCATTCAACGACCATCGTAAACCGCCTCTTCAAGCACCCTTGAACATTTGCCCGAATGCGAGCAAACGCCCAAATTTTTCCACCGTCCGGTTGCCGGATTTCCAGCATCCCGGCAGTGCTGCGGGCTTATCTGCGCCACCAGACGGCGCGCAGGAGGTTGATTTCTCAATGAGAACCCGTAGGCTAGCCCCTGTAGCGCACGACAAGAGGTCTCCGGTGACAGGGTTCCACCGGTGAACAAAAAAACAGGGATCGGCGCTTTTCAGCAGGGGGATTGGCTCGCCTCACTGGCATCGAACCTCCGTGGCTGTCGCTAGACTTTCAGGCAGACGGGACAACGCAGTAGCCTGCGCTGCCTTCCGGGTTGATTGCTGCATCCAAGACTGGGAGGTCTTAATCTCATGAAGAAGCTCCTTGCTTCCACCATCATCGCTGCCGGCCTTTATGGCTTTGCCGGTTCTGCCCAGGCCGCAGAGTGCGGCGAAGTTTCCATGGCCGAAATGAACTGGGCCTCGGCCGGCGTCGCCGCGCATGTCGACAAGATCATCCTCGAAAACGGCTACGGCTGCACCGTGACGCTGGTTACCGGCGACACCATGCCGACCTTCACCTCCATGAACGAAAAGGGCGAGCCTGATGTCGCGCCCGAAATGTGGGTGAACGCCGTGCGCACGCCGCTCGACGCCGCCATCAAGGAAGGCCGTCTCATCCAGCTCGCTCCCCTCCTCTCGGAGGGCGGCGTGGAAGGCTGGTGGATCCCGAAATTCCTCGCCGACGAGCATCCAGACATCAAGACCGTTCAGGACGCGCTGAAGCATCCGGAACTGTTCCCGGCACCGGAAGACGCCTCCAAGGGCGCCGTGCACAATTGCCCCTCGGGCTGGAACTGCCAGGTCTCGACGGACAACCTCTACCGCGCACTCGATGCCGACAAGGACGGCTTCACGCTCGTCGATACGGGCTCGGCTGCCGGCCTCGACGGCTCGATTGCGAACGCCTTCGAAAAGAAGACCGGCTGGCGCGGCTATTACTGGGCACCGACGGCCATCCTCGGCAAGTACGAGATGACCAAGCTCTCCTTCGGCGTAGACCACAACAAGGCCGACTGGGATGCCTGCACCGCCGTTCCGGACTGCGCAAACCCGAAGGTCAACTCCTATCCGACCTCCGACGTCTTCACCGTCGTGACCAAGGCCTTCTCCGAAAAGGCCGGCGTTGCCATGGACTATATGAAGACCCGCCAATGGGATAACGGCACGGTCGGCAAGGTTCTCGCCTGGATGGACGCCAACCAGGGCACGAACGAGGATGCTGCGAAGTACTTCCTCGAAACCTATCCCGACATGTGGACCAAGTGGGTTTCCCCCGAGGTCGCCGAGAAGGTCAAGGCCGCTCTCTAAACCGATCGCCGGCAGCCCTTCCCGGCTGCCGGCCCTTTCCGCGACCTGAACGAGCGGCATCCTTATCGCCGCGCATCAAGAAACTGCAGAGGTCGCAAACAGCACAGTAACATGCAGTGGTTCGTGTCATGACGAACTGCAAGCCGGGAACCAGAACAAGAATATCCCTGTGCGCACCGTCTCGTTCGCAGTTGCAACAAAAATACATTGCGTTGCGAGACAATAACTTCCGGTAGAGAGGGGACAGGAATGGCAGGTCTATGCGAATCGTTGCCAGACTTTCTTTGTAAATTTCCGGCCTTCAGTGACGTCAGTATCCGTGCAGTCAGAAAAAGTGTCGATGATGGCTTCAAGGCCCTCGTTCGAAGCTATGTCAACGCCATCGATGCGATGGTGCAGCCGCTGCAATGGTTTCTGAACTATCTCGAGCGGCTTTTCGTCAGCTCGCCCTGGCCGATCATCCTTCTGATCATGTTGGCGATCGTCTATTTCGGCAGCCGCAACATCAGGATCACCATCGGCACCGCCCTCTCGATGCTTGCCATCGGGTTGCTGGGTCTTTGGAACGACACGATGGTGACGCTCGCCATGGTGACGGTCTGTACGTTCATCGCCATCCTGGTGGGCATTCCGATCGGCATCCTCATGGCCCGGTCAGACCGGGTGCAAGGCTTCGTCAACCCGATCCTCGACGTGATGCAGACGATGCCGAGTTTCGTCTATCTCATCCCCGTCGTCATGATCTTCGGCATCGGCAAGGTGCCGGGCCTCATCGCGGTCGTCATCTATGCCGTACCGCCGATGATCCGCCTGACCAACTTGGGCATCCGGCTCGTCGACAAGGAGGTTCTGGAGGCCGCAGACGCCTTCGGGTCTTCCGGCTGGCAGAAGCTCAGGAACGTGCAGATGCCGCTGGCGCTGCCCACTATCATGGCCGGTATCAACCAGACCATCATGATGTCGCTCGCCATGGTCGTCGTCGCCTCCATGGTCG
>NZ_CAMLFY010000127.1 GCF_946479415.1 uncultured Shinella sp. | reverse complement strand
GCGCCGGGATCGAGATAAGAGGTATTGGTGGCGAGCACCGCATCCGCGCGGCAGACCGTCGACAAGTTCTCAAAGACCGCGCGCTTGACGGCGAGATCCTCGAAAACGGCCTCGATGACGAGATCCGTATCGGCAAGCAGGCCGTAATCATCGCCGCCGGTCACACCGGCCATACGCTGGTCAGCAACCATCTGCGTCAGGCGTCCGCGCTTGACGGAGCCATCATAAATCGCCCTCACATTGGCAAGCCCGCGCTCGACCGCGATGGCGTCGCGCTCGATCAGCACCACCGGAAGGCCGGCATCGCGCAGGGCCGCGGCAATGCCTGCCCCCATCGTGCCGCCGCCGATCACGGCCGCTGAGCAGACGTCGCGCGGGGCGATGCCGGCGAGTTCCGGCGGGCGGGGTGCTGCGCGCTCGGCGAAGAAGACATGGCGCAGGGCTGCGGCCTGTTCGGAGCCGCGCAGAGCAAGGAAGGTTTCGCGCTCGAAGGCCATGGCGTCGACGAAATCCGTCTCGCAGGCCTTGCGGATGGAGGCGAGCGCGCGCAGCGGCGCGATCTCGCGCTTCGCCTTGGCCGCGACGGCCTTTTCGGCGCTCTCCCAGAAGCCGGCTTCGACGGCCGGAACCGCGCGGCTGGAGATCGGCTGCGACAGCGGTTTTTCCGCGATGCCCTCAGCGAAAGCGACAGAGCCCGCGCGCAAATCTCCATCAATGATGGCATCGACAAGCCCGAGGCCTTCCGCCTTCTTCGCACTGAGCGGGCTGCCGCCCGTCACCAGATCGACGGCCGCGGCCGCACCGATCAGGCGCGGCAGACGCACCGTGCCGCCGGCGCCGGGAATGATGCCGAGCTTGACTTCCGGCAGGCCAAGGCTGGCGGAGGGCACGGCGATACGGTAGGCGCAGCCGAGCGCCACTTCGAGGCCGCCGCCGAGCGCGCTGCCATGAATAGCAGCGACCCAGGGTTTCTTCGCCCCCTCGATAGCCGCCACGACATCCGGCAGATGCGGCGGCTGCGGCGGTTTGCCGAATTCGCTGACATCGGCACCCGCAATGAAGGTGCGGCCGGCGCAGATCAGGATCACGGCCTTCACCATCGAATCCGCATCCAATTCCGTGACCGCCTCAACAAGCGCCTGGCGCAGCGCCTGCGACAGCGCGTTGACGGGCGGATTGTCGACGGTGACGACGGCGATGGAACCTTCGCGGGCGATGGTGACGGTCATGATCTCAGATTCCCAGATAGGCGGCGCGGATGCGTTCATCCGCAATCAACTCGGCGGCGGGGCCGGACATGGTGATGCGCCCCGTCTCCATCACATAACCCCGGTCAGCGACGGAAAGCGCGCCAAAAGCGTTCTGCTCGACCAGCAGTACGGTGACGCCGAGCGCCTTCATGCTTTTGACCACGTCGAAGATCTGCGCGACGAGGATGGGGGCAAGGCCCATGCTTGGCTCGTCGAGCAACAGGCAGGAGGGGCGTGCCATCAGCGCACGCGCGATCGCCAGCATCTGTTGTTGCCCACCGGACAGGCCGCCGGCCGCGAGGTTCCGCTTCTCCTTGAGGATCGGGAACATGACGAACGCATCCTGCATGTCGCGGTCCACCTTCTCGTCGGCGAAGAGATAGGCGCCGAGGCGCAGGTTCTCCTCGACCGTCAGATTGGTGAAGATCTGCCGTCCCTCGGGCGACTGGGCAAGGCCGCGCTGCACGCGGCGGTGCGCGGAAACCGTGGTCAGCGCCTCGCCGCGAAACAGGATGGAGCCCGCCGAAACCGGCTGGATGCCGGAGAGGCATTTCAGGAGCGTCGTCTTGCCCGCACCATTGGCACCGACCACCGTGACGATCTCGCCTGAGGCGACATCGAGGTCGATGCCGTGCAGCACCTCGATGCGGCCGTAGCGCGAGCGCAGTCCCTCAACCGTCAGCATGGTTCGCCTCCGTCGCCTGGGCACCGAGATAGGCTTCGATGACGCGCGGATCGCGCGTAATCGCCGCCGGCTCGCCTTCGGCGATCTTCTCGCCGTGATCAAGCACCACGATATGGTTGGAAATGCGCATGACCATCTTCATGTCATGCTCCACCAGCAGGATCGACACGCCTTCGGCGGCAACCTGCGCGATGAGGTGATCAATCTCCTCCGTCTCGACGGCATTGCAGCCGGCGGCAGGCTCATCGAGCAGCAGCACGCGCGGTTTCAGCGCCAGCGCACGGGCGATTTCCAGCCGTTTCAGCGCACCATAGGACAGCGAACCCGCCTCCTGCTCGGCGGCGCGGCCAAGGCCGACACGGTCGAGCAATGCGCGGGCACTCTCCTCCGAGGCCTTGCTGCGTTGGCGCGCGGCAGGCAGCGCGAAGAGATCGGCAAGCACCGAGCCGCGCTCATGCAGATGATGACCGGCGACGGCGTTTTCCAGAACGCTCATCGACTGGAAGATCTGCAGGTTCTGGAAGGTGCGCGACAGACCGCGGCGCGCCAGAAGATGCGGCGGCATGCGCGTGACATCCTCACCGTCGAGCACGACGCGGCCGCGCGCCGGGGCATAGACGCCTGATATCATGTTGAACAGCGTCGTTTTGCCGGCACCGTTCGGGCCGATGACGGAGACGATTTCGCCGGGTTTCAAGGAGAAGCCGACATCGTTGACGGCGCGCAGGCCGCCGAAATCGATCCCCAGGCCTTCGATCTGAAGCAGGCTCATTCCCCCCTCCCCCGGATACGGCGCGCGATGGAGGGCAGCAGGCCCTCACGCATGAAAATCATCACGAGCATCATGACCAGGCCGAGCATGAGCTGTTCGTATTCCTGGAAGATCGTCAGCACCTGCGGCAGCGTCGTCAGGATTGCGGCCCCCAGGATTGCGCCGAGCACGGAGCCGGCCCCGCCGAGCACCGTCATGGTGACCATCTCGATGGAATGCATGAAGCCGGCGACATCAGGCGTGATGAACTTGTTCTGCAAGGCGAGCAACGAACCGGACACCGAGGCATAGACCGCCGAGAGGACGAAAGCGACGAGCTTGTAGTGCGCGACATCGACACCGACCGTGCGCGCCGCGATCTCCGAACCGTGCAGGGCGCGAAGGGCGCGGCCGGTCGGACTATGGTAGAGATTAAGCGCGAGCCAGGCGCCCAGCACCAGCACGAAGCCGGAGAAGGCATACCAGAACTCGGTGTTCGAGAGATCGATGCCGATGGCCTTCAGCGCGCCGCGCAGGCCAAGCTCCGGCACCGCCATGCCGTCAGGCCCGCCGGTCAGTTGCGCCTCGTTGGAGAGCACCATCGAGACGAGGATGCCGAAGCCGAGGCTGGCGACGGCGAGATAATAGCCCTTGAGGCGCAGGATCGGCCGGCCGACGAGGAAGGCGATAGCTGCGGAAAGCACGGCGCCAAGCAAGGCGGCCAACGCGGGATGCAGGCCGAGATGAACCGGTGCCAGCGCGCAGGCATAGGCGCCGATGCCAGCAAACCCAGCATGGCCCAGGCTGATCTGTCCGGCATAGCCGATCAGGATGACAAGGCCCGTCACCGCCAGGCCGTTGACGAAGATCAGCGACCCCACCCGGAAATAGTAGGAGGACGGGAAGAAGACCGGCGCGATCGCGATGACCGCGGCGAGGATGAGGAGCGTCGTAGCCTTGCTGGAGAGCCGCATGATCACACCCGATCCGTCGACTTGCGGCCGAACAGGCCCTGCGGCATGGCGAAGAGCACGGCGAGGATGACGACGAAAGCCGCCGCATCCTTGTATTGCGAGCTGATGTAACCGGCCGTCATCGCTTCGAGAATGCCGAGCAACAAGCCGCCGACCAGCGCGCCCTTGGGGTTGCCCATGCCGCCGAGCATGGCGGCGGCAAAGCCCTTCAGCGCCAGCGCGAGGCCGACATCGTAGCCCGTCAGCGTGATCGGCGTCACCAGCACGCCGGCGAGCGCGCCTATGGCGGCAGACATGGCGAAGGAAAGCGTCATCACATAATTGGTGTTGATGCCGACGAGCTGGGCGGCGACGCGATTGTTGGCCGTCGCCAGCACGGCGCGGCCGATCAGCGTGCGCGTGAAGAACAGCCAGAGACAGAGGAAGACGGCGAGCGCGCCGGCAATGACCCACAGGCTCTGCGGCAGGATGGTCGCGCCGCCGATCAGGATCGGCTGGTCGCCGGAGAAGGACGGGAAGCGATGAAGCTGCTTGTCGAAGACGAGCTGCGTGGCACCGCGAATGAAGATCGACGCGCCGATGGTGATGATGATCAGCGAGACGACGGGCGCGCCGCGGGCCGGCTCGATGGCGAGCTTGTTGAGCGCCACGCCCACCGCCGAGGTGACGATGATGGCGATCAGCGCGGCGAGCGGCAACGGCAGGCCGGCGGCATGCGCGAAGAAAGTGATCATGCCACCGAGCATGACGAACTCGCCCTGGGCGAAGTTCACGACGTCGGAGGCATTGTAGATGATCGTGAAGCCGAGCGCGACCAGCGCATAGACAGCGCCGACCGTGATCCCGGACAGGAGAAATTGCAGGAGTTCGGGCATGGATGCCTCCGCTTCGCGCACGACGGTATCCGCCGGCCCGCGCCTTGAAGACGCGGGCCGGCAGGCTCGATTACTCGACGATCTTCCAGCCGCCCTTTTCGATCTCAAGCATGCGGAAGGCCGAGAGGTCGAGGCCGAGATGATCCTCGGCCGTCATGGTGACGGTGCCCGTGGTGCCCACGAGACCCTTGGTGCCTTCGATGGCATCGCGGATATTCGACGGCTCGGCGCTGCCGGCACGCTTCAGCGCATCGACGAGGATGCGCAGCGCATCATGGGCATAACCGCCGAAGGTCGAGACCGGCTTGCCGGTCGCCTTCTCATAGGCTTCCTTGTAGGCGTTGACGACGGCGCGCTGCGGATCGCTTTCCGGCAGCAGCTTTGCGACGAGCAGCGCCGTGCCCGGCAGGCGCACGCCTTCGGCCGCTTCCGCGCCGGCAAGCTCGATGAAACCGTCAGAAGCCACCCCATGCGACTGGTAGAGCGGCAGGCCGACGGCGAGCTGGGCATAGTTGCGCGTCACGATGGCCGGTCCCTGGCCGAAACCGGGGTTCAGCACGGCCTGGATGCCCTCCTTGCCCTTGATATTGGTGAGCTGCGGCGTCATGTCGGCGTCAGTCGGCCCGTAGGTCTCGTCGGCCAGTACCTCGATGCCGTAGTCGCCGATGATGGCGAGGCACTGCTTGTGCATGGAGGCGCCGAAACCATCGGAGCCGGAAATCATGCCGATCTTGGTGATGCCGTTCTTCTTCATGTCTTCGAAGATTTTCGCGCAGGCCATGCGGTCGGTGTGCGGCGTCTTGAAGGTATAGGGTTTTACCGGATCGATGATTTCGATGGCACCGGCGAGTGAGATGAAGGGCACTTCGGCATCCTCGAAGACCGGGATGATAGCCATGGAGGTGCCGGTCGTCGTACCGCCGATCACCGCCACCACTTCGTCGTCTTCGACGAGGCGCGTGGCGAAGGTGCGCGCCTTGTTCGGGTCACCGCCGTCATCATAGATGACGAGTTCCAGCTTCTCGCCGTTGACGCCGCCGGCCGCGTTGATCTCCTCGACCAGCAGCTTCAGCGTCTTGGCCTCGGGATCGCCGAGGAAGGATGCCGGGCCGGTTTCCGAGACGGTCGCGCCGATCTTGATATCAGCGAGTGCGGGTGCTGCAAGGCCCAGGACGAGCGCAAGCGCGGTGGTGGTAAGCGAAAATTTCATGTCGGTTTCTCCTCCCAACAAAGACAAAGGATTAAAACGAAAACTCCTCTCACGCCGCCGCGGGGCGGCGCCACATGACCACGCGGAACCGGTTGGCGACAAAAGCCGCATCCGTCAGGCTGGCATTGCCGGCCGGATTGGCACCGGTGACGTGGAAATCGCTGAAGGCGGCGCTCTGGTTGACATAGATGCCGCCGGTCAGGTTGACCGAAAGATTGACACCCGCCTCTGCGAACCGGTCGGCGGCGGCAAGGATCTGCGCCTCGTCGGTGGCGTAGAGGGCGGCGGTGATCGCGCCTTTGCGCTCGGCCAGTTCAGCCGCGCGGCTCACGCCATCGGCGACGTCGTCGACCGCGACGACAAAGGCGATGGGGCCGAAGCGTTCTTCCGCATAGGTTTCGCTATCGGCCGCATCGACGGCGAGGATCAGCGGTGTCGCGGTGCGGGCATCATCGAGGCCGTCAATCGGCGCGGAATCGCGCACCAGACGACCGAGCGAGCGAACGGTGGAAATACGGGCGAGCGTCACGGGATTGGCGATGGCGCCGCAGACGCCGGCTGCGCGGGCCGGATCGGAGAGCAGCTCATCGACGGCAGCGGAGATACCGGACACCACTTCGTCAAAACTCTTATGCCCCTCATTCGTCTCGATGCCGCCGCGCGGGACGAAGATATTCTGCGGGGCCGTGCACATCTGGCCGGAATAGAGCGATAGCGAAAAGGCGATATTGCCGCACATGCCGGCGAAATTGTCGGTGGCGCCGATGACGATGGAATTGACACCCGCCTCTTCGGTATAGACGTCGGCGCTCCCGGCATTGTCGCGCACCCATGCGCCAAAACTGTTGGAACCGGTGTAATCGACGATAGCGACGGCAGGGTGCTGCACAAGGTTCTTGGTGATCTCCGAACCGGGCGCATCGGCGGCGAGCAGCACGATATCGGCGGCAAAGCCTTCTTCCACCAGCACCTGCCTGATAATCTCGACGGTGATGGCAAGCGGAAGGATCGCAGCGGGATGCGGCTTGACGATGACGGTGTTGCCGGTGGCAAGGCTGGCGAACAGGCCCGGATAGCTGTTCCAGGTCGGGAACGTGTTGCAGCCGATGACGAGCGAAACGCCGCGCGGCACGATGCGCCAGTGCTTTTCCATGACGATGGGCTCGCCCTTGCCCTGCGGTTTGGTCCACGTCGCGGTTGCCGGCGTGCGGGTCATCTCGGCATAGGCATAGGTAACAGCTTCGAGGCCGCGATCCTGCGCATGCGGGCCGCCGGCCTGGAAAGCCATAGCGAAGGCCTGGCCCGTCGTGTGCATAACGGCATTGGCCATTTCGAAGCTGCGCGCATTGAGGCGGGCGAGGATCTCGAGGCAGATGCCGACGCGGGTTTCCGGCGCGGCAGCGGCCCATTGCGGCGCGGCGGCACGCGAGGCCGAGACAAGCATGTCCACGGAGACCGCAGGATAGGTGATGCCGAGGGAAGGTCCGTAAGGCGAGACTTCCGCTCCAACGGTGCCTTCGGAGGGATGATCGGTGAGTGTGAAGGACCGGCCAAGGCGCGCCTTGTAGGCCGCAAGACCGTCGTCCTTGGCCGTCTCACCATAGATCTTGCCGCTCGGCACCTCGGGATAGGCGGACCAGAAATCGCGCTTGGCGGCGGCCTGCAAGGCGGCGTCCAGCGTCGGGCGATGGCGCTCGAAAAGTGCGGTCATGATCTGTCCTCCCAGTCAGTGCTTTTATAATTGACTGACCGGTCGGTTTATGCAAGAGTTTTTTTTACGGTCGCCGCTGGGAAGGGCGACAGGGAGGAAAAATGTCCAATTCCGACACCATTCTGTCGGCGCTTGCCGATGGCGTTCTCACCCTCACGCTGAACCGCCCCGACAAGCTCAACGCCTTCAACGACGAGATGCATCTTGCGCTGCGCGCCGGCTTCGAGCGGGCGCACACGGATGACGCCGTCCGTGCGGTGCTGCTGACCGGTTCCGGCCGCGGCTTCTGCGCCGGGCAGGATCTCGGCGACCGCGACCCGAAGAAGGGCGCGCCGGATCTCGGCCATACCATCGAGACCTTCTACAATCCGCTGCTGCGCCTGATCCGCAGCCTCGAAAAGCCTGTTATCTGCGCCGTCAACGGTGTGGCTGCCGGCGCGGGCGCCAACATCGCCTTCGCCTGCGACATTACCTTTGCCGCCCGCTCCGCCCGCTTCATCCAGGCCTTCGCCAAGATCGGCCTTGTGCCGGATTCCGGCGGCACCTGGAGCCTGCCGCGCCTGATCGGCGAGGCCCGCGCCAAGGCGCTGGCGCTGACGGCCGAACCGCTCGGTGCGGAAACCGCCGCCGACTGGGGCCTGATCTGGCGCGCCGTCGATGACGACAAGCTGATGGAAGAGGCAAGCGCGCTCGCCACCCGCCTCGCCGCCGGCCCGACACGCGGCCTCGGCATGACGAAACGCGCCATCCAGGCGGCCGCGACCAATTCGCTGGACCAGCAGCTCGACCTCGAACGCGACCTGCAGCGCGAGGCCGGCGGCAGCGCCGACTATGCCGAGGGCGTCTCCGCCTTCCTCGAAAAGCGCAAGCCGGAGTTCAAAGGCAAATGAGTGCCGCCAGCCTTTCTCCGCAAGCACTCGCCGAAGCCTGCGCCAGAGCGATGTGGGACGACGACAACGCCACCCGCCATCTCGGCATGGAGCTCGTCTCCATCGCCCCTGGCGAGGCCACCATCGCCATGACCGTCGCCGAGATCATGACCAACGGCCACGGCACCTGCCACGGCGGCTACATGTTTACACTGGCGGATTCGGCTTTCGCCTTCGCCTGCAACACCTACAACCAGCGCACCGTCGCCCAGCACTGTTCGGTGACGTTCCTCGCACCGGCCTTCAAGGGCGACCGGCTGACGGCAACGGCGCGCGAAGTATCGCGCCGCGGGCGCGGCGGCATCTACGATATCCGCATCACCAATCAGGAGGGCGAGCCCGTCGCGGAATTCCGCGGCCACTCGCGAACAGTCAAGGGCACGCATCTGCCGGAGTGAGGCAGATCACCCCCCATTCTTGCCCGTATTCTTGGAGGAGAATTCATGGAAGACCTGTCCCCCCGCCCCGGAGACCTCGAGCCGATAGAGACCGCCTCCCGCGACGAGATTTCCGGGCTGCAGCTTCAGCGCATGAAGTGGTCGCTGACCCACGCCTACGAAAACTCCCCCTTCTACCGCAATCGCTTCGACGAGGCGGGCGTGCATCCTTCGGACCTGAAGACGCTGTCCGATCTCGCGAAATTCCCCTTCACCACCAAGAAGGACCTGCGCGACACCTATCCCTTCGGCATGTTCGCCGTGCCGCGTGAAAAGCTCGCCCGCATCCACGCCTCCTCCGGCACGACAGGCAAGCCGACCGTTGTCGGCTATACGAAAAACGATATCGACACCTGGGCGACGGTCGTTGCCCGCTCCATCCGCGCCTCGGGCGGCCGCGCCGGTGACATCGTGCATGTCGCCTATGGCTACGGCCTGTTCACCGGCGGTCTTGGCGCACATTACGGCGCCGAAAAGCTCGGCTGCACCGTCGTGCCGATTTCCGGCGGCATGACGGAGCGCCAGGTCACCCTGATGCAGGATTTCAAGCCGCGCATCATCATGGTCACCCCCTCCTACATGCTCTCCATCCTCGACGAATTCCGCAAACACGGCATCGATCCGCGTGAAAGCTCGCTCGCCGTCGGCATCTTCGGTGCCGAGCCCTGGACGAACGCTATGCGCGAGGAAATCGAGCAGGCCTTCGACATGCATGCCGTCGATATCTACGGCCTGTCCGAGGTCATGGGTCCCGGCGTCGCCAATGAATGCGTCGAGACGAAGGATGGCCTGCATATCTGGGAAGACCATTTCTATCCCGAGATCATCCATCCCGAGACTGGCGAAGTGCTGCCGGATGGCGAGATCGGCGAACTGGTGTTCACCACGCTCACCAAGGAAGGCCTGCCGATCATCCGCTACCGCACGCGCGACCTGACCCGCCTGCTGCCCGGCACCGCCCGCTCCATGCGGCGCATGGAAAAGGTCACCGGCCGCTCCGACGACATGATGATCCTGCGTGGCGTCAACGTCTTCCCGACGCAGATCGAGGAGCAAATCCTGAAATGCCGCGGCCTTGCCCCGCATTTCCAGATCGAGCTGACGCGGTCGGGCCGTATGGACAACATGACGGTTCATGTCGAATGTACAATCGAGATGGCGGACGAGGGTGCCCGCGCCGGATCGGCCAAGGAACTCGCCCATCACATCAAGAGCATCGTCGGCGTCTCCACCAAGATCACCGTGCACGAGCCGGGCGGCGTCGCCCGCTCGGAGGGCAAGGCGAAACGGGTGGTCGACAACCGACCCAAAGAGTGAAGCACCGGGATAGCCCGGCACCGGCTTGACTGTGTATAGGGAGGGCAGCCGCCCTTCCGACGCGGCTTTGAAGCCAAATGAGCAGAGCAGGAACCATGGCACGCACGCGCGCAGTCGATTTCGAGGAAAAACAGCGTGGCATTCTGTCGAGTGCCGCGGCGGTGTTCGCCGAGATGGGCATGGAAAAGGCGTCCATGTCGCAGATCGCCTCGCACAGCAATGTCTCCAAGGCCCTGCTTTATCACTACTATCCGAGCAAGGACGCTCTGATCTTCGACATCGTGCGCACGCATCTTTCGGAACTTGAAAGCGCCATCGAAGCCGCCGACCAGCCGGATATCGCTCCGCAGGCGCGGCTGCGCCTGCTGGTGAAAGCGGTTCTGGCCAACTACGAAGGCCGCGACAACGAACACAAGGTGCAGCTCAACGGCACCAGCGCGCTCTCGCCCGAACAGCTCTCCGAATTGCAGGCCATCGAGCGACGGATCGTCAAGCGCTTCTCCGGCGTCATCCGCGACATCAATCCCGATCTCAACAAGGATCGCCCGCTCTTGATGCCCGTCACCATGTCGCTCTTCGGCATGATGAACTGGGTCTATATGTGGTTCCGCCCCAACGGGCCGGTGACGCGCGATGAATATGCCGATATCGCCACGACGCTGATCCTCGAGGGCGTCAAGGCCGTAACCTGAGTTTGTATTCCACGTCCATCGTCATCGATCACGCCGAGCCGCCTCATCATCCTTTCCGGTTTTCCTGCCAAAGACAAAAAGAAACGGCGGAGCCAAGCCCCGCCGTTCCCTTTGAAATCATGCACGAAAACTATTCGCGTTCGCCCGTGAAATTCAGCAGCAACTGGAAGATGTTGACGAAATTCAGGTAGAGCGAGAGCGCGCCGAACACAGCCATCTTCTGGCGCGATTCCTGGTCGATGTTCTCGGCATACTGTTCCTTGATGTTCTGGGTATCCCAGGCAGTCAGGCCGACGAAGACGACGATGCCGATCACGGAAATCGCGAACTGCAGCGCGCTCGAGCCGAGGAAGATGTTGACGATCGAGGCGATGACGACGCCGATCAGGCCCATCATCAAGAATGAGCCGACCTTCGACAGGTCACGCTTCGTCACATAGCCGTAGAGGCTGGTCGCGCCGAACATCGTGGCGGCGATGAAGAAGGTGCGCGCGATGCTCATGCCGGTGAAGACGAGGAACACCGAGGCGAGCGACAGGCCCATGACGGCGCAGAAGGCCCAGAAGGTCATCTGTGCGGTGCTGGCCGACATCGTCTGGATCTTGAACGAGAAGAAGAAGACGAAGGCGAGAGGGGCGAGCATCACCACCCACTTGAGCGGGGAGGAGAAGATCGGAACGTAGAGCGCCGGCGTCGAGCCGACGATGAAGGCGACGAGGCCGGTGATGACGAGGCCGGCGCCCATGTAATTGTAAACGCGCAGCATGTGCTGGCGCAGGCCCTCGTCGAAGAGGGCGGCCGACTGCGCCTGCGCGCCATAGCCAAATCGCTGTTGTACGGGTTCCATCTGAAATCTCCTTCTGGAAACGGTTGATCAGTAGAGCGTGCGGGAGAGGTCCCGCGCGGTTTCGGCCAGGTCGTCGGCCTTGCGGCTTTCCGACACCAGCGCATAGGCGACATCGCCGATCTGCCAATAGGCAGCGCGGGCATTGTCGGCGTGGAAGAGCAGCACATGCTGCACGGCAAACGAGCCGGGGCGCACGGCAAAGAGCGACAGGCGCTCGTCCTTGCGGGGCTCCAGCACCAGCTCGACGCTCGGGCCGAAGGCCGAGGGGAAGACCTGCGTATCGACGACGCCCCAGCCCTTCGGCAAATCCGGCAGCACGATCGCAGTCGCAGAACGGATTTCGGCGGGATCGAAGCTTTCCGTCTCCGGCTGCGATGCCATGGAATCGCGCAGGAGCGTGGTCTTGTGCGCCCGCACCGCCTCCTCCACGAAGGCCGGAGGCGGCGTCGATGCCACCACCTCGGTTGCGCCGAAGGGACCGAAGGCTGCATGAGCAATCCAGCCGGCGGCGACGAACAGCGCGATGGTGGCGGCGCGGCGCAGGAAGCCGAAGACGCGGCGGCGCGACAGCGCGCGCTCAAGCAGGCGCGCGGCCTCGCGGGTTTCCTGCCGCGTTACGGTGCGGTGGTCGGCCAGTGCCAGGCGCAATTCGTCGCACACACGCAGGTCCTTCATGATCTGGGCGGCGGTATCGGGCCGTTCGGAAAGATAGGCTTCCACCTCGATGCGCCGGCCGACGGCAAGCTGGTCGTCGACATAGGCGTTGAGATCGGCCTCGAGAATGGGATCATTGCTTGTCATCGCCAGTGCCTCCGACGATTCTGAGATGGGTGACGGTCGCGGCCGGGCCGCTCTGTTCGAAAGTGCGCAGCCGCTCGCGGGCACGGGCGACGCGCGACATCAGCGTGCCCACCGGGATCTTCAGCGTATCGGCCGCCTCCTGATAGGAAAGCTCTTCGATGGCGACGAGATGCAGTGCCGCACGCTGGTCTTCCGGCAGGCCGAAAAAGGCGTCACGCAGCTGCGTCAGCCGCACCGAATGATCCTGGTTCGCC
>NZ_CAMLFY010000126.1 GCF_946479415.1 uncultured Shinella sp. | reverse complement strand
CCATGCCGGCCTTGTTGGCGAGCACCTGGCGGTGGAAGTAGTCGAAGGCGCAGTTGGCCTCATAGCAGATCTCGTAGTGCTCGCGGCGGTCGATGTCGTCGCCGTCACCGAGGAAGAGCACCGCATAGCGCGTGCCGTTCACCGAATGCACGGGAATGGACAGCGCCATGTCGAAACCGATCTGGTCGAGGAAGTCGGAGCCCTCGCGCGAACCGTTCTCGAAATGATCGACGCTGCGCCAGACAGTCGAGATCGTCGACTTGTAGAAGCTCTTGAACAGCGTGGAATCGTTGAGGCGGTGCCGCTTGTCATAGGTCTCCGCCAGGCCTGCCGGCAGATCGTGCAGCATCAGGCGCGTGGCGAGATGGCTCGTTTCGTGCTCGTTGACGAGTTGCAGCACGCCGAAGTGCTCGAAATCGTAACGCAGCGCCATGGTGTGAAATATACGAAAGAAATCGACGCGATTGAGAGCCTTCTCAAGATCGCCTTCAAAATCGTACCGTCTATAATGTCTGTTCAACACGGGCACGTGGTCTCCACCCCCAGAATCCACAAAACGAATCTAGCGCCGCAATCTCTGGCGGCAAAGGGTTTTGCGGGACAATTTCGCGGGGGAGAGCATTTTTTTTAGGGCGACATGGTCAAGCCTTTGGAAACAAAGGCTGAAAACGAAAGAGGGGCTGCCCTTTCTTTTTCGCTTCGCCCCGCCGCCACGGGAGGAAGCAGAAAAGGGCAGCCCCTCTTGCCTCGTCGTCCCGTTATGACACGCGCACCGCGTCGCCGCTATCAGGGGTGGTGGGGATTGACCAAGGGTTGATTGCCGATTCGTTGCGCTTTTAAAGCGGTTTCGAATGCTGTGGAGAATAAAGTTCCGTAATTTTTTCCGATTGGACAAAATTGTTTGCGGACTTATTGCAATCACGCGGCAAATGTCGTTCCATCCGCGCAAGCCGGGGCTGGAAATGCACCCGAGCCCGCAACAAGAGAACAAAAAAGCAAACCTGGGAAGCTCACTATGAAAAAGCTTACTACTCTTCTCGCGGCGACGGCTGTTGCCTCGCTGATGGCTACGGCCGCCTGGTCGAAGACCTTTGTTTATTGCTCGGAAGCGTCGCCGGAAGGCTTTGACCCCGGTCTCTACACGGGCGGTCAGACCTTCGACGCCGCAGCACACACGGTTTACAACCGCCTGGTCGAATTCAAGCGCGGCACGACCGAGCTGGAGCCGGCGCTGGCTGAAACCTGGGAAATCTCCGCCGACGGCAAGGAATATACGTTCCACCTGCGCAAGGGCGTGAAGTTCCAGACGACCGAATATTTCACCCCGTCGCGTGAACTGAACGCCGACGACGTGATCTTCTCCTTCGAGCGCCAGTACAAGGCCGACAATCCGTGGAACAAGTACGTTCCCGGCGCTTCCTGGGAGTATTTCGCCGGCATGGGCCTGCCTGACGTTATCGACAAGATCGAAAAGGTCGACGACCTGACGGTCAAGATCACGCTGAAGCGTCCGGAAGCGCCGCTGCTCGCCAACCTCGGCATGCCCTTCATCTCGATCGTTTCGAAGGAATATGCCGACAAGCTTCAGGCTGACGGCAAGATGGAACTGATGAACCAGCAGCCGCTGGGCACTGGTCCGTTCACCTTCGTCGCCTACCAGCCGGATGCCGCCATCCGCTACAAGGCCAACCCCGACTATTGGGGCGGCAAGCAGAAGATCGACGATCTCGTCTTCGCGATCACGACCGACGCTGCCGTTCGCGCGCAGAAGCTGAAGGCCGGCGAATGCCACCTGATGTCCTACCCGAACGCTGCCGACGTCGCCGAGCTGAAGGCTGATCCGAACCTGCACGTTTCCGAGCAGGCCGGCCTGAACGTCGCCTACCTCGCCTACAACACGCTGGTTCCGCCGTTCGACAAGGTCGAGGTCCGCAAGGCTCTCAACATGGCCGTCAACCGCCAGGCCATCGTCGATGCCGTCTTCCAGGGCGCGGCAACGGTTGCCAAGAACCCGATCCCGCCGACCATGTGGTCGTACAATGATGCCGTCGTAGACGACAAGTACGATCCGGATGCGGCCAAGAAGATGCTCGAAGACGCCGGCGTCAAGGATCTCAAGATGAAGATCTGGGCGATGCCGGTTGCCCGTCCGTACATGCTGAACGCCCGCCGTGCAGCTGAACTGATGCAGGCCGACCTCGCCAAGATCGGCGTCACCGCCGAGATCGTCTCCTACGAATGGGCCGAATACCTGAAGCTCTCGTCTGCCAAGGACCGCGACGGTGCGGCCATCCTCGGCTGGACGGGCGACAACGGCGACCCGGACAACTTCCTTGACACCCTGCTCGGCTGCGACGCCGTCGGCGGCAACAACCGTGCGCAGTGGTGCAACAAGGAATTCGACGACCTGATGACGAAGGCGAAGGAAACCTCCGACGTCGCAGAGCGCACCAAGCTCTATGAAGAGGCCCAGATCATCTTCAAGCGCGAAGCGCCCTGGAACACCCTCGACCATTCGCTTGCCGTCGTTCCGATGAGCAAGAAGGTTTCGGGCTTCGTCCAGTCGCCGCTCGGTGACTTCGTCTTCGACGGCGTGGACATTGCCGAGTAATATCGGTTAATACGACGACCGCACGCCGCAAAGAGCGTGCTATGGCCGGCGGTCCGAAGACATTCGGGCCGCCGGTTTTTCAAAAAATAAGAAGGGATTGGCTCCCATGTTTCGCTTTATCTTCGGACGGCTTGCCGTCCTGATACCTACGTTCATCGGGGTATCGCTGATCGCGTTCTCCTTCATTCGACTTCTGCCGGGCGACCCGGTCATGCTGATGTCGGGCGAACGCGTCATGGCACCGGAACGGCATACCGAGCTCATGCACCAGCTCGGCCTCGACCGGCCCATCTATGTCCAGTATTTCGACTATCTCGGCGGTCTCGTGACGGGCGACTTCGGTTCGTCCATCGTGACGAAGCGGCCGGTGCTCGAGGACTTCCTGCAGCTCTTCCCGGCAACGCTGGAACTGGCGCTTTGCGCCATCATCGTCGCGGTTCTGCTCGGCATTCCCGCCGGCGTGCTCGCCGCAGTGAAACGGGGGACCTGGCTCGACCAGTCGATCATGGGGGCCGCGCTTGTCGGTTACTCCATGCCGATCTTCTGGTGGGGCCTGCTGCTCATCATCTTCTTTTCCGGCTATCTCGGCTGGACGCCGGTCTCGGGACGCATCTCGCTGATGTACTTCTTCCCGCAGGTCACCGGCTTCATGCTGATCGACAGCCTGATCTCCGGACAGGCGGGCGCCTTCAAGTCTGCGGTGACCTACCTGATCCTGCCGACCATCGTGCTAGCGACGATCCCGCTTGCGGTCATCGCGCGCCAGACGCGCTCGGCCATGCTCGAAGTGCTCGGCGAGGATTATGTCCGCACCGCCCGCGCCAAGGGTCTTTCGCCCTTCCGCGTCGTCGGCATCCATGCGCTGCGCAATGCGATGATCCCCGTCATCACAACGATCGGTCTTCAGGTCGGGGTGCTGCTCGCGGGCGCCATCCTCACCGAGACGATTTTTTCCTGGCCGGGCATCGGCAAGTGGATGGTCGATAGCGTCTTCAAGCGTGACTATGCCGTGGTGCAGGGTGGCCTGATGCTGATCGCCGCCGTCATCATGATCGTCAATCTCGTGGTCGACCTGCTTTACGGCTGGATCAACCCGCGCATCCGGCACTAGGAGACGGTCCATGAGCACTGTTCAAAACACGGCCGAAACCAAGACGGTTGGTTCGCCGCCGTCGGGCCTTTCCGAATTCTGGTTCTACTTCTCGCGCAACAAGGGCGCCGTCATCGGCCTCTTCGTGTTCCTGATCATTCTGTTTGTTGCGGTTTTCGCGCCCTTCGTGGCGCCGCACAATCCGAGCGCCCAGAACCGCGAACTCCTCCTCATGCCGACCATCTTCCAGGAAGGCGGCAGCTGGGGACACATCCTCGGGACCGACGCCGTCGGCCGCGACATCCTTTCGCGCCTCATCTACGGCGCGCGCTTCTCGCTCTTCATCGGTCTCGTCGTCGTGACGCTGTCGGTGGTTTCGGGCGTGCTGATCGGTCTGGTCGCCGGCTATTTCCGCGGCAAGGTCGATACGTTCATCATGCGCATCATGGATATCATCCTGGCGTTCCCCTCGCTGCTGCTGGCGCTCGTGCTGGTGGCCGTGCTGGGGCCGGGTCTGGTCAACGCCATGATCGCCATCTCGCTCGTCAACCAGCCGCATTTCGTGCGCCTGACGCGTGCAGCCGTGATGACAGAAAAGTCGAAGGACTATGTCGTCGGTTCGAAGGTCGCAGGTGCCGGCACGCTGCGCCTGATGTTCCTGACGATCCTGCCCAACTGCCTGGCGCCGCTGATCGTGCAGGCGACGCTCGCCTTCTCGGCGGCGATCCTCGATGCGGCGGCCCTCGGCTTCCTCGGCATGGGCGCGCAGCCGCCGACGCCGGAATGGGGCACGATGCTCGCCGAAGCGCGCGAATTCATCCAGCGCGCCTGGTGGGTCGTGACCTTCCCCGGCCTTGCCATCCTCATCACCGTGCTGGCCATCAACCTCATGGGTGACGGCCTGCGCGACGCCCTCGATCCCAAGCTGAAGAGGTCGTGATGTCGCTTCTCGAAATCAAAAACCTCACCGTCGAATTCCAGACGGCCTCCGGCCCCTTCCGGGCGGTGGATGGTGTGTCCCTCAAGGTCGACGAGGGCGAAGTTCTCGCCATCGTCGGCGAATCCGGTTCGGGCAAGTCCGTTTCCATGCTCGCCGCCATGGGCCTGTTGCCCTGGACGGCGAAGGTGACGGCCGATGTGCTGACCTTCAACGGCCGCGACATGCAGGCCATGTCGGACAGCGACCGTCGCAAGATCATCGGCAAGGACATTGCCATGATCTTCCAGGAACCGATCGCCAGCCTCAATCCGTGCTTCACGGTCGGCTTCCAGATCGAGGAAGTGCTGCGCATCCACACGGATCTCGGCCGCAAGGCGCGGCGCGACCGGGCCATCGAACTCTTCCAATCGGTCGGTATTCCGAACCCGGAAGAGCGCCTCGGCCACTTCCCGCACCAGATGTCGGGCGGCCAGTGCCAGCGCGTGATGATCGCGACTGCCCTTGCCTGCAACCCGAAGCTCCTGATCGCCGACGAGCCGACCACCGCGCTCGACGTGACGATCCAGAAGCAAATCCTGGATCTTCTCATGAAGCTGCAGGACGAGCACGGCATGGGCCTCATCATCATTACCCATGACATGGGCGTCGTCGCCGAGACCGCCGATCGCGTGATCGTGCAGTATAAGGGCCGGCAGATCGAGCAGGCCGATGTGCTGTCGCTCTTCGCCGAACCCAAGAGCGTCTACACCAAGGCGCTGCTTGCCGCCCTGCCGGAAAATGCCACGGGCGGCCGTCTGCCGACGATCACCGAAAAGCTGACCGACGCCGAGATTTTTGCGGGAGCCGTTCGATGACACCAGTTCTCGAAGCAAAGAACCTCAAGCGTGACTACCATATTCCCGGTAGTCTCCTGAAACCTGCCAAGACCGTCCATGCAGTCAAGGGCGTGAGCTTCAAGGTCGAGCAGGGCAAGACACTCGCCATCGTCGGTGAATCCGGCTGCGGCAAGTCCACCCTTGCCCGCATGGTCACGATGATCGACCCGATCACCGAAGGCGACATGCTGATCGACGGCCGCAAGGTCGACATTGCGCGTGAGCCGCTGACCTCCGAGATGCGCAGCAAGGTGCAGATCGTCTTCCAGAACCCCTATGGTTCGCTCAACCCGCGCAAGAAGATCGGCGATATCCTGACGGAACCGCTGGTCATCAACACGAAGGTGCCGGCAGACGAGCGGCGCGACCGCGCCATGGCCATGCTGAAGAAGGTGGGCCTGGAAGAGAAGCATTACGGGCGCTATCCCCACATGTTCTCCGGCGGCCAGCGCCAGCGCGTGGCGATCGCCCGCGCGCTGATGCTCAATCCGCGCCTTCTGGTGCTCGACGAGCCGGTTTCGGCCCTCGATCTTTCGGTACAGGCCCAGGTGCTGAACCTGCTCGCCGACCTGCAGGACGAATTCCACCTGACCTACGTCTTCATCAGCCACGACCTGTCGGTCGTGCGACACATCGCGGATGATGTGATGGTGATGTATTTCGGGGAAGCGGTGGAATATGGCAGCCGCGACCAGGTCTTCAACGACCCGCAGCACAGCTATACGAAAACCCTCTTCGCCGCGACGCCCCGCGTCGATGTGGACGCCATCCGCGCCCGCGTCGAACGCCGCAAGCGCGTCGCCTGAGGTTTGACGCGATGACGAACGCCCGCGCGATCGTCGTCATGGGCGTTTCCGGTTGCGGCAAGACCTCGGTCGCCGAGGGCCTTGCCGCAGCTCTTCCCGCCGCCTTCGTCGAGGGCGACAGCCTGCACCCCGCCGAGAATGTCGAGAAGATGTCTAAAGGCATCCCGCTCGACGACGCGGACCGCTGGCCCTGGCTCGACATTATCGGTCGCGCCCTTTCCGATGCGCTTGCGCAGGACAAGAGCATCGTCATCTCCTGTTCGGCCCTGAAAAAGGTCTATCGTGACCATCTGCGCGCCGCCGCCGGTGGTAACCTTTCCTTTGTCTTTCTCAAAGGAAGCCATGCGCTGCTGCTCAGCCGCATGAGCGCCAGACGCAATCATTTCATGCCGGCGAGCCTGCTCGACAGCCAGCTCGCGACGCTGGAAGATCCCTCGGGCGAACCCGGCGTCATCACGGTTGACATCGACGCCCCCATTGAGAGGATCGTCGCGGCCGCATTGCAGGGACTGGCGGCCCCAAAATAGGGAGGCCGCGCCATGAAACATTTCCTGAACCGCCGCGAGGACATCGTCACCGAAGCGCTCGACGGCCTGCTGATGACGGCGCCCGAGGGTGCGCTGGCGCGGCTCGACACCTATCCCGACATCAAGGTCATCCTGCGCGCCGACTGGACGAAGGATCGTGTCGCTATCGTCTCCGGCGGCGGGGCGGGGCATGAACCGTCCCATGCCGGTTTCGTCGGCCGTGGCATGCTGACGGCCGCTGTTTCCGGCGAAATCTTCGCCTCGCCGAGCGTCGATGCTGTGCTGACCGCCATCCGCGCGGTGACCGGGGAGGCGGGCTGCCTGCTCGTCGTCAAGAACTATACCGGAGACCGGCTGAATTTCGGCCTCGCCGCCGAGCGTGCCCGCGCCGAGGGTTTCAAGGTGGAAATGGTCATCGTCGCCGACGATATCGCGCTGCCCGATTTGTCACAGCCGCGCGGTGTTGCCGGCACACTCTTCGTGCACAAGATCGCCGGCCATCTGGCCGAAACGGGCGAAAATCTCGAAACCATCGCCAACGCCGCCCGCGCCGCGGCCGGCGACATCATCTCGCTTGGCATGTCGCTCTCTTCCTGCTCGATCCCCGGTCAGGCACATGAGGAGCGGCTCGGTGCCGATGAAGGGGAGCTCGGTCTCGGCATCCATGGCGAGCCCGGCGTCGAGCGCATTGCCATCGACACCGCCCGCTCATTGGTGGCGACCATGGCGGAGCGGCTCGCCGCCCACATGACGGGGGAGGGCAGCTACGCGCTTCTCATCAACAATCTCGGTGCCGTGCCGCCGCTCGAAATGGGCGTGGTCGCGAATGCGGTCCTGTCGTCGCCGCTGGCCAGCCGCATCCGCCTCGTCATCGGCCCCGCGCCGCTGATGACCGCGCTCAACATGAACGGCTTCTCGCTCTCGCTCATCAAGCTCGATCCGGGCCGCGAAGCCGCACTTTGCGCCGTTGTTGCGCCGCCCGCCTGGGTATCGTCTGTCGCGCGAAAGCCCATCACCATCCTGCCGCATCCCGCATCCGCCACTGTCGAAGCGCCTGCGGCCAGTGCCGATGCCGGCACGGAAAACGCCATCCGCACGGTCTGCGCAACCCTCGTTGCCCTCGAAGCGGATCTCAACCGTCTGGACGCCCGCGCCGGCGACGGCGATACGGGCTCGACGGCGGCGGCCGGCGCCCGCAGCATCGAAAGCCGTCTCGCCACCCTGCCGCTCGCCGATCTCGCGGCCACGTTCGGCGTGATCGGCACAACGCTCGGCACCAGCATGGGCGGTTCCAGCGGCGTGCTGCTGTCGATCTTCTTCACCGCCGCAGGCCAGTCCCTCTCCAGCGGAGCGCCGGCGGCCGAAGCGCTGCTCGCCGGCCTCGACCGCATGACTTTCTATGGCGGTGCAAAACCGAGAGACCGCACCATGATCGACGCGCTCGATCCCGCCTTGCGCGCCCTTGCTGCCGGTTCGCTTGGCGATGCGGCGAAGGCGGCGCGAACGGGTGCGGACGCCACGAAGTGCATGACCAAGGCCAAGGCCGGCCGTGCGGCCTATATCGGCGAACGGGATCTCGACGGTGTCGCCGATCCGGGCGCGGAAGCCGTGGCCGCTGTGTTTGAAGCACTGGCGGCGCCTGGCTCAGCGTAAATCGCGGCAGAATCCGTGCGTCGCCACTGGCGTCCCGTCGCTCCGCCCCCTATAGACGACGGGCCTGCGGCTTTTCCCGCAGGTTTCCCGAGAGATTTTTGACCTGACAGGAACGACACATGGACATCAAGCGCTTTGAAACCGGCCCCCGCATGAGCGGCGCCGTCGTGCACAATGGCACCGTATATCTGGCCGGTCAGGTCGGTCAGGCCGGCTCCGACGTCACCGAGCAGACCAAGCAGGCACTGGCCGAAGTCGACCGCCTGCTGGCGCTGGCCGGCACGGACAAGACCCGCATCCTTTCCACCCAGATCTGGCTTGCCGACATGGTGGATTTCCCGAAGATGAACGCCGTCTGGGACGCCTGGGTGCCGCAGGGCCACACGCCCGCCCGCGCCACCGGTGAATCCAAGCTCGCGACGCCGGATTACCTCGTTGAAGTCATCGTCGTCGCCGCGCTCTGAGCCGCGACCCAACGCACGAATGAAAAGGCCCGCTTGCGCGGGCCTTTTTGTTATGCGGATTTTGCGAGCCGCGCCTGTTCGTCGAAGAACAGCGCCTGGCTGATCAGCGCCTTCACCATGTCGGGGTTGAACGGCTTGGTAACGAGGAAGGCCGGTTCCGGCTTCTCGCCGGTCAGCAGCCGCTCCGGGAAAGCGGTGATGAAGATGACAGGGATCGTGCTGTTCTTCAGGATGTCGTTGACCGCATCGATGCCCGAGGAGCCGTCGGCAAGCTGGATATCGGCAAGCACCATGCGCGGCGCGGTGCGGTGATAAAGCTCGACCGCTTCCGAATGCGTGCGCGCGATGCCCGTCACATTGTGGCCGAGCCCCTTCACCATGTCCTCGATGTCCATGGCGATCAGCGGCTCGTCCTCGATGATCATGATATCGGTCGCGACCTGGCTGGAAATGTCGCGCGAGGCTTCATCCAGCAGCTCGGCGAAACGCTCTTCCGAAACGTCGAGAATGTCGGCAGCCTCCGCCATGTCGAAACCTTCGACGGCGATCAGAAGGAAGGCCTTGCGCTCGGCCGGCGGCAGGTTGGCGAGGTTTGCGGCGGCCTGGCGTTCCCAGCCGAACGGCGAGGTGTTTTCCGGCAGCGTCACGTCGAGGTTCTCGAAGAGCGTGCAATAGAGCCGGTAAAGCGCGATCCGGTCGCTGCGATCCTGAGGATAAATCGAAATATCGGCGACGAGCGCTTCCAGCATGGCGGCCACATAGGCGTCACCGGACGTCTGGGATCCCGTGACGGCACGGGAAAAACGCCTGAGATAGGCGAGATGCGGTGCGATACGGGTGGAAAGTGACATGAAGTTCTCCCTGAATATGTTCCGCATCGGAACCGTTTCCGCTAGAGTTCATTGTGCGGAAACCTATTGGTAGCATGCTAAGTCTGACTTGCTATTGGGAATCTTGGGCAAAAGGAAGATAGCGGGCGGCAGGCAATGGAAACAAGACCATGATCGAGCCCAGTAAAGACAAGAGACGTGGCAGCGGCAACGCCCCCGCCAAGGCTGCCTTCGACCCGAACGGACCGGTCGGCCGCAAGCTGAAATCCTTTTACGACGTCATCGAGACCGAGCCTGTTCCCAATCGATTGCTCGATCTCCTGGAAAAGCTCGACGAGGCCGAACGGAAAGCCAGCGGCGGTTCCTGAAAGCATTTCTCTTTCCCTGTTCAAGACACGACGAAACGGGCCGCGAGGCCCGTTTCGTATTTCCGCGCGATGCCGGTTAGCGGCAACGGGCTTCGTAGCGGTGGCCACGGCGGTCACGGTAGACGCAGTAGCCGTCCCGGTCCGAACGGGCAATGAGATAACCCGCAGCGCCGCCGACGGCAGCACCCACCAGCGCGCCGCCGGCCCGCCCGGTTACGGCGCCGCCGATGATGGCGCCCGAGGCCGCGCCGATCGCGGTGCCGCGTTCGGTCTGGCTGCATGCGGTGAGCGTCACGGTGGACGCGACGAGGGCTAGCGCGATGATGGTGTTTTTCATGGTTCCGGCTCCTGCATGGTTCTGGAGCATTTCCAGCTGAAGCGATTTCGCTTCGGCGTTGGATAATGCGGTTAAAGCAAAACCTGGAGCATGTTCGGTGAACCGGCGTTCACCGAACATGCTCCAGCGATCAGATACGTCCCATGAGGACGAGGATGAGAAGGATGACGACGATCAGGCCCAGCCCGCCCGACGGGCCATAACCCCAGCCGCGGCTGTATCCCCAGTTCGGCAGTGCGCCGACAAGGAGGAGAATGAGAATGATGAGAAGAATGGTGCCGAGCATCTGCGCTTCCTTTCACGTCCGCTTCGCAATCGAGCGATGGCCCGAAAACGGTCCGGCACGCGATTTGTTCCCGAAAATGTGACAGGCGCGTCATTCGCCACCGGCGGAACTTTTTCGCGCCCCGCTCCATTTCCGGGCCATCAGATGCATGCGCAAACCTGTGGCCAGGGCCCCGAACTAGGGAGAGTGAAATGGAACACATCGCCGCATTCATGCTTCTCATCGGCTGCAACGCCGGCAGCCTTTCCTGCGAAGAGCTTCCCGCACCGCAGGTCGCGTTCGAATCCATGGAAGAGTGCGTCGGCGCCTTGCCGGTCGCACTCGGTGGGGCCGGTGCCAAGGGACGCATCGTGCATGCCCGTTGCGCCGCCATCGACCCCGCCTGGATTGAAGAGGATGTCGAGATCAGCTGGCGCATGAGCCGCGAAAAGGGCCTCGAAATCGATATCCGCGAGGCTGCACCTCCGGCAGACGGCATGCTCGTCGCCGAAAACGCGCATCCGGCAGAGGTTGCCGCGCGCCTGCACTGAAAATCCGGGAACCTTTCGGCACATCTCGGATTTCTCTTACCGTCAACGCCACGCGTTCAACGAACAGAAAGGACAGCGACATGAATTGGGACATCATCGAAGGCAAGTGGAACGAATACAAGGGCAAGGCCCAGGCCCAATGGGGCAAGCTCACCGATGACGATCTCGACGTAATCAACGGTCGTCGGGTCGAGCTCTCGGGCAAGATCCAGCAGCGTTATGGCCTCGCCAAGGAGGAGGCCGAGCGGCAGATCGACGATTGGGAGCGCCGCCACTAGGCAGGCTGCTGACCGCGTCGGTCTTCGTTCATGCCGCCGCAGCCGAAAGGCTGCGGCGGTATCGTTTTATGAAGAAGAAAAAAGCGGTGTCGATGTCTTTCTTTACTGTAAGCGCACCGGAACCTTTTTCACAGCCGGCCGTTTCTCCTGCGATATAAAGAAGGAGTTCAAAAATGCTCTACTATGCTGTGGTCTTTCTCGTCATTGCTCTCGTTGCCGGTCTGCTCGGCTTCGGCGGCATCGCCGGCGCCTCCGCCGGTATCGCGCAGATCCTGTTCTTCGTCTTCCTGGCCCTTCTGGTCCTGTCGCTCGTCGCGGGCCTGTTCCGTCGGGCGCGATAAGACGGATTTCATCCTTTGACAAAAGGGCGGCGTTTCAACGCCGCCCTTTTGCTGTGCGCCGCTTGGTCTTGCGGGCGACATGGGCATTGGTTAATCAACCCTTGAATAGCCGAATCCCTGGAGCCCTCTCGATGAAATCCCTCGAACTCTTCGTCGAACGCATCATTCTGTCGAGCCGATGGATCCTCGTGGTCTTCTATCTCGGTCTCGTGGCCGCGCTCGCCGTCTATGCCGTGTCTTTCCTCTACAAGTTTCTCAAGGTGGCGAAGAATGTCTTCGTCTATGACGACGCCCAGATGATCCTCGCCATGCTCGGCCTCATAGATGCCGCGCTGGTCGCCAGCCTCATCCTGATGGTGATGATCGCCGGCTACGAAAATTTCGTCAGCCGTTTTGACGAAGCCGAACAGGACGTCTCCTTCCTCGGCAAGCTCGATTCCGGTAGCCTGAAGATCAAGGTTGCCTCGTCCATCGTCGCGATCTCGTCGATCCACCTGCTGCAGGTCTTCCTCAATGTGCAGCAATATACGGACGGCCGCCTGATGTGGCTGACGCTGATGCATCTCGCCTTCGTCGTCTCGGCCGTGCTGCTCGGTTTCCTCGAGCAGATCATGGGCAAGCTGAAGGGCTGATCCATCGCGAAAGCGAAAAGGGAAGGGCGCCGCGGAGATCCGTTGGCGCCCTTTCTGTTTGGCGTGAAGTCAAGCGAAAGATTGCCGGTGTCCCCGACATTCTCGTTATGCACCGGGTCGTTTTGGTGTTTTCAAAGGGGAGGGGAGGCGTTCCGGTATGTAGGCACCACATGATGAGCGTTTCGTGCGATGATTTCCCGGTCGAAAGGGGTGTTGTGGCCGAGTTCAATCCGAGAAATTTAAAATAATTAAACAAAATCAACCGCTTGTCGATTTTCTGCATTTTTATGAAATCGTCTGTTGACGCCCTGAGA
>NZ_CAMLFY010000125.1 GCF_946479415.1 uncultured Shinella sp. | reverse complement strand
CGCGGCGTCTTCATCCTCGCCATTCTCGTCTTCTTCATTGGCGGTGCGCTCTCGCTCTTCGCCTTCCGGGCCGCGACGCTGAAGGCCGGCGGTCTCTTCGCACCGATCTCGCGCGAGGGAGCTCTCGTTCTCAACAACCTGATCCTGACGACGGCGGCGACGACGGTGCTGACCGGCACGCTCTATCCGCTGGTGCTGGAAGCGCTGACGGGCGAAAAAATCTCAGTCGGCCCGCCCTTCTTCAATTTGACCTTCGGCCTCCTGATGCTGCCGCTGCTGCTGGCCGTCCCGTTCGGGCCGCTGCTGGCATGGAAGCGCGGTGACGTCTTTGCGGCCGGGCAGCGGCTGTTTGCGGCGGTGGCGGTCGGCCTCGTCGTTGCGGCTGGCGTTGTCTACGCGCATGGCGGCGGGCCGGTTCTGGCCTATTTCGGCATCGCCATCGGCTTCTACATGATTGCGGGCTCGCTCACGGATCTCTGGATGCGGGCTGGCATCGGCAAGGTGAAGGGCAATGTCGCGTTCCGCCGCTTCATCGGCCTGCCGGGCTCGGCCTTCGGTACGGCGCTTGCCCACATTGGTGTCGGCGTGACCGTCATCGGCGTCATTGCGGTAACGGCTTTCGAGACGGAGCATGTCGTGGAGATGAAGCCTGGCATGCAGGTGGAAGCCGGCGGCTACACGCTGACATTCGACGGCATGCGCCGGGGGCAGGGACCGAACTACTCGGAAGAATCCGGTCATTTCACGGTGGCGCAGGGTGGCGTGACGGTGACCGATATCTGGTCCTCGAAACGCATGTATACCGCACGTCGTATGCCGACGACGGAAGCAGGCATCCGCACCTTCGGTTTCAGTCAACTCTATGTGTCGCTCGGCGATGCGATGGCCGACGGCGGCATCGTCGTGCGCGTCTGGTGGAAGCCGATGATCCTGTGCATCTGGATCGGTGCGCTGATCATGATGGCGGGCGGTGCCGTTTCGCTCTGCGACCGCCGCCTGCGCGTCGGTGCTCCGCAGAAGACACGCAAGGTGAAGCCCGTGCTGGAGGCGGCGGAGTGATGCGCCGCCTGTTGCTCGCCCTTGCCTTCCTGCTGACGGCCTTTCCGGCCTTCGCCGTCAATCCCGACGAGGTGCTGGCCGACCCGGCGCTGGAAGCGCGGGCGCGAACCTTGTCGTCGCAGCTGCGCTGCATGGTCTGCCAGAACCAGTCGATCGACGATTCCAATGCCGAACTCGCCCGCGACCTTCGCCTTCTCGTGCGAGAACGCCTGAAGAACGGCGACAGCGACGAGGCCGTGATCGATTATGTCGTCTCCCGCTATGGCGAATTCGTGCTGCTGAACCCGCGCCTGCGCGGCGAGACGCTGCTGCTCTGGGGCGCACCGATCGTACTGTTCCTCGCCGGCGCGACGGCGATGATCCTGTTCGTGCGCAAGCGCGGCGGAAAGCCGACGGGAACGCCGCTTTCCGATGTGGAAAAGGCCGAGCTGGAGCGCGCCTTGAAGGGCGACTAGGATCTTTTCGCCCGATTTTTCCAACATTACCAAAAATTCATGCGGCGGATAGTGTGCCGTAATGTGCACCGTCCTATCTCTTCTCTCATCAGCCGCCGAATGCGGCCATGAAATGAGAGAAAAGGTGCAAAGAATGTCCAAGATTTCAGCATTCCGTCCGGGCCTCAAGACCGTCCTGAAGACGACAACCGTCGCCGGGCTTGCGGCCGTGATGCTTGCGACCGGCATTCCCGCCACTGTCAGCCAGAGCTTTGCGGAAGCCGTTTCCGTCGAAGGCCCGAAGGTCGCGAGCTTTGCCGATGTCGTTTCGGCCGTTTCCCCCGCCGTCGTGTCCGTCCGCGTCCAGTCCGATATCAAGCCGGCCAATGACGAGAGCAACTTCTCGTTCAATTTCGGTGGCCGCGGCTTTGACGAACTGCCCGACGATCACCCGCTGAAGCGTTTCTTCCGCGAATTCGGCGGACAGGATGACATGCATGGCGACCGCGGTCCCGGCCGTCAGTTCGGCGATCGCGGCGATGACCGCCGCGGCCCCGGCCGCAAGCCGCATCTGCGCCCGACCGCACAGGGCTCCGGCTTCTTCATCTCGGAAGACGGTTACATCGTCACCAACAACCACGTCGTCAGCGACGGCTCGGCCTTCACTGTCGTCATGAACGACGGCACGGAGCTCGATGCCAAGCTCGTCGGCAAGGACAGCCGTACGGACCTCGCCGTCCTCAAGGTCGAGGAAAAGGACAAGCGCAAGTTCACCTATGTGGACTTCGCCGATGACAGCCAAATCCGCGTCGGCGACTGGGTCGTCGCCGTCGGCAACCCGTTCGGTCTCGGCGGCACGGTGACGGCCGGCATCATCTCGGCGCGTGGCCGCGACATCGGCTCCGGCCCCTACGACGACTATCTCCAGGTGGACGCCGCCGTGAACCGCGGCAATTCGGGCGGCCCGACCTTCAACCTCTCCGGCCAGGTCGTCGGCATCAACACCGCGATCTTCTCACCCTCGGGCGGCAATGTCGGCATCGCCTTCGCCATTCCGGCATCCGTCGCCAAGGGCGTCGTTGCCGACCTGATGAAGGACGGCAAGGTCGATCGCGGCTGGCTCGGCGTGCAGATCCAGCCGGTGAGCCGCGACATCGCCGACTCGCTCGGCCTCGCGGATGCCGCCGGTGCGCTGGTCGTCGAGCCGCAGGCCGACTCGCCCGGTGCCAAGGCCGGCATCAAGAAGGGCGACGTGATCACCGCGCTCGATGGCGAGCCGATCAAGGACCCGCGTGATCTCGCCCGCCGCGTGGCGCAGATCGTGCCCGGCAAGAAGGTCGAGATTTCGATCTGGCGTGACGGCAAGTCCCAGAACGTTCCGGTCGAGATCGGCACGCTCGCCGGCGAGCAGATCCAGGCGGCGACGAGCACCGAGGAGGCCGAGCCCGAAACCCCGCCGAGCGAACAGGCGCTTGCCGATCTCGGCATTTCGGTCACACCAGGCGATGACGGGCTGACGGTTTCCTCCGTCGATCCGGACTCGGATGCCAGCGACCGCGGCCTCAAGGAAGGCGATCGCATCACGTCGGTCAACAACCAGGTGGTCAAGTCTGCCGATGACGTCGTGAAGGTGCTCAACGGCGCCCGCAAGGACGGCCGCTCCAAGGCGCTGTTCCAGGTCGAGACCAAGGAAGGCAGCCGCTTCCTGGCGCTGCCGATCGACCAGGGCTGATCGGCTCCATAGCCCTCTCGAATGGCGCCGCGGAATCGCAAGGTTTCGCGGCGTCGCTGTCTCCAAGACCGGGTTCTAGCCAAGGCGTGGCGAACATGCTGTAAGGTTCGTACGATGAAGATATTGATTGTAGAAGACGATCTGGAGGCGGCCGCCTATCTCTCGAAGGCCTTTCGCGAGGCGGGCATCGTGCTCGACCATGCAAGCGATGGCGAAAGCGGCCTCTTTCTGGCGACCGAAAACAGCTATGACGTGCTGGTCATCGACCGCATGCTGCCGCGCCGCGACGGCCTGTCGCTGATCACGGAGCTGCGCCGCCGCAACATCCATACGCCGGTGCTGATCCTCTCGGCGCTCGGCCAGGTCGACGACCGGGTGACGGGCCTGCGCGCCGGCGGCGATGACTATCTTCCCAAACCGTATGCGTTCAGCGAGCTGCTGGCGCGAGTCGAGGTTCTCGGTCGCCGTAAGGGCACGCCGGAGCAGGACATGGTCTACCGCGTCGGCGATCTCGAGCTTGACCGGCTCTCGCACACCGTCAAGCGCGCCGGCAAGGAGATCCTGCTCCAGCCGCGCGAGTTCCGCCTGCTCGAATATCTGATGAAGAATGCCGGCCAGGTGGTGACGCGCACCATGCTGCTGGAAAACGTCTGGGACTATCATTTCGATCCCCAGACCAATGTCATCGACGTCCATGTCTCGCGGCTGCGCTCGAAGATAGAGAAGGATTTCGACCAGCCGCTGCTGCGCACCGTGCGCGGCGCCGGATATATGATGAAGGACGAGGCGGCGGGCTGACCCCCATGAATGGACTGCATGGACTGCTCGGCCGCCTGACCGTTCTCTACCGCACCACGGCGGTGCGGCTTTCCGCCGTCTATCTCCTGCTTTTCGCCATCTGCGCGGCCTTCCTCGTCTTCTACGTTTCGACCATGTCGGAAGGTCTTCTGCGCCAGCAGATGCGCGATGCGGTGGCGCAGGAAACGCAACAGATCGAGGCCATTTTCGAAAAGAGCGGCATGAACGGCCTGCTGCGCACGCTGGAGCGTCGCGCCCGCCAGCCGGGCGCCAATCTCTATATCATCGCAAGCCCCACGGGCGAGGTGCTGGCCGGCAACGTCGCTTCGCTCCAGCCCGGCGTACTCGACACCGAGGGCTGGACCGAGACACCCTTTCTCTACCAGCGTTATCAGGAGGAGGCGCGCGGCGGCAATCGGCCCATGGCCTATGCGCAGGTCATCGTGCTCTCCAACGGGCTGCGCGTGCTTGTCGGCCGCGATCTCGGCGAGCCCGAAAATTTCCGCAAGCTGGTGCGGCAGGCGCTGATGGTGGCGCTCGGCGTCATGGGCATCGGCGCGCTCGCCATCTGGTATCTCATCGGCCGCAATGCACTGAAACGCATGGACCGCATGTCCGGCGCCAGCCAGCGCATCATGGCCGGCGATCTCTCGCAGCGCCTGCCGACCAGCGGTTCCGGCGACGAGTTCGACCGCCTCTCCGAATCGCTGAACACAATGCTCGGCCGTATCGAAAAGCTCGACGAGGGCCTGAAGCAGGTCTCCGACAACATCGCCCATGACCTCAAGACGCCCCTGACGCGCCTGCGCAACAAGGCGGAAGCCGCCCTTGCCGGTGACGACAAGGCCGATTACCGCACAGCGCTCGAGGAGATGATCGGCGAATCCGACCAGCTGATCCGCACCTTCAATGCGTTGCTGATGATTTCGCGCGTCGAAGCGGGGCAGGCGCCGGCCGAGATGAGCGCCATCGATATCAGCGGCATTGCCCGCGATGGTGCCGAACTCTACGAGCCCGTGGCCGAAGACGGCGGACTGCGTCTCATTACCGAGATCGCCGAGGCCATCGAAATCAAGGGCAACCGCGAACTCGTTGGCCAGGCGCTCGGCAATCTCATCGACAACGCGATCAAATATGCCGAAGGCGGGGAGGGCGAACCGGAAATCCGCGTCTCGCTTTCGCGCCGCGACGGCGACGTTGTGCTCGCCGTCGCAGATAATGGTTCCGGCGTGCCGGACGACAAACGCGACGACGTCGTGAAGCGCTTCGTCCGCCTCGATGCCAGCCGCTCGAAACCCGGCACGGGCCTCGGCCTGTCGCTTGTCGGCGCGGTCATGGAAATGCATCACGGCCGGCTGGAGCTGGATGCCACCCATCCCGAGCAGGAAAACAATCGGGGGCTGACCGTCAGGATGGTTTTCCCCATCCGCCCGGACTGATACACCTCGTTCGTTGAGGACGAGGAGATATCATGAGCGTGACGGAAACGACGCGGTTTTCCGATCTTACGGCTTCCCCTATCCGGCCGCTCAGCCAGACGGAGGTCAAGTCGGTCCTGTCCGATCTCAAGGATTGGGCGAAGGACCACGCCGCCATCGCAAAGCTTCTCGGCGAGGACGGCCCGCTCAAGGATTTCATCGTCGCCGCCTTCACGCTGTCACCCTATCTGCGCGACACAGCCCGCATCGATCCACGTCTTTTGGTTCGCGCGCTGGAGGAGCCGATCCTGCCGGCAATCGACGCCGCCATCGCCCGCGCCCGCACGGCCTGGGAGGCTTCGGACGGTGAAGTGACGGAAGGCGTTCTGATGACCCGGCTGCGCATCGCCAAGCGCGAGGTCGCCTTCCTCACCGCGCTCGCCGATCTCGCCCGTATTTTTGATGCGCGCCGCACCACCGCTCTCCTGACGGCGCTTGCCGAGGCGGCGACCTCCGCAGCCATCGACCACCTCCTTCTCTCGGCTCACCAGAGCGGCAAGCTGAAACTGCCTGACCCCGCACGGCCGAGCGAAAAATCCGGCCTCATCGTGCTCGGCATGGGCAAGCTCGGTGCCGCCGAACTCAACTATTCCTCCGATATCGATCTCGTCGTCTTCTACGATCCGATGGCCGAGGTCGCGGTGGATGCGAGCGAGGCGGTGGAAACCTTCTCCCGCCTCGTGCGCCGCCTCATCCGCATCATGCAGGAGCGCACGGCAGATGGGTATGTCTTCCGCACGGACCTGCGTCTCAGGCCCGATCCCGGCGCGACGCCGCTCGCCATCTCCTTCGATTCCGCCATGCTCTATTACGAGAGCCGCGGGCAGAACTGGGAGCGCGCGGCCTTCATCAAGGCCAAGCCCGTTGCCGGCGATATCAAGGCGGGCGAAGCCTTCCTCAAGGGGCTCACACCCTTCGTCTTCCGCAAATATCTCGATTATGCGGCGATCGCCGACATTCACTCCATCAAGCGGCAAATCCATGTGCACAAGGGCCATGGCGAGATCGCGGTGAAGGGGCACAACGTCAAGCTCGGCCGCGGCGGCATTCGCGAGATCGAATTCTTCGTGCAGACCCAGCAGCTGATCGCCGGCGGCCGCGTTCCGGCGCTTCGCCTGCGTGCCACCGAGCCGATGCTCGGGGAACTCGCGAAAGCCAACTGGATCGACCCGGCAACGGCGGAGGAACTGACGGAGGCCTATTGGTTCCTGCGTGATGTCGAGCACCGCATCCAGATGGTGCGCGACGAGCAGACCCATCTTCTGCCGGATACCGAGGCGGAACTGAAACGAATCGCCTTCATGATGGGCTTCGAGGACACGGCCGGCTTTTCGGCAAAGCTCGTAGAGGTACTGAAGACCGTCGAGCGGCGTTATGCGGCGCTGTTCGAGCAGGAGGCGAAACTGTCCTCCGAAACCGGCAATCTTGTCTTCACCGGCCAGAAGGACGATCCCGATACGCTGGACACGCTGAAACGCCTCGGCTTCGAGCGCCCCGCCGATATTTCCCGCACCATCCGCACCTGGCACTATGGCCGCTACCGCGCCACGCAGTCTGTCGAGGCCCGCGAGCGGCTGACGGAGCTGACGCCGCAGCTTCTGCGCGTCTTCGGCGAGAGCAAGCGGGCGGACGAGGCGCTCTTGCGTTTCGACAATTTCATCTCCGGCCTGCCGGCGGGCATCCAGCTGTTTTCGCTGCTCGGCAACAATCCGGCGCTGCTCTCCCTCATCGTCAACATCATGTCGTCGGCCCCGCGCCTTGCCGAGGTGATCGCGGCCAAGCCCCATGTCTTCGACGGCATGCTGGATCCCGGCCTGCTCGCCGAGCTGCCGACCCGCGCCTATCTTGCCGAACGCATCGAGGGCTTCGTTTCCGGCGCTAGGCACTATGAGGAAATCCTCGACCGCCTGCGCATTATCGCGGCAGAACAGCGCTTCCTCATCGGCATCCGCCTGCTGACGGGCGCAATCTCCGGCAAGCAGGCCGGCCGCGCCTTCACCCATGTCGCCGATCTCATCGTTGCAGCGGCGTTGAAGGCGGTGCTGGACGAGGTGGAGGCGGCGCATGGCAAGTTCCCCGGCGGCCGCGTAGCACTGGTCGGCATGGGCAAGCTCGGCAGCTTCGAGCTGACGGCCGGCTCCGATATCGACCTGATCCTGCTTTACGACCACGACAGCGATGCCTTCGAGTCGGATGGCGCCAAGCCGCTCGACAACATGAAATACTTCACCCGTATCACCCAGCGGCTGATCGCGGCACTGTCCGCCCCGACGGCAGAGGGCGTGCTCTATGAAGTGGACATGCGGCTTCGCCCCTCCGGCAACAAGGGACCGGTCGCGACCCGCATCACCTCCTTCGCCAAGTATCAGGCCGAGGAGGCCTGGACCTGGGAACACATGGCGTTGACCCGCGCCCGCGTATTGTGCGGCGACGGGAGCCTCATGAAGGAGGCGGACAACATTTTCCGCACCGTGCTGTCCCGCAAGCGTGAGACGGGCAAGGTCGCCAAGGATGTCGCGGAGATGCGCGACCTTATCGACAAGGAAAAGCCGCCGAAGGACATCTGGGATCTGAAACTGATCGCGGGCGGGCTGATCGATATCGAGTTCATCGCCCAGTTCCTTGCCTTGGTGGCGCCGGCCCGCGGCGCGCCGCAGCCGGAGAAGGCGCTGCCGACAAGCGACGCTTTGGCAATGCTCGGCGACGCGATGATGGATCCGAACGATCTCGATACGGCCGAGAAGGCGCTGTCGCTCTATACGGAGATTTCGCAGATCGTGCGGCTGTGCGTCGATGGCGGCTTCGATCCGAAGGAGGCGCCGGCCGGGCTCGTCGATCTCGTCTGCCGGGCGGGCGATTGCCCCGACCTGCGCACGCTGGAAGCGGAAATCCGGCGGATCTCGAAGGCGGTGCGCAAGATCTTGCAGGCGACGGTGAAGGGGTGAAGACCCCCTCTGCCTGCCGGCATCTCCCCCACAAGGGGGGAGAAAGGCTGGCGGCGTGCTCTTCGCGCGAAATTACCCGATGAGCGAGCCGCAGGTTAAGTCCCTCCCCCTTGTGGGGAGGGATTTAGGGAGGGGTTTTCGCCCTCACGCCGCCAGATGCAACGCCGCCAGCCGTTCCCGGTCCGGAATGCGCACGGAGATGATCGTGCCGCGGCCTTCGGTGGATCGGATCCGCATCGCCCCACCATGCAGATGTGCCAGGGAGCGCGAAATGGCGAGGCCGAGACCGGAGCCGCCTTTGCTCTTGGCGTATTGGCTCTGCACCTGCTCGAAGGGCTGGCCGATCTTCTGCAATGCGGATTTAGGAATGCCGATGCCGGTATCGGCAATGGTCAGCGTCACGGCGCCATCGACCTTGCGCGCCCGCACCATCACCTTGCCGCCTTCGTTGGTGAATTTCATGGCGTTGGACAAGAGGTTCAGCAGGATCTGCTTCATCGCGCGGCGGTCCGCGACGGTCAGAAGATGCGCAGGGCAGGTTTCCTGTACCTCGATATGTTTCTTCTCGGCCTGCAACATGGTGAGGCGCATGGTCTCCTCGATCAGCGGCGAAAGATCGATCGTCTCACAGCTGATGCGCATATGACCGGCCTCGATCTTCGACATGTCGAGGATATCGCTGATCACGTTGAGCAGGTGTTTGCCGCTTTCGTGGATGTCGCGTGAATATTCGCGGTACTTGTCCGAGCCGATCGGGCCGAACATCTGGTTCTGCAGGATTTCGGAGAAGCCGAGGATAGCGTTGAGCGGCGTGCGCAGCTCATGCGACATGTTGGCAAGAAATTCCGACTTGGCGCGGTTTGCCGCTTCGGCGCGTTCCTTCTCTGCCTGGTAATTCGCGATGGCGACGGACAGCTCCGATTTCTGTCGCTCCAGCTTGGCGCGGGAGGCCGAGAGGTCGCCGATGGTCGCCATCAGGCGGCGCTCGGATTCGCGCAACCGGACTTGATGGCGCTTCATCATGGTGATGTCGGTGCCGACGGAGACGAGGCCGCCGTCGCGGGTGCGCCGCTCGTTGATCTGCAGCCAGCGCTCGTCGGCGAGCTGCACTTCGCTGGTCTGCGAGGCGCCGGTGCCGTCGGCATCCGCGATGCGCCGCTCGATGACCGGCCGCGCCGCCGCGGCGTAGACCGCCGCACGCTCGGTGCCCGGCACCAGCACATCGTCCGGCAGCCCATAGGCCTGCTGGTAGTGCGCGTTGCACATGACGAGACGGTCGCTCTTGTCCCAAAGCACGAAGGCTTCCGAGGTGCATTCGATGGCGTCGGCCAGACGCTGGTCGGCTTCCTGGTAGCGCTGGGCGAGCCGGTGCTGCTCGGTCACGTCCATGGCGATGCCGATCATGTGCATGCGGCCGGAGGCCATGCGGATCAACTGGGCGCGGGCGCGCAGCCAGACGTAATGCCCTTCCGCGTGACGCATGCGGAAAACCTGATCGACCTGCTTGGCTTCGCCACGGGCGACCGCGCGGGCCACCTGGTAGATGCCGTCATCATCGGGATGCATCAGGCGTGCGGCATCGCCGAAGGAGAGCACGCTGTCGCGCGGCGGCATGCCGAGCATTTCATACATCGAGCGCGACCAGAACAGGCGGCGGCTCGACAGGTCGAAATCCCACAGGCCGCAGCGGCCGCGGGCGAGCGCCGTTTCGACGCGCAGGTTGGATTCCGCGAAGATCGCATCCGCATCGCGCGCCCGCTTGGCCTGGATGTAATAGGCATAGAGCACGACGAGCAGGATCGCCGAAATGCCGGCGAAGAGCGTGACGTTCAGCGCCACCTCGTCACGCCAGAACAGGGCGATCTGGCTCAACGGATTGGCCACGATGACGAAGCCACCCTTGCGGGGCATCTGCACGAGCGAGGCGTAATAATCCTGCCCGCCGATGCGGGTGCGGAAGACGCCGTCGGGATCGCCGAAATACTGGTTGGCCGCGATCTCCGGCGAGAAGCGCGCGAGCGACTGGCCGACATATCGGGTCGCCGCAAGCGAGGCGCCGAAGATCTGCCCCTTCTCCTCGACGAAGAGCACGAGCCCGCCGGGCTGCATGCGGTCCTGCGGCAGGTTGAGCGACAGGGCCGCCTCGACGGCCATACGGTCGGATTTTGCGAGGCTCTCGGCCATAGGACCGGAAAACACTGCGCCGACGGCGAGCGCCGTCAGCGAGGTCGTATCCTTGACGCCCGCATCCATCCGGTCGTGTTCGACCATGATGCCGACCATCCGCGAGATGGCCACCACGAACAGGAAAGCGATGATCAGGATCGGTATCGACCGTTTCAGCACGGGCTCGGCCCGTGTCAAATGCCGTCCGGCAGGTCCCGCGAAAATCTTCGCCTGTCCCGTCAGCTCGGATTCCCAGGCCGCAAATCCCGGGAATCGGAGACGAGTCCACCCGCCGGATGCGCGTCCTCGTTGCGCGTCCGCCATAGTCTTCAAACCTTGTAACCCTCTCGTGATTCGGCGCGCCGCTCGCCCGAATCTGCCCTAATGAATCAATTGTGATTCGGCTTGTCCAGAGGAAAAGGTAAAAGTTTCGTAATCATATTTCGCTGGTCGAAAATTGTATTCCGAAACGAAAACGGGCGTCGAAGCGCCCGGAATCATTCGATTTTTCGGCATTTCAGCCTTTTAGCATGCGCTCCACGATATCTGACACGTCGGAGGAAAGCTTTTCGCCGGCCGCGATTGCGCGCAGCGCATTGCGTGCGTGATCCGAGCGGCTTTCCTCCAGCGCACGCCACGAGCGCATGGAGGTGAGGATGCGGGCGGCGAGCTGCGGGTTCTTCGGATCAATCTCGAGGATCTGGTCGGCGAGGAACCGGTAGCCCGCGCCATCGGCCCGGTTGAACCCGGTCGGGTTGGAGAAGGCGAAGGTGCCGACGAGCGCGCGCACGCGGTTCGGGTTCGCCTTGTTGAAATGCGGGCTCGTCATCAGCGCCTTGACGCGCTCCAGCGCGCCGTCACCCGGAATGGTCGACTGGATGGAGAACCACTTGTCGATAACAAGCGCATTGTCGGCAAAGCGGGCGCGGAAGGCTTCGAGCGCCTCGGCGGTTTCCGGCGCGTCCGGGAAACGGTGCGCCAGTACGGTCAGAGCGGCGCTCAGATCCGTCATGTTATCCGCGGCCTTGAAGGCTGCCGCCGCACGAGCCGGCGTACCATCGGAAACGGCGAGATAGGCAAGGGCCGCATTGCGCAGCGCGCGCTTTCCGGCACTCGCGGCATCCGGCGTGAAAGCGCCCTTGGTGCCGTGGCTTTCGAAGAGCGCGGCGAAGACGGCGGGATTGCGGTTGGCGATGAAGGCCAGCACGGCCTCACGGCCGGCGCGGATGGCATCCGGATCGTTGTTGCTGCCGAGCTCGCGGGCAATGTCGGATTCGGAGGGCAGAGCCAGTGCCTGTGCGCGGAAGGCCGGCTCCAGCGCCTCGTCGCCAGCGATGGCGATCAGCGTGTCGGCAAGCACGACATTCGGTTCGACCGCTTCGCCGGCGCGGGCCTTGCGGGCGGCATCGACGAGGTTCGGCAGAGCAAGGTCGTTCAACGCCTGCCAGCGCGAGAAGAGGTCGCTGTCGTTACCGGCAATCTGGGAGAGATCATCGGGCGCCTGCTCGAAATGCAGGTTAACAGGTGCGGAGAAGCTGCGGTTCAGCGACACGACCGGGCGTGAGACGATGCCGGAGAAGGTCACCGTCTGGCGGCGCTCCTTCAGATGCAGAACGTCGCCGGTGACATCGGCGCCGCTGACGGAGGAGGGCGTTGCTTCCGAACCGTCGGCGAGGATCAGGCCGAAGCGCAGCGGAATGTGCATCGGCTCCTTGGTGCTCTGGCCGGGCGTCGGCGGGATCATCTGTTCGAGCGACAGCGTGAACGCGCCCTTCGCCTGATCATAGCTGGAGGAAACGCTGACGAGCGGCGTGCCGGCCTGATGATACCAGAGCGAGAACTGGCCGAGATCGACGCCGTTCGCCTCCTCGAAGCACTTCACGAAGTCCTCGATCGTCGCGGCATCGCCGTCATGACGTTCGAAATAGAGGTCCATGCCCTTCTTGAAGCCAGCGGGGCCGACGATGGTCGCGATCATGCGCGTCACCTCGGAGCCCTTCTCATAGACGGTCGTCGTATAGAAGTTGTTGATTTCACGGTATTTCGTCGGGCGCACCGGGTGGGCGAGCGGGCCGGCATCCTCCGGGAACTGCTCCGATTTCAGATGCCGCACTTCGGCGATGCGCTTGACGGCGCGTGAGCGCTGGTCTGCGGAGAATTCGTGGTCGCGGTAGACCGTCAGGCCTTCCTTCAGGCACAGCTGGAACCAGTCGCGGCAGGTGACGCGGTTGCCGGTCCAGTTGTGGAAATATTCGTGGGCGATGATCGCCTCGATATTG
>NZ_CAMLFY010000124.1 GCF_946479415.1 uncultured Shinella sp. | reverse complement strand
ATCAACCAGACCATCATGATGTCGCTCGCCATGGTCGTCGTCGCCTCCATGGTCGGCGTCGGCGGTCTCGGCAAGAACGTGCTCCAGGCCATCAACAACCAGTTCTTCACGGTCGGGTTCCTCAACGGGTTCGCGCTCGTGGCCATCGCCATCATTTTCGACCGCACAAGCCAGGCTTATGGCAAGCGGCTGCAGAAGCATTCGGAGGTAATTCATGGTTAGTCATGCAATCGAGGTCCGCAATCTCTACAAGATCTTCGGACCCCGTGGCGGCGACTATGTCGATGCCGTGAAGAACGGTCTCGGCAAGGCCGAACTGAACCAGAAATACGGCCATGTTCTGGGCCTGCGCGACATCAACATCTCCATGCCCGCCGGCGGCATCATGGTGGTGATGGGGCTTTCGGGTTCCGGCAAGTCGACGCTGATCCGCCACATCAACCGGCTGATCGACCCGACGGCCGGCGAAGTGCTCTATGACGGCGTCGACGTCTGCAAGATGAGCGAAAACGACCTTCGCGAATTCCGCCGCCACAAGACGGCGATGGTGTTCCAGAAGTTCGCGCTCTTGCCGCATCGCACGGTTCTCGAAAATACCGTCTATGGCCTGGAGATCCAGGGCGTAGGTCAGGCGGAACGCGAGAAGCGCGCAACGCAGTGGATCGCTCGCGTCGGCCTGTCCGGCTTCGAGAACCACTATCCGAACCAGCTGTCGGGCGGCATGCAGCAGCGCGTGGGCCTTGCCCGTGCGCTGACCAACGATGCCGACATCCTCCTGATGGACGAAGCCTATTCGGCGCTCGACCCGCTCATCCGCGTCGATATGCAGACCGTGCTTCTCGATCTCCAGAAGGAACTGAAGAAGACCGTGGTCTTCATCACGCACGATCTCGACGAGGCGCTGCGTCTCGGCGACAAGATCGCCATCCTCCGGGACGGCATGGTCGTGCAGCAGGGCACCGGCCAGGAAATCGTGCTCAACCCGGCGGACGAGTACATCACGGCCTTCGTGAAGGAAGTGAACCGCGGTCGCGTGGTGAATGTCGAGACGATCATGGCACCGCTGTCGGGCAATCCTGAAGGCATGCCGATCGCCAAGGGCACGGTGCTGGAAGTGGCCGCCCGCGCCATGACATCAGCCAACCAGACGCTCGCCCATGTGGTGGACGAGAACAACCGTCCGGTCGGCGCCATCAGCCTCAGCGCGATCATCGCCTCGATGGTCACGCCGACGAGCCACGAGGCGAAGGCGGCCTGAAGCTGACATAATCGATGGCATACAACATCCCGCGGCAAGCGATTTGCGGCGGGATTTTTTACGCCTAGCTGCGCGACCCGAGCGCCAGCCGGCACGCCAATCCGGCAAAGACGGTCGCGAGGAGATATTGCGGCAGCCGGGGAAAGCGACGCATGGAGGAGAGCCGGTTGCGCAGCTGGCTTCCCAGAACGATCACCAAACCGTTCACCACCAGGCCGATCCCGTTCAGGATCGTCGCCAAAACGATCATTTGTAGGGGCAATGACGCGCCCAAGGGATCGACGAACTGGGGAAACAGCGCCAGCACGAACAGGGCCATTTTTGGATTGAGAAGGTTCGTGGCAAGTCCCTCGAAGAAGATTCGCTGTCCCGAAAGCCGCTTCAGCGTCGGCGATGGGGAGAAGGCCCCGCCTTCCGAGCGTATCGTCTTGTAGGCAAGGTAGAGAAGATAGAGGCAACCGGCCCAGCGGACGATCTCATAGGCGACAGGAACGGTGAGAAAGAGCTGCGACAGGCCGAGGCCCGCGGCGATGGCATGGCAATAGGTGCCGGCGGCGATGCCCGCATAGGTCAGGAAACCGGCGGACCGTCCCTGGCTGACGCTGCGCGACGCGATCAGCAGCATATCGGGTCCGGGCGTCGCGGTCAGAACCAGCGCGGCTGCGGCAAAGAGCATGAATGTGGAAAAATCCGGCATGAGAACATCCTTTTGGAGTAGAGCCGGAATTCCGGTGTAGCAGCATCGCAGCCGCGCGCAACCATCGCGTTGCCGCAAACAGCAATTTCTTTGCCGGGAATGCGTCGTTGCAATCACATAAAGAAATCTTTATATGATGCGACAAACAGAAGGATCGCCCCATGACCGCCACGAACCCGCTTGCCGCCCTGCTTGCCGAAAAGCCCTTCCTGCTCGCCGATGGTGCAACGGGCACCTCGCTCTTCGCCATGGGCCTGGAAGCCGGTGAAGCGCCGGAGCTGTGGAACGAGGCGAAACCGGAGAACATCACGAAACTGCACCAGGACTTCGTCGATGCCGGCGCCGATATCATCCTGACCAACACCTTCGGCGGCACGCGCCATCGCCTGAAGCTGCACCATGCCCAGGACCGCGTCTTCGCGCTCAACAAGACGGCCGCCGAGATCGCCCGCGCCGTTGCCGACAAGGCGGACCGTACAGTCATCGTCGCCGGCTCCGTCGGCCCGACGGGCGAGCTGCTCGTGCCGCTCGGCGCGCTGACCTATGACGACGCCGTCGCCGCCTTCGTCGAACAGATCGAAGGCCTCAAGGCCGGTGGCGCCGATGTGGCCTGGATCGAGACCATGTCCTCGCCCGAGGAAATCCGCGCCGCCGCGGAGGGCGCCACCAAGGTCGGCATGCCCTTCGTCTATACCGGCTCGTTCGACACGGCCGGCAAGACCATGATGGGTCTGCATCCGCGCGACATCCATGGCGTTGCCGGCGATATCGGTGCGGGTCCGCTGGCCGTCGGTGCCAATTGCGGCGTCGGTGCGTCCGACATCCTGTCCTCGCTGCTCGACATGACCGGCGCCGATCCGGCCGCGACCGTCGTCGTCAAGGGCAATTGCGGCATCCCGGAATTCCGCGGCTCGGAGATCTACTATTCCGGCACGCCGCCGCTGATGGCCGAATATGCCCGCCTCGCCCGCGACGCCGGCGCCCGCATCATCGGCGGCTGCTGCGGCACGTCCTGCGAGCACCTCGCCGCCATGCGCATGGCGCTCGATGCCCATGAACCGCGCGAACGCCCGACGCTTGAAGCTATCGTCGAAAAGATCGGCCCGCTGCGCAACAAGACTGCCGACGAAAGCGCGGCTATTCCCGGCCGCGAACGCGGCGGCCGCCGCCGCAGCTAGGACCGGTTTCTTCCGGTCAAAAGATCAGCCGCCCCGGCCTTCGCCGCGGGCGGCTTTTTAGTGCGCGTAGCCATGGCCATTACCTGCAAGGTAATCGATCCGCCACGCGGCACCGCCTAGGGTTCTGTCACTGAAACTGCTTCACAGGAGAGCCCGATGACCACCTACGCAATCGCCCACCTTCGCAACGTCGCCTTCGGCCCCGAGATCATCGCCTATCTCGAAGGCATCGATGCCACCATGGCGCCTTACGGCGGAGCCTTCGTATTGCATGGCGACGGCAACAAGCAGGTGCTGGAGGGCACCTTTGCCGACGATATCATCATGCTAGCCTTTCCGGACCGCAAGGCGGCGGAAGACTGGTACGCATCGCCCGCCTATCAGGCCATCCTGCCGCTGCGCACCCGCAATTCCGATGGCGATGTCCTGCTGATCGATGGCGTCGAAGACGGCCACAAGGCCACCGACATTCTGGGCTAGTCACCGGCTAAAAGACCTCGCGAGCAAGCCCGCGAGGTCCTTGTGGTCAGGCTTCCGACAGGAACTCGCGCCAGGCTGCAAGGCCCGCCTCGATGTTCTTGCGCCCGACCCCGACGCGAAAACGATCCATGGGCACGGGCAGGAGATCGGAGACGAAGAGACTGGACGGGAGAAGCAGAACCCCCTTCTCCTCAACCAGCCGGCGGCAGTGCTCTTCCACGCCGTCTTTGCCGAGATACCGCGTGAAGGCGACGCAGCCGCCATCGGGTGCGACCCATTCGTAGAGATCGGGATAATCGGCGAAGAAGGCGCCGATCTTGGCGATGTTGTCAGCGCAGAGCGCGCGATTGCGGGCGAAAATAGTCTCGCGCGCTTTGATGGCGATACCCGCCAGCACCTCGGAAGGACGCGCGTTGCAGATGGAAAGATAGTGCTTCATCTTCTCCATGCGCTCGAGAAGCGCGTGGTCCCGGCAGGCGATCCAGCCGATGCGCAGGCCCGGCAGACCATAAGCCTTGGACATGACATTGAGCGAAATGCCCTTGTCGAAGAGATCGGCCGCCTGCGGCAGACGCTTTGCGGCATCGATTTCCAGCCCGCGATAGACTTCATCGGAGAAGAGATGGATGCCGCGCTCGGCGCAGAGCGCGACGAGACCCCGGAAAATTGCCTGATCGGCGATCGTGCCGGTCGGATTGTTCGGGAAATTGACGGCGATGAGCTTGGTTTCCGGACGAAGGGCCGCGCGCACATCATCGAGATCGAGCTGCCAGCGGTTTTCCGGCCGTAGCGCGATGCCCGTGACCTTGCCCGCGATGGTGACCGGCATGGTCTCCATCGACTGATAGTTCGGCACGGTGACGATGGCGTGGTCCCCAGGACCGAGCAGAGCGAGCATGGCGCAGTAAAGCCCCTCCTCCGCGCCGGCGAAGGTGAGGATGTCGGCGCCTGAAAGCGTGTCATAGGTCGAGGCGATCGTTGCGCGCATGGCCGGCGCACCCCACGTCTCGGTATAGCCGAGCGACACGCGCTCCCAGGCCTCGCGATCCTCAGGGCCGGCAAGCGCCAGGAGATCCGCCATCGTCATGGTCTCGGCATCGCTTGCCGTCATGTGGTGGCGCGCCTTGAACTCCCAGCGTGAAAAATGGGTTTCGAGGCGGAAATCCGGCAAGGTGGTCATGACGTCATGTCCTTCGGGTTCTGGCGCCGGGCATCGGCGAGATAGTTGTAGATCGAGGCGCGCGAGGTGCCGATGAGGCCGGCGAGATGATCGACGGCGTTGCGGGTCTGGAAGAGGCCGCGCGCATCGAGCGCAGCGACCAGCGCCACACGGTCACCCTTCTTGAGGGCCGATAGCGCGAGGCCGTTGCCGCGCAGCCAGTCATGCAGCGCGGTGTTGATCTCCTCGCGCCAGTCGCCGGCAAACAGCGACGGCGGGCGCGGCGCGGCGGCACCGGTGAAGGCGGAGAGCAGCTTCGCCGCCGCCTCGAAATGCGAGACATCCATATTGATGCAGAGCAGGCCCAGCACCTGGCAATGCTCGTCCCTCAGCACCGACGTCACGGATTTCAGGCGTCGGCCATCTTCGCCGGTCTTTTCATAGGGACCGTAGACATCGCCCTCGCCCACATCCGACAGCGTCTCGCCGACGAGTGATTCCATGCCCGGCTTGCGGCCGGAAAAGGCATTCCATATCCCGGCGATCAGGCCCGTTTCGAGATCGTGCAGCACGACCTCGGCATGGGGGTAGAGAAGCGTAGAAATGGCCGCGGCCGTCGCGGCGTGCTGGCGAAGCAGCAGATCGGCGTTTGATGAATCGAACATGGCCGGCACACAATCCAAAAATAGATATTTTGTCAATATTAGATTTTACGTCCAAATTTATTTCATTTGCTTGCGAGGTCTTTTGCCGCGTCCTATCCAAGAGAAAGACGATTCTGAGGGGATGACCATGAACGCCGACCTTGCCGCTTTTCCGGACCGCGACACCGTGGCCGACAAGCTTGCCGTCCTGGATGACGGCGAGAAAGCGTATCTGCGTCTTCTCATGGAAAACGCCCAGCAGGACGAGAACCTGCTGGAAGGCCTCAATGTCTGCCTGAACCGCGCAGCCGCGGCCCCTTTCCTCAATTCGCTGAAGCTGGAAAAGCTCGGGGAATGGCTGGGGGAAACCGCACCTGTTCGCTTGCAGATGCGCCTTACGGAAACCGCCCGCTCCAGTCAGCACGCCGCCTATGCCGCGTTCCGCGCCGGCCTCACCCGGTCCGGTGGCCTCGAAAAGGCCTATCCGAAAGCCTGATCGGTATTGGCCGCCAGCGGCGCGAAGGATTTGCGGATCAGGTTCGCCATGCCGTCGATCGCCGGCCCGCCCCGGCGCGGATTGCGCTTCAGCACGACACGCGAGGAATCGACCACCGGAAACCCGTCGGCAGACGTCAGCTCCCGCGCACCCGTCGGAATGTTGCTGCGCGCGAGCGGGGCAATCGCAAGCCCGCTTTCGACGGCGGAACGCAGGCCGCTGCTCGTGTCGCTGGTATAGGCGACGCGATAGGGGATCGCATGACGCTCCAGCGAGCGCTGCGCAAATTCCCGGCACCAGACCGATCTACGATAGAAGGCGACGGGCACCGGCCTCTCCAGATGCAGATTATGGGCGACCGAAGCCACCCAGACGGTCGGGTCGATCGCCAGAAGCTCACCGGAAATGCCACCGTCCCATTCGAAGATGACGGCGAGATCAAGCTCGTCCGCCTCCAGAGCCTCCATCTGCTGGGCCGTATAGCCGCAAAACACCGTTACCTCCGTGCCGGGATGGGCCTCCGCGAAACCGGCAAGCGCATTGGGCAGGACCGTCTGATTGTATTCCTCGGGGATGCCGACGCGCACCGGCCCGTCCAGCGGCAGGGTGCGCATCGCCGCCGTCGTCTCGTCGACCAGCCCGACGATGCGCTTGGCATAGGGCAGCAGCCGCTGCCCCTCCATCGTCAGCCCGACACCGCGCGGCCCGCGCTCGAAGAGTTTCGCCCCGACGGATTCCTCCAGTTTGCGCACCTGCATGCTGATTGCCGATTGCGTGCGCGCGAGCTTGTCGGCGGCATGGGTGACATTGCCCGCCTGGGCCACGGCGACGAAAATCCTGAGCAGATCGCTTTCGAGAGGTGGATACATGGCGCCATCGCTTTTTCTGATGCCAGCCATCATCGCTATTCGTTTGTGAAATGTCTACGGCTTTGCTTGGCTCTGTGCAGAAGGAAAGGCGCAGAGCATGGGTATTTTCGAGACATTACGGTTGATCTGGGTACATCACCGCCAGAAGCGGACGGAGCGGGAAGCCTTGCGTTTGCTCGTCGCGCGCGGCGACCGGCGTTTGCTGCGCGATGCAGGCCTCGATCTGGTCGAGGGGAGCCGGTTGGGCTGCGAGCCTCTGCCGCAAACGAAAGAGAGGCGCTGGACAGCGCCCCTCATCCGTCTGCCGTCCCCGGCCGCCCGCAGGCGGAGCGAGAAGGATAGCGCGGCGACCTCATCGAGCAATCGGCCCGCCGCGTAGCCGCCTCACTTTCCGCCGGAAAGGCCCTGTGCCAGCTGTACCAGCTTCACGAACTCCGCCCGGTAGCCGAAGGGATCATTGCCCTTGGCGGCTTCGGCAAGGCCGAGGATCGAGCCGTAGGCATAGTCCTGCAAGGCGGAAACGCCCTTCAGCTTCTGCCCGAAGGCCGCAACCGCGACCGAGAAGCGGATATCGGTCGAAGCGGCATTCACATCGGCAACCGCATTGGCATCCGTTACCGGCATCGTCACGAGTTCGCTCTTGTCGCCATCCGGCTTCTTCCAGCGCATCTTCAGGAAGGCGAGTTCGCCGCTGCCGGCGGCCTGCGTCGTCGCGGCGTCCGCCTTGCCATAGCGCAGGGGATCGTTCAGCACGGCGGGGCTGCCCTTCGGCGTCACCTCGTAGATCGCAGTCACCCGGTGGCCGGAGCCGATATCGCCGGCATCGACCTTGTCGTTGTTGAAATCCTCGCGGTTGAGAATGCGGGTCTCATAGCCGATCAGGCGATATTCGGCGACGCGCTCCGGATTGAACTCGATCTGGAATTTCACGTCCTTGGCGATGGGGAAGAGCGAAGACCCCGCCTCCTCCACCAGCGTCTTCTGCGCCTCGGCCAGCGTATCGATATAGGCAGCCGTGCCGTTGCCGTTCTGCGCCAGCGTCTGCATCATGCCGTCATTGTAGTTGCCGCGGCCGAAGCCGAGCACGGAGAGGAAGATGCCGGACTTGCGGCGCTCCTCGATGATGCGCTTCAGGTCCTCGTCGCTCGCCGGGCCGACATTGAAATCGCCGTCCGTCGCCAGCATGACGCGGTTCACGCCATCCTTCTTGAAGGCCTTTTCAGCCAGCTTGTAGGCCACCTCGATACCCTGGGCGCCCGCCGTCGATCCACCGGGCTGGAGATTGTCGATGGCGTCGAGGATTTTCTGGCGATCCTTGGCAGCCGTCGGCTCCAGCACCACGCCGGCATCGCCGGCATAGGTGACGATCGACACCGTATCCGTCTCCTTCAGCTTGCCGACCAGCAGGCGGAAGGCGCTTTTCAAGAGCGGCAGCTTGTCGTCCTCGTCCATCGAGCCGGAAACGTCGATCAGGAAGACGAGGTTGGCGGAAGGCTGCTCCGTCGCCACGGTCTCGAACCCCTTGATGCCGATATGCAGCAGCTCGGTGTCCTTGTTCCACGGCGTCGGCATGACGGTGACGGTGGCGTTGAACGGCTTTTCCGCCGTCTCCGGCCCCTTCCAGTCATAGGGGAAGTAGTTGACCAGTTCCTCGACACGTACCGAATCCGGCTCCGGCAGGCTGCCGCCGAGCAGCGCGCCGCGCATATAGGAATAGGAGGCCGTGTCGACATCCGCCGAGAAGGTCGAGACCGGATCGGTGGCGACGCTCTTGACCGGATTCGGATCAGCGGAGGCGAAGCGCTCGCGGTTCTCTTCCGGCATCGGCATGGCGATGGAATCCGCCGCTGCTGAGGGTTGCGCAATAGTGCGGTTCATCTCCTGCGTGGATAAGCCATCGCTTGAGGTAATAGAGTATTCAAACTTTCTGGGTACGGCCTGCTCTGCCGCTTCATGGCTTTCGGCAAGGGGAACGGGTTCGGAAGCGATCGCTTTTGCATCCGCGTTCGGCGTCGAGCGCTTGGCACCACCACTGGTAGACTGCTCCTTATTCAGAAGCCTGGAAATCTCGGCAGCGTCGATGTCGTCCAACGACATCTTCTTGTCGGCGCGTGCGCGAAACTCACCCTCTACAGGCTTTGCGGCAATCTCCGTCTCCGTCGTCAGCGGCACCGTGCCGTTGCGCACCATTTCATAGCTGACGAGGCCTGCGACGGGCACGACGAGCAGGGTGGCCAGGGCCGAGCCGGCCAGAAATTTGCGGTTCATGATGGGGCTCCATATCCGGTTGAAGATGGAGGTTTGACGCCCGCCCGCAGTCGATCCTTGGGGTGCATCGGCATTTTTTTCCGCATCGCCGAAAGCCTGCATGGCGGCGGCGAGTGCGGCCGTGCGTGCCGATGCGTCGGCGGCCGGGGGCGTGCGGCGGGCGAGTTTTTCGAGGTCGAGATCGGTCATAACAGGTCCTTCCGTCACGCGGCGGCATCGCGCAAAAGCGCCTTCAGGCGCTTGCGGGCTTCGTGCACATGCCAGGAAATCGTCGTTTCGGCGCAGCCGAGCACATCGGCCGCCGCGGCGTGGCTCAGACCTTCGCCGTAGATGAGCAGCACGGCATCGCGCTGCTTGTCCGGCAGTTGCCGCACGGCCTGCCACAGCTCCTCGCTGCCTTCTTCCGTCGGCACATCGCCCAGCACCGCCTGCTCGCGCAGATAGGCCGCGTCGCGCCATTCGGAGCGGCGGCGCTTGCGCATCTGATCGCGCGCAGCGTTCAACGTCACCGTATAGAGCCAGGTGCCGAAGCGGCTTGCACCCTTGAAGCCTCGGATGGCATTGGCGAGGCGTATGCACACCTCCTGCGCCACGTCCTCGGCATCCTGCCGGTCGCCGCACCATCGCCAGGCGACGGCATGAATGAAATCATAGCGGCTTTCGATCAGGGCGGCGAAGGCCTGCCTGTCTCCCGAAGCCGCCTTTTCGACGAGTTCTGTTTCCACGGGTCCATCCCGATTGCGTGCACTATCCCTTCAGACGTGCGTCACAGGGCGATCCTTGGGTGCTTCCGCGAAAAAAATCTCACCAGGGCAGATTTTTCACGACCGCGATGATCGTGCCCGTCACCGCATCCCGGTCATGCCGCCGGATTTCGGGGGCATACAGGCTGGAAATGCTGCCATCGAGGAACAGTGCATTCTTGCTCTGAAGCCGATCCCGGAACAGCGTCGCGAAATCGTGGAAGCGCACCGGATTTTGGGAAATCGCAAAGGCGACGCGTCCATCGGGCAAGATGCCGACGCCGTTGCGGATCTGCAGGCTCGTCGCATCCGGCAGGAAACGCGGATGGATCTGTCCGTCGATCACCAGCATTGGCCCGGACTGCGTCGCCTCGCGCGGCGAAAGAGCGGCCTTGGCAAAGGCTTCCGTCTCCATCACACCAGCCTTGCCATCCGCCACCCAGAACACGCCGTTCGGTTTCATGAAGAAATTGCCGAAGGCATCGGCCTGGTTGATTTTGCCGATCTCCCTGCCCTGCTCGACCAGCAGCCCGACCGGGCCGTAACCCGGATGGTACATGCCGCCATTCATGGCGAAGCTCATGTGCTGGCCGTTGCGCAGCAGATGCGTGTTGAGCTGGTCATAGGTCGCCCCCCGCGTCTCCAGCGTCCCGGCACCGAAGAGACGGATCGTGTCCTTGACGGGATCGAAGGTGCAGACGGTGTAGCGGCCGGAGAGGTGCTCGATCTCGGTGCAATGGGGCGGTTCGGCCATGGCAAGGTTCCGAAGGGCAAGGGTGAAAGACAGGACGGAGAGGAACAGGAGCGCGCGCATGTCTCTTGGCTCAAGGGGCAATGCGGCAAATTTAACGACGGACCGCGATCAAAGCGACAGCGCCGCCATGTGGAAGCGAAGCTGCGCGTCGTTATAGCGGAAATCGCTGCCAACCGGGCAAGCCGCACGGGCGAGGCAACCGCCAATCATGCAGCCGCCCTGCCCCTCCGGTGTGCGCAAATGCGAACGACAGGCGGGCACGTCAAATATGTCTGGCCGCACCGCGCCGGCGGGACAGGTGGTGAGACAGGGTTTGTCCGGACAGTGATCACAGGGATGCGCGGCGTGCGGCGCCGATGCATCAATGATCGGTTCCGCGAAACCGAGAGCCCCGCGGTAGCCATGCCAGAGACCGTAGACGGGATGGATGAGGATGCCGAGCGGCGAGGCCTTCAGGCCCTCGGCGCGCATGGCCCATTGCTGGAAGGGCTGCCAGGGCGGATCGGACGGAAACCACGCCGTTGCATCGGCCAGGGCGGCGATGGGGTGGATGACAGCTTTCGACCAAGTGTCGAGCGGTTCGCGGCCGCCGCGATCCGGAGCAGTTTCCCGCCAGCGGGAAAAGGCCGGCCACAGGGAACTGCCGATATTGCCGATGAGGACAACGCTCCTTGCCGAACCGCCGCCCGCCAGATGCGGAACCGCCTCGCCTTCCGCGAAATTCACGAAACCGCGCAAAAAAAGACCGTGCGGCTGGAGAGCCGCACGGATCGTTTCGAGATCGGGAGGACGCGGCCTCACTTGGTCACGTCCCCTTTGAGTTCATAGTGGGGACGCCAGACTTCCTTCTGGATCATGTCCGCCACCCGCGTCGCTCCGCCTTGCTCCCTGGCGCGATCGGGACCCTTTCAGGTGAAGGCGTCCGGCATCGAGTCCTTGCGCTCCTTGATATAGGCAAGCAGGGCATCGTCGATGGCCGGATCGAGATAGGGCGCCTCGTAGTTTTCCAGCCAGGTGCGGCAAAGCGCATTGGCACGGTCTTCGATGCGCTTCTGGCCCTCGATTTCCCACTGCTCGAACGAGTTGTTGTCAGCGAGCGGCGAGCGGTAGAAGGCGGTCTGGAAGTTGGCCTGGGTATGGGCGCAGCCGAGATAGTGGCTGCCCGGACCGACTTCGCGGATGGCGTCGAGTGCCTGCGCGTTCTCCGAGAGGTCGATGCCCTCGGCGAACTTCTGCTGCATGCCGAGCTGATCCTGGTCGATCATGAACTTCTCGTAGGAGGCAACGAGGCCGCCTTCGAGCCAGCCGGCGGCGTGCAGCACGAAGTTGGTGCCGGCCAGCAGCGTCATGTTCAGCGTGTTGGCCGATTCATGGGCGGCTTGCGCATCCGGGATTTTCGAGCCGCAGAGCGAACCGCCGGTACGGAACGGAATGCCGAGGCGACGCGCGAGCTGGGCCGCACCATAGGAGACGAGCGACGGCTCCGGCGAACCGAAAGTCGGTGCGCCCGACTGCATGGAGATCGAGGCGGCAAACGTACCGAACAGCACCGGCGCACCCTTGCGGATGAGCTGGGTGAAGGAGGCACCGGCGAGAACTTCGGCGAGGATCTGCGTCAGCGTGCCGGCGACCGTGACCGGGCTCATGGCGCCCGACAGGATGAACGGCGAGACGACGCAAGCTTGGTTATGGCGGGCATAGACCTTCAGCGCGCCCACCATGGTCTCGTCGAAGACCATCGGCGAGTTGGCGTTGATGAGGTTCATCATGACCGTGTTGTTTTCGACGAACTCGTCGCCGAACACGAGCTTGGCCATGGCAATGGAGTCTTCCGCGCGTTCCGGCGCGGTGACGGAGCCCATGAACGGCTTGTCGGAATATTTGAGGTGGGTGTAGACCATGTCCAGGTGACGCTTGTTCACCGGAACGTCCACCGGCTCGCAGACCGTGCCGCCGGACGAATGCATGGACGGCGCCATATAGGCGAGCTTCACGAAATTGCGGAAGTCCTCGATGGTCGCATAACGGCGGTTGCCTTCCAGATCGCGCACGAAGGGCGGGCCGTAAACCGGCACGAAGACGGTGGCCTTGCCGCCGATATACACGCTGCGCTCGGGATTGCGGGCATGCCAGGTGAAGTTCGACGGCGCGGTCTTCAGGAGTTCGCGGCAGAGACCCTTGGGGAAATGCACGCGTTCGCCGCGCACATCCGCGCCGGCTTCGCGCCAGAGCTGGAGCGCTTCGGCATCGTCGCGAAATTCGATGCCGATTTCCTCGAGCACGCGGTCGGCATTGTTTTCGATGAGCTGCAGGCCCTCTTCGTCAAGGACTTCGTATTCCTTGATCTTGCG
>NZ_CAMLFY010000123.1 GCF_946479415.1 uncultured Shinella sp. | reverse complement strand
TGTTGCCGCGACGCTTGTCCATCTTGAGGATTTCGAAGGGCTGCGGGTTGTGCATGAGCGGGGTAACGTCGCGGATCGGACGGATGTCGACCTGCGAACGCGGCAGGAAGGCAACGGCGCCGTCGAGATCGACGGTGAAGCCACCCTTGACCTGGTTGAAGATGACGCCTTCGACGCGCTCGCCAGCTTCGAACTTGACTTCGAGCTTGGCCCAGCTTTCTTCGCGGCGAGCCTTTTCGCGCGACAGAACAGCTTCGCCCAGCGCGTTTTCGATGCGCTCGACGTAAACTTCGACTTCGTCACCGACCTTCAGCGTGCCGTCCTTGGACTTGGCACCGAATTCCTTGAGCGGTACGCGACCTTCGACCTTGAGGCCGACGTCAACGATGGCGACGTCCTTCTCGATGGCCGTAACGATGCCCTTGGCGACATAGCCTTCGGCGAGATCGTTAGACGCAAAGGATTCCTGCAGAAGGGCTGCGAAATCTTCGCGCGTGGGGTTTGCTTGAGACATTGAAACTCCTGATGTGCCAAAAGGCACGGGCGCCGGGGGTTAGCGTTGATGAGGAACAAAACGGTACCCGCTGCCTTGAAAGGCAGCAAATCCGGCGCGGGGGCAGGCTTTGTCCTATTGCTTAAGAGCAGCGTCGATGAACGACCGTGCTGCCGAAAACGCCGCCTCTATACTCATTTCCGAGGTGTCGAGCAAGTGCGCATCGTCGGCGGGCTTCAAAGGACTGTCGGCGCGGCCCATGTCGCGCTCGTCGCGACGGCGGATATCCTCGAGGATCGTCTCATAATCGGCCACCCCGCCGCCGGCGAGGATCTCCTCATAGCGGCGTCTTGCGCGCACTTCCGGCGAGGCGGTGACATAAAGCTTAACCGGCGCATCGGGGCAGACCACCGTGCCGATATCGCGCCCATCCAGCACCGTGCCCGGCTCGCGCACCGCAAATGTACGCTGCGCCTCGACCAGCGCCCGGCGCACCGAGGGCATGACCGCGATCTTCGAGGCTGCTTCGCCGATGGCATGGGCCGAAAGGACGGAACGATCCAGCCCGGCGAGATCGAGATTGCGCGCGACATCAGCGGCAACCGCCTCGTCATCGAGCGGCAGGCCACGGTCCAGCAAAGCCTTCGCGGTCGCGCGGTACGTCAACCCGGTATCGAGATGATGAAAACCATAGGCCTCTGCGATGAGGCGCGAGAGCGTGCCCTTGCCGGCAGCGGCGGGACCGTCGATGGCGATTGTGAAGGTCATTCTGCTACCTGAAAATGGATGTGATCGTCATGGCGCGCCGCTCTGCACCCCTGGAAGCGCACGTTCTGGCTGGAAACACCGAGACGTTGGGACAGATGAGGTTCGATAAAGATTCGCTCCACTCCGAATTCCGATCCTTCCGATGCAAGCCAACGCAATGCTGCACCCGTCCTAACTTCGTCCAATGTCCATGCGGGAAAAAGCCCTTGCAAAAACCCCATATCCCACCGGAGTGTCAAGAGATCAGCACGCCCCTTGCATGGTAAAACAGCGCCATCAGCGGGATTCTCGAAAGCGAAGTAGCCGATAGGGGAACGCGCCGCCCGATCCAACGCGACGCCGGCCTCGTTGCGATAATAGAATGCGATGTCGAGCTTGCGCCCATCGTCATGCGACAGGTGTGGAAGCAACGGAAAGCCATTCACAAATGGAAAATTGGCGTCGAGAACGAGCGTGACGGTCCCCGGAAACTCGTCCGCCATCACGTCAGACAGCGCCTTCGCGGCTCGCTTGGCGCCGGGTGTGAGATAGTTGCGGTTAAGTACGCAATAGAGCGGCGACTGCACCTGCAAGCTCCCGCCTCCGAAACAGGAGAGCGCCTCGCGACCGAAGAATGGCGCCAGAAAAGGAAGCATCACCGATGCCAAGGCGTAGAGCACAGCAAAAACGGAGAGGCGCGCCGCCCAGCTGGTGATTTTCCACCGCCGGGAAATCCAGCGCGCCGCAAGATAAATGACACCACCGATCTGCGTGAGCAGGGTCAAGAGCCCAAAAAGCAGCGCGGTGCGCAGAAAGCGCATGGACGCTTTACGCGCCGAGTTCGATCTTCGCGCCCAGGCCCGCCATCAGGTCCATGAATTCCGGGAAGCTCGTGGCGATCATCGTGGCATCGTCCACCGTCACGGGGTTTTCCGAGACGAGGCCCATGACGAGGAAGCTCATGGCGATGCGGTGGTCGAGATGGGTGGCGACGGCCGCGCCCGCGGCGTTGCCGAGGCCCTTGCCATCCGGACGGCCGCGCACGACGAGCGAGGTTTCGCCCTCGTCGCAATCCACGCCGTTGAGCTTGAGACCGTTGGCGACGGCCGAAAGGCGGTCGCTTTCCTTGACGCGCAGTTCTTCCAGGCCGTTCATCACGGTCGCGCCTTCGGCAAAAGCGGCGGCAACGGCGAGAACCGGGTATTCGTCGATCATCGACGGCGCGCGATCTTCCGGCACCGTCACGCCCTTGAGCGTGGAGGAACGGACACGCAGGTCCGCCACGTCCTCGCCGCCGGCAAGACGCGGGTTGATGACTTCGATATCGGCGCCCATTTCCTGCAGCGTCAGGATCAGGCCGGTGCGGGTCGGGTTCATCAGCACATTGAGGATGGTGACGTCGGAGCCCGGAACGAGCAGCGCTGCAACCAGCGGGAAAGCCGTCGAGGACGGGTCGCCCGGCACGTCGATGACCTGGCCGGTGAGCTTGCCGCGGCCTTCCAGCCGGATCGTGCGCACGCCGTCGGCATCCGTCTCGACGGTGAGGTTGGCACCGAAACCCTGCAGCATCTTTTCCGTATGGTCGCGCGTCATGATCGGCTCGATGACCGTCGTGATGCCGGGCGTGTTGAGGCCGGCGAGCAGCACGGCGGACTTGACCTGCGCGGAGGCCATCGGCACGCGATAGGTGATCGGCGTCGGCGTCTTCGGGCCACGCAAGGTGACGGGAAGACGGTCGCCGTCCTGCGACTTCACCTGCACGCCCATTTCGCGCAGCGGGTTCAGCACGCGGCCCATGGGGCGCTTGGTCAGCGAGGCGTCGCCAATGAAGGTGCTGTCGAAATCATAGACGCCGACGAGGCCCATGGTCAGGCGGCAGCCGGTGCCGGCATTGCCGAAATCGAGCGGGGCCTCAGGCGCCAGAAGGCCGCCATTGCCCACGCCGTTGATGATCCAGGTGTCGCCTTCCTTGCGGATCTTGGCGCCCATGGCCTGCATGGCCTTGCCGGTATTGATGACGTCCTCGCCCTCGAGCAGGCCGGTAATGCGGGTCTCGCCGCTGGCCAGGCCGCCGAACATGAAGGAGCGATGGGAGATCGACTTGTCGCCGGGAATGCGAACGGTTCCGGTGAGGCCGGAGGATTTGCGGGCGGTTGCGGGCCGGGCATTGGCGCCGTGCGACATGGGCGTCTTCCTTGATCGACAGAGGCTTCCCGGAAAGAGTGCCGGGGAGAACGCGGGCTTGCTATCACAAACGATTTAAACCGTCATCCTCCTCCCGGAAAACAATCGCCGCACGGCACCCGCCTGCCCTTCCCGGAGTCAGGTCCCAAAGTTAGGCTTTGACAGGATTGCGCAAGACGATTAAGGGGACCGGCTAATCATTTTACCGTTCAACGCGCCGGACAACCGGCCCCGCCGGAAACATTCGGCACTCAGAAGGCTTTGACTGTGGCAAAAGCGGAACTCGGAACCAAACGCATCGACCCGGAAACGGGCAAGAAGTTCTACGACCTCAATCGCGACCCGATCGTTTCCCCCTATACGGGCAAGTCCTATCCGCTGTCCTTCTTCGAAGAGACCTCTGCGGCTGCGGTTCTTGAGAAGGAAGAGGACGAGGACGCCAACGAAGTCGATACCGAGAACACCGAAGTCGAACTCGTTTCGCTCGAGGATGCCGACGACGATGCAGCCGGCGGCGACGATCTGCCCGATCTCGGCGACGACGATGTCGAAATCGATGGCGACGACGACGACACCTTCCTGGAGCAGGAAGAAGACGATGATGACGACATGACCGGCATCATTGGCGTCGGCGGCGACGACGACGAAGCGTAAGATTTTGATTTCCCGGCCGGTTTTAAAAAAAATCGGCCGGTTTTCATTTTTCGGCTTGCCATCCTTCCAGACGGGAAGTAATAAGCCGCCACACCGAACGGCAGCGCCGCTTCGGTTCCCGGAAACCGGCTCTGCCGGACCCGTTATGGGGCTATAGCTCAGCTGGGAGAGCGCTTGCATGGCATGCAAGAGGTCAGCGGTTCGATCCCGCTTAGCTCCACCAAACCTTCCTTAAGACAGACATAAACCAAACAGCGCTTCACGCACGTTTCCGCCTTCAGGGCTGTTCGCGCATGCCCGGCGTTGCCTCGCGCTGATCGGCGTCTTCCAGATCGGTCTTCACGATGAACGTGTCATTGTGCTGGCGGGCTGCTTCGCGCAGGGCGGCGAGGTTGGGAACGTCGTCGCCTTCGACTTCGCCCGCACCACCCTGGTCGATTTCGCGTTCGGCCTGATACCAATGGTCATCCGGCTTGCCGTCCGGCTGGCCTTGCTGCTGCCAGAGTTCGTGCGCGCGTTTCCGGATCTTGTCTTCGCGGTCGTCGGTCATGATGGGCTCCCTTCACGTTGCGATGAAAAACGGGCGGCGAGGCAGGATGTTCCCTTCCCGGCGCTCCGCTGGAACGACTTTGCTTGCGTCTTTCACGGGTCGCGAATAAGCATGGTCCGCCGGGCGTCTAGGGACCGACGCCAGCTTTGTCGGGGGACATCATGAGCTTTACGGAAACGACGACCACCTCCTGGTTTTCCAGATTGAAGGGGGCGCTGATCAAGATCGTGGTCGGCTTCATCCTTCTGATCGCCTGCATCTGGCTTCTCTTCTGGAACGAGGGCCGCTCGGTCAAAACCTACAGGTCGCTCGTCGAGGGCGCCGGCCTTGTCGTTTCGGTCGACAATGGCAGTGTCGATCCGGCGAACGAGGGCAAGCTGGTGCACATTTCCGGGCCGGTCAAGCCGGTCGGCGTGCCGGAGGACAACCAACTCGGCATTTCGGCGGAGGGTGCCGTCGGGCTCGATCGCGTGGTCGAGATGTACCAGTGGGTCGAGGAATCGAAGTCGGAGACGCGCAAGCAGCTCGGCGGCAGCGAGGAAACCGTCACCACCTATTCCTACCGCAAGGAATGGAACCACCGTGAGATCAGCTCGGGCAGCTTCCGCCAGTCGGGTCATGACAATCCGCAAAAGCCGATCGACGATGCGAGCTTCCCGGTCGATTCGGCCAATATCGGTGCCTTCAGCGTCGATGGCCGCACGGCGGCCAATCTTGGTGACGACCGGCCGATCCCGCTGACGGCCCTTGACGCCACCCGCGTCGGCGAGGCCGCTACGCTCGGCAAGCCGGTCTCGGCGCTTGGCGGTCAGGCCGTCTTCTCCTTCGATCCGCAGAACCCGCAAATCGGCGATATCAGGATTTCCTTCAAGCGGTCGGATCTGTCCGAAGCGAGCTTCGTCGGCGCGCAGCGCGGCACGGGGCTTACGCCCTACAAGACGACGAACGGACGCGAGCTTATCCTCAGCGAGGCCGGCATCCACGATGCGGCGGCGATGTTCGAGACCGCGCAGAGCGAAAACACGATCATCACCTGGGTGGTGCGCATCGGCGGGCTCGTCGGCATTTTCATCGGCTTCGCCTTCATCTTCTCTATCCTCGGCGTGATCGGCGATGTCGTTCCGTTCATCGGTTCCATCGTCAATTTCGGCACGTCGATCATCGCGCTGATCCTGACGCTGCTGATCGGCCCGACGGTGATCGCGATTGCCTGGATCGCCTATCGCCCGATCATCGCCATCGCGGTTCTCGTGATCGGCGTTGCGCTGGCGGCCGGCATCCTTTACCTGCGCAAGGGCAAGGCGGCTCCCGCACCGGTCACCACCGGCGCTTTGGGCAGGCAATAGCAGCGGCAGGATTGGGCGACGCGTGACTTTCTACATTTCGAAGATCTTCTGGCTCGTCGCCCAACCGCTCTCCTTCGCCTTCCTGCTCCTCGTCATCGGCCTCTTCGCCGGCCTGCTGAAATGGAGCCGCATTCGGACATGGGCGAGTGTTGCCGCCGCCCTCGTCCTCTTCATCACGCTCTTCACCTCGACCGGCGCCGTGCTGCTGCAACAGCTTGAGGACCGTTTTGCCCGTGCCGATCTGCCCGCGGGCGGACCGAGCTGCATCATCACGCTCGGCGGCGGCTTCGAATCGGAGATCGTCACCGCACGCGGCGGTTTCGAGATGACGCAGGCCGGTGACCGCTTCGTGGAAACGCTCCGGCTGGCACGGGATTTTCCGGCGGCGCGCATTCTCGTTTCGGGTGGTGATGGCTCGTTGAGCGGCGCCTATGAGGGAGATGCCGTCATTGCCGAGCGTTTCTTCTCCGCCTTCGGCATTCCCGCGGAGCGGCTGATCCGCGAGACGGAATCGCGTGACACCTTCGAGAATGCCGCCAATACGGAAACGCTTCTGGCATCAAACGGGCTGAAAGATTGTCTGCTGGTGACTTCGGCCTTCCATATGCCGCGCTCGATGGGCCTTTTCCGGAAGCTTGGTCTCACCGTCCTGCCCTGGCCGACGGATTACCGCACGACGGGCACGGCGAGCCTCAGTCTCGATTTCACCCAGCCCTCGGCCAACACGCAGTTGATGACGACGGCAGTTCGCGAATGGACGGGCTTGCTGTTTTATTATCTTGCGGGGCGCACGCAGGCGCTCTTCCCGCAATAGCCGCTTATTTCTTGGAAATCGTCTCGAAATCGGCGCCGCGCACGCGCACCGTCATCGTGCAATATTCGCTGTCGTCGCGCCCGCAGCTTGCGGCATTGGCCTTGAGCTCGAACACCATGTTGCCGAAGCGCTTCTTCATCGTATAGCCGTAGAGATCGGCATTGGCGGCGAGGAAATAACCGCCTTCCGCGACATGGATGTAGAACTGGTGCGGGCAGCCGACATCGCCGCAAAGGCCGCCGGGCACGCCATCGCAATTGACCGCGCCGAGATTGAAGATCGCATCGACCAGCGTGTCGTTGTTGAAGTCGATATTGTCGGCGAAGTCCTCACCATAGATCGCAGTCTTGCAGCGCGTGGCCACCTCGGCCTGCACCGTCGCCAGCGGATCCTGCACGATCTCGGCCGCATGGGCCGGAGCACCAGTCGAAAGCAGGCCGGCGGAAAGGAGTGCGAGGATTCTCATGCGGATGGCCATCTCTCAAACCTTTCCATGGCAGGCGATTCGGTCATTATGCGCTCGGGAGCGCACGACGTGATTCTGTCGCGCGCGACTTTACCGTTGCCAAGCTGTCGCGAGGCTTGGCCGGAGGGGGAGAGACGCGTGACGATCCTGGAACTGCTCGACTATACCGGCGTCGCGGTCTTTGCCGCCACCGGCGCGCTTTCGGCGTCGCGCAAGCAGCTCGACATCATCGGCTTCCTGTTCCTGGCGGCGGCGACGGGTATCGGCGGCGGCACGCTGCGCGACGTCATTCTGGGCGCAACGCCGGTCTTCTGGGTGGTGAACCCGACCTATCTCATCGTCTGCGTGGCCGTCGCCCTCCTCGTTTTCGTGCTCGCGCACCGCATCGAGTCCCGTTATCGCCTGCTGCTCTGGCTCGACGCCATGGGCGTGTCGGCCTATTGCGTGATGGGGGCGGCCAAGGGCTACGCGGCCACGAACTCGCCGACCGTCGCCATCACGACCGGCGTGCTGACGGCAAGCGTCGGCGGCATCATCCGCGATCTCCTGGCAAACGAGCCCTCCGTCCTGCTGCGGCCCGAGGTCTATGTGACGGCGGCGCTGATCGGCGCGGCAGGGTTCACGGCTGCAACGGTTGCCGGCGCACCGCTCTGGCTCGCCTCGGCCATCGGCATTGCCGCAGCCTTCGCGGTGCGCGGCGGCGCGCTGCGCTTCGGCTGGCGCTTCCCGGTCTACAAGCCCCGGCCGGGGCGGCATCCCGACGATGTGATGTGAAAGGTCTCAGTCCTTCCTGCAAGGACGCAGGCGGATGATCACGTCGACATTGGCGATTTCCATGCCTTCCGGGGGCTCCGGCAGGTTGTCGATCGCGATGTTGCTGACGGGGATGTCGAGAACGCGGTTTTCACCCTCGACAAAGAAATGGTGGTGATCCGAGATATTCGTGTCGAAATAGGTCTTGGAGCTTTCGACGGCGAGAACGCGGATCAGGCCCGCCTCGGTGAACTGGTGCAGCGTGTTGTAGACAGTCGCAAGCGACACCGGCACGCCGGCGGTCACCGCCTCTTCGTGCAGTTCCTCGACGGTCAGGTGACGGTCGCCCTTGGCGAAAAGCAGGTCGGCGAGTGCCACGCGCTGGCGTGTCGGGCGTAGGCCGGAATGGCGCAGGCGCGTTTCGATGGGCATCTCGTGTGCATGCGTCATGGGCGACGGGTCCGCTTGGCTTGGCCTTGAACAACTATCTTGAACTTTCGATATAACTTTAGCGGAAGCGGGATTCAATAGGCATGCGGCATCGACAAGGCGCGCAACATGCGGAAAAACCGGGGCCTTTGCTTCGGTCTTGCCACTTTGCACTGGCTGTGACCGCTGGCATCATGTATGCGGACAGCGGAATAGACGTCTTATCCAGACAGGGTAAGGCAAAAAAATCGGGGCGGCCGGGATGCTTCAAATCGTATCCGTCCTCCGCTAAATCTACCGCTGGACAAGCGTGTACAAGACCGGGGATGAAACATTCAGATGACGACCAGGCAATCCAGCTACAACTACGAGGAAATTCTGTCCTGCGGCCGCGGCGAGCTTTTCGGCCCCGGTAACGCGCAGCTTCCTCTGCCGCCGATGCTCATGGTCCACCGCATCACCGACATTTCCGAAACGGGCGGCGCCTTCGACAAGGGCTATATCCGCGCAGCCTATGACGTGAAGCCGGACGACTGGTACTTCCCGTGCCACTTCCAGGGCAATCCGATCATGCCGGGCTGCCTCGGCCTCGACGGCATGTGGCAGCTCACGGGCTTCTTCCTCGGCTGGCTCGGCGAGCCCGGCCGCGGCATGGCGCTGTCCACCGGCGAAGTGAAGTTCAAGGGCATGGTCCGTCCCGACACCAAGCTTCTCGAATACGGCATCGACTTCAAGCGCGTCATGCGCGGCCGCCTCGTGCTCGGCACGGCGGATGGCTGGCTGAAGGCCGATGGCGAAACCATCTATCAGGCGACCGACCTGCGCGTCGGACTGTCGAAAGACAAGGACGCCTGAGGGCGCCGCGCGCCACAAGAAGCCTGAGGCGGCGTCAGCGCCGCCTTCACCACGAGATGTTCAAGAAAAGGGCAGGAATATGAGACGGGTAGTTGTCACGGGTCTGGGGATCGTATCCTCTATCGGGAACAACGCGGACGAAGTGACGGCGTCGCTGCGCGACGCGCGCTCCGGCATCAGCTTCAGCCAGGATTTTGCCGACCACGGCTTCAAGTGCCAGGTCTGGGGTGCGCCCAATATCGACACGACCGAACTCGTCGACCGCCGCGCGGCCCGCTTCCTCTCGCAGGGCGGCTCGTGGAACCACGTCGCCATGAAGCAGGCGATCGCCGATTCCGGACTGGAAGAAGCAGACTACGCTGCCAACGAGCGCACCGGCATCATCATGGGTTCGGGCGGTCCGTCCACCCGCACGCTGATCGAAGCGGCCGAGATCACGCTCAAGAACAATTCGCCCAAGCGCATCGGCCCGTTCGCCGTGCCGAAGGCCATGTCCTCGACGGCGTCGGCCACGCTCGCCACCTGGTTCAAGATCCACGGCGTCAACTATTCCATCTCCTCGGCCTGCTCGACCTCGGCGCACTGCATCGGCAATGCCGCCGAGATGATCCAGTGGGGCAAGCAGGACATCATGTTCGCCGGCGGTCACGAAGACCTCGACTGGACCATGTCGAACCTGTTCGACGCCATGGGCGCCATGTCCTCCAAGTACAACGACACGCCTTCTACAGCTTCGCGCGCCTATGACGTGAGCCGTGACGGCTTCGTCATTGCCGGCGGCGCCGGCGTTCTGGTTCTCGAAGAGCTGGAACACGCCAAGGCCCGCGGCGCGAAGATCTATGCCGAAATCGTCGGCTACGGCGCGACCTCCGACGGCTACGACATGGTCGCCCCCTCCGGCGAAGGTGCCATCCGCTGCATGCGCCAGGCGCTCGCCACCGTGAAGGGCGATGTCGATTACATCAACACGCACGGCACCTCGACGCCCGTCGGCGATTCGAAGGAAATCGGCGCGATCCGCGAAGTCTTCGGCGACAAGATCCCGCACATCCAGTCGACCAAGTCGCTGACGGGTCACTCGCTGGGCGCTGCCGGCGTGCAGGAATCGATCTACGGCCTCCTGATGATGCAGGCCGGCTTCATCGGCGAAAGCGCCCATATCACCGAGCTCGATCCGGAATTCGACGGCGTGCCGATCGTGCGCAAGCGCATCGACAATGCCAAGATCGACACGGTTCTCTCGAACTCCTTCGGCTTCGGCGGCACCAACGCCACGCTGGTCTTCCAGCGCCACAACGGATGAACGGCATGACGGGGATCATGAACGGCAAGCGCGGCCTCATCATGGGGGTCGCGAACAACCACTCTATCGCCTGGGGCATCGCGCAGAAGCTCGCCGGCGCGGGCGCCGAACTCGCCTTCACCTACCAGGGCGAAGCGCTCGGCAAGCGCGTGAAGCCGCTGGCCGCCGAGCTTGGCTCCGACTTCGTCATTCCCTGCGATGTCGAGGACATCGCTTCGGTGGATGCCACGATCGCGGCGCTCAAGGAAAAGTGGGGCAAGCTCGATTTCGTCGTGCACGCCATCGGCTTTTCCGACAAGAACGAGCTGAAGGGCCTCTATGCCGATACATCGCGCGACAATTTTTCGCGCACCATGGTGATCTCCTGCTTCTCGTTCACGGAAATCGCCAAGCGCGCCGCGGACCTGATGACCGACGGCGGCGCGATGCTGACGCTGACCTATGGCGGCTCCACGCGTCTCATGCCGAACTACAACGTCATGGGCGTTGCCAAGGCGGCTCTCGAAGCCTCCGTGCGCTATCTTGCCGGCGACTACGGTCCGCAGGGCATCCGCGTCAACGCGATCTCCGCCGGCCCGATCCGCACGCTGGCCGGCGCCGGCATTTCGGATGCCCGCGCCATGCTCTCCTGGCAGCAGAAGAACGCGCCGCTGCGCCGCACCGTCACCATCGAGGACGTCGGCAATTCGGCGCTCTACCTGCTCTCCGACATGTCGAGCGGCGTCACCGGCGAAATCCACTATGTGGACTCCGGCTACAACATCACCTCCATGCCGACGCTGGAGCGACTGGCCAAGGCCGACAGCGAGTAAAAAGGGCGGCGCGGAGTTTTGGGACTTCGCGCCGTTTTCCTCTTACGAGCGCACCATCAGCACCACGACGAGCAGGATCAGCACAACGAGCACGCCGAGGAACACCGTCCGCACGCGGCTGTTCATTTCCAGCGGCTTGCCATCTGCGCCCCGCCTTAGGAAGGCGAGCGGCACCTCGGAGGTCGGCGTATGCCCCTCCCCTGTCTTCACATCTTTCGCGATAACATCCGCCACATCTTCCGTGATCGGCGGTCTGGCAGGTCCAAAAGCCATTACGGGTCTCCTGAACAGGAATGGTCCGGTGATGGTGGACCCGTTTCAGGAAAATGGCAATCGGCTGCGGCAATCGGCGTCAGCCATGGCTGACGCCTGTCAAATCGACGCGATCAGCGCCTGCCGAAGAGCACCTTGAAGCGCGCATTGCGGCAGACTTCTCCGCTCTCCTTGAAGGCTTCCTTCAGCACCGGCTCGTAGGGCAGGCCGCGGTTGGCGACCATCACCAGGCGGCCGCCTGATTTCAGCGACTTCGCCGCCATGCGGATCATGCCGGCACCCAGCGAATGGTCGGCAGCGTGACCTTCGTGGAACGGCGGGTTCATGACGATGAGGTCGTAGTGGTCACGCGGCGTTTCCGCCGTCAGGTCGAACCAGAAGAAGCGCGCCGGAATGTTCGGGCAATTCTCCGCCATGTTCTCCCTGGCCGCTTCCAGTGCCTCGTAATGCGCTTCGAAGATATCGATGCCCTTCACCTGCGGCGCGCGGCCGCCGAGCATGACGGAGAGATAACCCCAGCCCGCGCCGAAATCGGCGGCGTGGCCATGGAAATCCTCAGGGATGCGGGTGGCGAGCAGTTCGGAGCCCTCGTCGATGCGGTCGTGCGAGAACATGCCGGGGGCCGCCGTGAAGCGGCCGACGATGCGCACCGGCTTGGCCGCCAGCTTGGCAATTGCGTCGGCCGGGTCTTCCGGGCGGGCGAACCAGATGGCGAGGCCGTGATATTTCGGCATGTAATCGCCGGTGAGGCCAAGCTGGTCGAGGCGCTTGCGCATGGACTGCACGCCGTCTTCCTTGCTGCCGGCAACGACGATCAGGCCGCCCGTGCGCACAAGGCGCAGCGCCTCGGCGATGCGGTTCTCGTTCTCGCCCTTGTGCTTGGTCATCAGGACGAGCGCGCCGTCGAAATCCTCGCCCTCGATCACCGGCTTCACCGGCGCACGGACGGCCTCGAGCCCGCGATAGAGCGCGCGCTGCGGCTGCACGGCCTCCAGCGTGGCGCCAAAGCCTTCCGGCGGGCGCTGGCCGGCCTCCGCGCCGAGGAAGAGATAACGTTCGCCCTCGCCGGGCATGCCGAGCGTGCCGGAGGCAAAGGGATGGAACAGGGTCTTCAGGGCGTCGCGGGTCATGGTCGGCTTTCAGCGGATGATATGGGCAGCGAGGATAACGGGTGGTCAAAGGAAAGGGGCGCGGAACGTGCCGCTCCGCGCCCCCTCCATACGGGTAGGGTAGGCTTACTCGGCGGCTTCGCCGTCGCCCTTCTTCTCGGCAGCGACTTCCTTGCCGGTTGCCTGGTCGACAACCTTCATGGAGAGGCGAACCTTGCCGCGCTCGTCGAAGCCCATCAGCTTGACCCAGACCTTGTCGCCTTCCTTGACGACGTC
>NZ_CAMLFY010000122.1 GCF_946479415.1 uncultured Shinella sp. | reverse complement strand
ATAGCTGCGGATGCGGGATAAAGTGAACCGGCCGGAAAAGAGTTTTGCGTTTCTGAGAGCTGGCACCGCCCTCGCGGTTGCTGCGGCGTTGGCCGTTGCCCCGGTTTCCGCGTCCCCCGCCTTCGCCTTTGAAATCTTCGGCATGAAATTCTTCGAGGACGAAGAGGATACGGCCTCCGTCATCGATCCCGTCAACTATACGCTGACGCTCAATCCCGGCACCGATGACGACGAGCTCAAGGATGCGATCGAGAGCACCGCGCTGCTCAAGCAGGACGAAGGCAAGCCGGTTTCGGGCGATCTCGGCCTCGTCATCAAGGCGCGCGACGATCGCGACCGCATCCTCGCGGCTCTCTACGAAAAGGCGCGTTATGGCGGGGTCGTGAAGGTCACGGTCGATGGCCAGGACCTCGACGAACTGCCGCCCAATCCGGAATTTCCCGATCGGGGCGCCATTCCCGTGACTGTTACCGTCGAGCCCGGCCCGGTCTTCACCTTCGGCGACATCGTCTTTTCCGGTGATGCCGAGGGGCGCAACGCGGCTGACTATGGTCTTGTCTCGGGTGCGCGCGCGGATTCCACCATCATCCTGAAGGCCGGCGAGAAGATGGTCGTCGACCTCAAGGCCGAAGGCCGGCCGCTCGCCAAGCTCACCGAGCGCAATGCGACGGCGGACCACAAGTCGCAGACCGTCGACGTGGTGATCGCCGCCGAGGGTGGACCGGTCGCACCGGTCGGCGAGGTCGGCGTGACCGGCACCAAGACGGTCGATGCGGATTTCGTGCAGCGCTATTCGCGTATCAATGCCGGCCAGCCCTATTCGCCGGAAGCGCTGACCAAGGCGGCCGAGCGGCTGCGCACGCTTGGCGTCTTCTCCAGCGTCACGATCCGGGAGGCCGACAAGCTGGCGCCGGACGGATCCCTGCCGATGACCATCGAGGTCTCGGAAGGCAAACACCGCTATTTCGGCGTCGGTGCGCAGGTGTCGAACACGGATGGCCTCGGCCTGCAGGGGTATTGGGGTCATCGCAATCTCTTCGGCCAGGCTGAGTCCCTGCGCATCGAAGGCTCGGTCAGCCGCATCGGTGAATCCGCGCTCGGCGATATGGATTATTCGACCGCCATCCTCTTCTCGAAGCCCGGCGCCTTCGGCCCGGCCTCGACCTTCAATGCCAGCCTCAAGGCCTCGATCGTCGATCCCGATGCCTACAAGGCCTTCACCACGACGGCTGCGGCCGGTGTCAGTGTCGAGCTTTCCGATCAGGATACGGTGAGCGCCGGCGGCGAGGTGATGTGGAGCGATGTCGAGGATGCGTTCGGCGAGAACAAATATCTGACGGCCGCGATCCCGATCGAATATGTCCGCGACACGCGCGACGACAAGCTCAACCCGACCGAAGGCTATCGCGCGCTGATCAACGCCAAGCCGAGCTACGAGTTCAACCGCGGCACGGTCTTCTCCAGCTTCGAGGGCGCCATCACCGGCTATCAGGCGCTGGGTGAGGAGAAGCGTTTCGTGCTGGCCGGCAAGCTTTCGGCCGGCACGATCATCGGTGGCAACGAACTTTCCGACATTCCGGCGACGCGCCGCTTCTTCCTCGGCGGCGGCGGCACGGTGCGCGGCTATGGCTATCAGGAAATCTCGCCGCGCAACGGCAAGGGCAAGATCCTCGGCGGCCGGTCCTATGTCTCGGCCTCCGCCGAAACGCGGATCGGCATCACGGACACGATCGGCATCGTGCCCTTTATCGACGTCGGCACGGTTTCGACCGACGAAGTGCCCGATTTCAAGGATATCAGGGCCGGTGCCGGCATCGGCCTTCGTTATGCCACGCCCTTCGGGCCGCTCCGCCTCGATGTGGCGGTGCCGCTCAAGAAATATGATGGCGGCACCTCTTTCGGGGTCTATGCCGGCATTGGCCAGTCGTTCTGACGGCCGCCCGAATTTCTGTCTAGACTCTTGATCGACCGGGCGATTCGGATTCAAGACGGACACGAGCGATTCTTTGTGCTCCCCGCACGCGAAATGGATGAAGCATGAACAGGCTGTCCCGAATTCTCCGCGCAACGCTCCGTTATTTCGGTTACGGCATCGTCATTGTTCTGCTTGTTCTTGTTGGGCTTGTCGGTTTTGTCGGCTTTACCGATGCGGGCGCGCGTTTTGCCGTCGCCTATGTGGAGAAGATTGCCGCGTCGAGCGGGCAGGTCGTTTCGATCACCGGGCCCTCGGGCCTGCTCACCGGGCGGCTCCGGGCAAAGACGATCACCGTCGGCGACGCCAAGGGCACCTATGCGGAACTGATGGACCTTTCCATCGACTGGTCGCCGCTGAGCCTGCTCGGCTTGCGTTTTGATGCGCAGCGCATTTCCGCCTCGTCCATTTCCCTGCTGCGTCTGCCGGAACCCAAGGCAGATGCCGAAAAGTCCGACACGCCCTTCACACTGCCGGTCGAGGTGCATGTCGGTGCCTTGCAGGTGCCGGAGCTTTTCGTCTCGGGCACGGTCGCCGGCCGCGACCAGCGCATCGTTCTCTCGGGCAGCGGCGATGCGACGGCCGAAAGCGTCGCGGTCAAACTCTCGGCCTCGGAAAAGGCCCGGCCGGATGCGCGTGTCGTGGCCGATATCGTTTTCAATCCCGCAGACAACCAGCTTCGCCTCGAGGCTGACGTCGCCGAGCCGAAAGGCGGCATCCTCGCCGCCCTGCTCAAGTTGCCGAACGATCCGGCCGTGGCGATCCGCCTGACGGGCGATGGTCCGCTGTCGCAGTGGAAAGGCCGCCTCTCGGCGGCGCTCGACGGCACGGAAATGCTGCATATCGACGGCCGGCACGATCTGGCGACCAACGGGCTGCACACGCTTTCGCTGGCTGGTGGCGGCACGTTCGATGCGCTGATGCCGCCGCAGCTTCGTCCGCTGTTTGCGGGCGAAACCGGCATCGACGTGGTCGCCGCCTTCGATGGCACCGATATGCTGCGCATCGAGAAGGGTTCGATCTCGACGGGGGCGATGACGCTTGCCGCATCGGGCACCGTCAGCGCCAAGGGGGCAAACGATCTCGACGTCAAATTGTCCGGCCGCGATGGGCCGATCGATTTCCGCTGGCCGCTCGCCGAGGGCGACGCCCGCGTGCTGATCGCCGGTGCCGATGTGTCGCTGAAGGGCGCGGCCGATGCTGCCGCACTCGACGCCAATGTCTCTGTCGTCTCAGCCGAACTGCCGGCCGGGCGTGTCGAGAATATCCGCCTCAGCGCCAAGAGCGATGCCTTCAACGTCGCAAGCCAGTCCGGTCGGATCGAGGCGACGGTCGAGACCGGCGCGACGGCCTTTGCCAATCCCGATCTCGACCGCACTGTGAAGGGGCCGGCCAAGGTCGTGGCGACGCTCAATGTCTCGCCGACCGAGATCGCCTTCGATCCGGCAACGCTGGAAAGCGCCAGCATCGGCGGCACGCTGTCCGGCCGCTACGGGCTGGAAAGCCGTGAGGCTGACGTCAATTTCCGGCTCTTCGCGCTGCCCGCCGTGCTGCCGCCGGCGCTGACCGGCAAGATCGACACGACGATCGCCATGGAGGGACGCCTCCAGCTGGCGAGCGATGGGGCGATCGAACTCTCCGGTCTCAATGTGAAATCCGGCACGCTGGAGACGGCGGGCACGGTTTCGCTCGGCAAGGGCAATCTCCAGGCGGCCTTGACCGGCAAGGTTCTGGCCCTCGGCAAGCTGCTTGCCGACGCCAAGGGCGAGGCGGCCTTCGATCTTTCCGCGACCGGCCCTATCGACGGGCTCGACGTTTCGGCCAAGGTGACGTCGAGCGGTGCAACGCTCTCCGGCCGCACGCTGAGCGATCTCGTCGTGACGCTCAAGGGCAAGGCCGTTGCCGACAGCCCCTCCGGCGAATTGAGCGCGACCGGCGCGCTCGATGGCCAGGCGATCAATGTGCGCTCCAGCATCACCTCGGAAGGCGGGCGCATTTCCGTGCCGGTGCTGGAGGCGGAGATCGGGCCGAACACGCTGAAGGGCTCGCTGGCGCTGGCGCAGAATTTTATGCCCGATGGTACGATTCGCTTTGATTTCCCCGATCTCGGGCTGCTTGCTGCGATGGCCGGCCAGAAGGCGGCGGGCGATCTTGCGGGCCAGGTGGAAATTGCGACAAGCAACGGCAAGACCTCGGCGACGGTGCAGGCGTCCGGTTCGGCGATCAGCCGCGATGCCGTCAGCATCACCAAGCCGGCGGTCGATCTCGACATCGCCGACCTTGCGACCGCCGCGATATCAGGCACGGTGCGCGCCGAGCGCGTCGCCTCGGGCGAAAACCGGCTGGAAGCGCTGAAGCTCGATTTCTCTCGTGCCGGGCAGGCAACGAATTTCGACCTCTCGGGCCGCCTCGATGGCGCACCGCTCGTTACCAAGGGCAAGGTGCTCCAGCGCGACGGCGGGTTGGATATTGCCCTTCAGGCTTTTGAAGCAGCCCCCCGGCGCATCGCCCTGAAACTTGCCAAGGCGACGACGCTCGGCGTAACGAACGGCGTGGCGACGCTCGACGGTCTCACCATCCAAGCCGGGCGTGGTACGGTCGCCGTCTCCGGCAAGGCGGGCGAAAATCTCGACCTTTCCGTGCGCCTCAATGCGCTGCCGGCCGCCCTCGTCAACAATTTCGCCGCCGGGCTGGATGCGGATGGCACGATCAGCGGTACGGTGAGGGTGAAGGGCAAGGCGTCGGCGCCGGTCGTCAATTACGCGCTCGACTGGGGCGGCGCGGTGACGAGCCAGACGCGCAGCGCCGGCATCGGCGCGCTGACCATCAATGCCAAGGGCGCCTTCGCGAACAACCAAGTAACACTCGACACGGTGTTGTCGGGCGGTGGCGGCCTGTCGTTCCGTGGTGGCGGCAAGGTCAATATCGGGGGCGCCACGCCGCTTGGCCTGAAGTTCAACGGCACGGTGCCGTTCAGCATGCTGCAAAGCCAGCTTTCCGCTCAAGGGTTCGTGCTGACGGGCAATGCCAATGTGGATGTGACGATCGGCGGCACGGCGGCCGCGCCCTCGGTGACCGGCAACATCACGGCAAGCGGCGCGCGTCTTGTCGATGTGCGCCGCAATCTCGCCGTCGAGAACCTGACGATCCGCGTGACCATGAACGGCAAGCAGGCGGTGATCGAGACCGTTTCCGGCAAGCTGACGAGCGGCGGTCAGCTTTCGGCGAGTGGCCGGATTGGTATCGATCCGGCAAGCGGCTTCCCGGTCGATGTGGCGATCAAGCTCGGCGATATCGTCTATGTCGACGGAACGCTGGTGACGGCGAATGTCACTGGCGACTTGACACTCAAGGGGCCGGTGGCGAACCTCGCGCTTGGCGGCAAGGTACGCATCAACAAGGCGAGCGTCGTCATTCCGCAGAAGCTGCCGGCCTCGCTGTCCGAGATCGCCATCAAGCATCGCAACGCGCCCGCCGACGTCAAGCGCATGACGGCGGACGTCAATCGCGCGCAGGGTGGCGATGGCGCCTCGCGCGGCATCGCGCTCGACTTGACGATCGAGGCGCCCGGCCAGCTTTTCGTGCGCGGCCGCGGCATCAATGCGGAACTGGGCGGCAGCCTGAAGGTGACCGGCACGTCCTCGTCGCCGATCGTTTCCGGCGGTTTCGAGCTGGAGCGCGGGCGCATGGAAATCCTGACGCGCCGGCTCGATTTCACCTCCGCCCATATCGGTTTTGCCGGCGGCCTGGTGCCGACGGTCAATCTCGTTGCGGGCAGCTCGGCCGGCACGACCGAAATCACCGTCACGGTTGCCGGCCTCGCCAGCAACCCGACCGTGACCTTCGCCTCCTCGCCCTCGCTGCCGCAGGATGAAATCCTGGCACAGCTGATCTTCAACCGGTCGATGTCGAACCTGTCGGCGGTGCAGATCGCCCAGCTCGCCTCGGCCGCCAGCCAGCTGGCGGGCGGCAAGTCGACGGGTCTGCTCGATAGCCTGCGCAGCAAGCTCGGCGTCGACGATCTCGACATCACCACGGATGCCGAGGGGCGTGCGGCGGTCTCGGCGGGCAAATATCTCAACGAGCGGACCTATATCGAGCTGAAGCAGGACCCGGAGACGAACGGCGCCAAGGCCGTCATCAATCTCGATGTCGGTCGCGGCCTGAAATTGCGCGGTGAAGCGGGCAGCGGCGGCAGCGCCGGTGCGGGCATCTTCTACGAAAAGGAATATTGAGGCGGGCTGCCGCTCTCGATATTCCCTTACGCCAGCGCGTTCTTCGTCGTCTTCAGAAGAATGTTCGTCTCCGTTACCGTGATGCCGTCGATCAGGCGGATGCGGTGCAGGGTCTCGTCGAACGTGCCTAGATCGCGGTCTTCCAGTTCCGCGATGAAATCCCAGCGGCCATTGGTGGAGTGAAGCGCGCGCACCTGCGGCAGGCCGCGCAATTGCGCGCTGACGCGGTCGGCCATCTTGCCGTGCACCTCGATCATCACGATGGCACGCACGCCGCTGCCGGTGAGTTCCGCACCGGTCCTGATCGTGAAAGCGGCGATCGTGCCGGAGGAGACCAGCCGGTCGATGCGGGCCGAGACCGTGGCGCGCGACGCGCCGGTCATGGCGGCAAGGGAGGAGACGGGGGTGCGGGCATTGTGGCGGAGCGCGCCGATCAGCGCATGATCGAGATCGTCGAGGCTTACCATTTTGTCGTCCACTGCTTCGCAAAGTGCTTAAATCACCCGTCTATTTGTCAGTTTTCCCTCTTTTTGCCAACAGCGTGAAGGGCAATAATCATGCAAAACCGGGCAAACCGGCTCTCACGCACCCGCGGGGAAATCATGGCTGAAAATGACAAGCATATCGCGCTGATCGGCGCACCTCTCGAAGAAGGCTCCGGCCGCCGCGGCGCGGCAATGGGCCCGACGGCGCTGCGCATCGCAGGCGTCGATACGACGCTGACGGATCTCGGGCACAGGGTAACGGACGAGGGCGACCTCCACCCGGTGCCGGCCCGCGACCTCGCCAATCACCCGAAGGCCAACAACCTCCAGATCGTTGCCGCCTTCACGCGCGCGCTCGACACGGCGGTCTATGATGCGGCCCGCGGCGGCAAATTCCCGCTCATCCTTGGCGGCGATCATGCGCTGTCGATGGGCTCCGTTTCCGGCATGGCGCGCTATGCAGCTGATCTGGGCCGTCCGCTCTTCGTGCTCTGGCTCGATGCCCATGCCGACTTCAATTCGCCGGCAACGTCGCCTTCGGGCAATATGCACGGCATGCCGGTCGCCTTCTTCTGCGGCGAGGCCGAGTTCACGCCGATCCTTGACGCCGTCCGTCCGCTGGTCGATCCGAAGAATGTTTTCCAGGTCGGCATCCGTTCGGTCGACGCGCGCGAGCGCGAGGAAATCGCCGAACATGGCGTCAATGTCTATGACATGCGTGCGGTCGACGAGATCGGCATGGCGCATATCATGCATGACATCATCGCCCGCATCAAAGCGGAAAACGGCCTGCTGCATGTCAGCCTCGACGTCGATTTCCTCGATCCGGAACTGGCGCCGGGCGTCGGCACCACGGTGCCGGGGGGCGCAACCTTCCGCGAGGCGCATCTCATCATGGAAATGCTCTGCGACAGTGGCCTCGTCTCGTCGCTCGATCTCGTCGAACTGAACCCCTTCCTCGACGATCGCGGCAAGAGCGCGCGCATCCTCGTCGAACTCACCGCCAGCCTTTTCGGGCGCCGCATTCTTGATCGGCCGACCCGCAGCGCCTGAAACAACCGGAGGACCCCATGACGCCGTCGACTGCCAGCCTGATCGAAACCGAGTACCGCCTCGGCGCCCATAACTACAAGCCGCTCGATGTCGTGCTGTCGCGGGGGGAGGGCGTGTTCGTCTGGGACATCGACGGCAACCGCTATCTCGACTGCCTCTCGGCCTATTCGGCGGTCAACCAGGGCCATTGCCATCCGAAGATTCTCGCCGCGATGATGGAGCAGGCGCAGAAGCTGACGCTGACCTCGCGCGCCTTCCGCAATGATCAGCTGGCGCATTTCTATGAGGAAATCGCAGCCCTCACCGGTTCGCACAAGGTGCTGCCGATGAATTCCGGCGCGGAGGCCGTCGAGACCGCCGTCAAGGCCGTGCGCAAGTGGGGCTATGAGGTCAAGGGCGTGTCGGAAGGCCAGGCGGAGATCATCGTCTGCTCCAACAATTTCCATGGTCGCACCATGGGCATCGTCGGTTTCTCGACGGACCCGGATGCGCGCGTCGGTTTCGGTCCCTTCGCGCCGGGCTTCCGCCATGTGCCTTTCGGCGACCTCGAAGCCTTCCGCGCGGCGATCAACGAAAACACCGTCGCCTTCCTCATCGAGCCGATCCAGGGCGAGGCCGGGGTACTGATCCCGCCGACCGGCTACTTCACGGGGGTGCGCGAGCTCTGCACCAAGCATGGCATTACGCTGATCCTAGACGAGATCCAGACCGGGCTTGGCCGCACCGGCAAGCTTTTGGCCGAAGAGCATGAAGGCATCGAGGCGGATGTGACGCTGGTCGGCAAGGCGCTGTCCGGCGGTTTCTATCCGGTCTCGGCCGTGCTTTCGAACACGGAAGTGCTCGGCGTGCTGAAGCCCGGCCAGCATGGCTCGACCTTCGGCGGCAACCCGCTGGCCTGCGCCATTGCCCGTGCCGCGCTGAAGGTGCTGGTCGAAGAGGACATGATCGGCAATTCGCAGCGCATGGGGGATCGCTTCCAGGCGGGCCTCAAGGGTATCCGCTCCAACATCATCAAGGAAGTGCGCGGCCGCGGCCTGATGCTTGCCGTCGAACTCGATTCCGCCGCCGGCGGTGCGCGCAAATATTGCGAAGCGCTGAAGGAGCGTGGCATCCTCGCCAAGGATACGCATGGCGATACGATCCGCATCGCTCCGCCGCTCGTCATCACCGGCGATCAGGTGGACTGGGCACTGGAGCAGTTCGAGGCGGTTCTACGCACCTGAACGGGTGCGACGGTTCAGAAACAACGAGGCCTCGCAGGAATGCGGGGCCTTTTTTCTGGCCTGATGCCGCAAAGTCTTCGATGTTTGAAAGATTTTAACCAGGGCGTGCATAGGATCGAACCACGACGCAGACCAACCTGGAAAGATCTTCGATGACCTCCATCAAGACGGCCGGCTTTACCGGCGATACGCTCGAAATCATCGCATTCCGCCTGCACGATCAGGAATTCTGCGTGAAGACGACCACCATCCGCGAAATCCGCGGCTGGGCGCCCTCCACGCCGATCCCGCATTCGCCGCCGGATGTCATCGGCGTGATGAACCTGCGCGGTACGGTCATTCCGATCATCGACCTTGCGCACAAGCTCGGCATGAAAAGCACGGAAGCCAATGAGCGCAGCGCCATCGTGGTGGCCGAAGTGCACAGCATGGTCGTCGGCCTGGTCGTCGATCGCGTTTCCGACATCCTCACCATCCGCAGCGAGCAGATCCAGCCGGTGCCGGAAGTGACGACCTCCTTCGACAAGGTCTACGCCGAGGGCATCATCGCTCACGAGAACGGCATGATCTGCTTCCTCAACCTCGCGCGTATGTTCAAGGAACGCGATGTCGAGGAAATGGCGGCTTGATCCCATTCATCGACGAGATTGCGAACCGCCGTGCTCAGCATGGCGGTTTTTTGTTGTCGATATTTACGTGCAACTTTTACGATAGCTTTGTTTAGGCAGTTTTTGTCTCTGCTAACGTAGCGTGAACCTTGCCATTTTTCAGGCCACGTAAGTGATTGTTATATAATGGCTCAAGAAGTTGGGTATATGTCCTTCATGAATTTTTAAGCTTATATCTCTATCTTTGATTGCATAGATAAACAGCGTTTCGCGGGTCTGAAATTCCCGCGGCATTTGAATTCGACAATCGATGCGGGCACGCATGGCTATTGGACAGGCGTGGCGATCGCATAGAGGGAAAAGTCATGTTTTCATTTGTAAAGCCCATGGATGCGGGCCACATCATCGACGCGCTGTCGCGCTCGCAGGCCGTGATCCAGTTCGACCTCACCGGCAATATCCTCACCGCCAACGAAAACTTCTGCAAAGCCCTGGGTTACGATCTGAAAGAGATCGTCGGCAAACATCACCGCATCTTCTGTGAGACGGCTTATACGGCGAGCGACGACTATCGCCAGTTCTGGGCGCGCCTTGGACGTGGCGAATACGACTCTTCGAGCTACAAGCGCCTGCGCAAGGATGGCAGGGAAATCTGGATACAGGCGAGCTACAATCCCGTGCTGCGCGGCGGCAAGCCTTACAAGATCGTCAAATTCGCGACCGATGTCACCGAAGCGAAGATGCGGGCCGCAGAAGACGCAAGCAAGCTTGATGCGATTTCGCGCTCCCAGGCCGTGATCGAATTCACGCCAACGGGGGAAATCCTCCACGCCAACGAGAATTTTTGCGCCGCACTCGGCTATGATCTCGCGGAAATCCGCGGCAAGCACCACCGCATGTTCTGCAATCCCACCTATGTGCAAAAGCAGGAATATGCGGATTTCTGGAAGAGCCTTGCGGATGGCCGTTTCATTTCCAACGAGTTCGTACGCTACGGCAAGGGCGGCAAGGAAATCTGGATCCAGGCCGCCTATAATCCGATCCGTGACCTCAACGGCCGCGTCTACAAGGTCGTGAAATTCGCGACCGACGTGACTGAGCGCATGTCGGCGATCAATGCACTCGGCGGTGCGCTGAAGGCCCTTTCGGAAGGCGATCTCACGCAGAACCTAAAGACAGCCTTCGTGCCCTCCATGGAGGTGGTGCGCAAGGACTTCAACGAGGCCGTCGCCGGCCTGCATGAAGCGATGCGCACGGTCGAGATGAATGCCAACGCCATCGCGTCCGGCGCGCAGGAGATTCGCTCGGCGGCGGACGACCTTGCACGGCGCACGGAGCGGCAGGCGGCTTCCGTCGAGGAAACCGCAGCCGCGCTCGACGAGATCACCACGACGGTCGGCGATTCGAGCCGCAGGGCCGATGAGGCCGGTTCGCTGGTCGCCAAGACGCGGACGGGCGCGGAAAAATCTGGAGCGGTGGTCAAGAAGGCGATCGAAGCCATGGGGCAGATCGAGCAATCCTCCCGCGAAATCTCAAACATCATCGGCGTCATTGACGACATCGCTTTCCAGACCAATCTTCTGGCACTGAACGCCGGCGTGGAGGCCGCCCGTGCGGGCGAAGCCGGAAAGGGCTTTGCCGTGGTGGCGCAAGAGGTGCGCGAGCTTGCCCAGCGCTCGGCAAGCGCGGCCAAGGGCATCAAGGCGCTGATCACCGCCTCGGGCGAGCAGGTGAAGAGCGGTGTCGCGCTTGTCGACGAGACGGGGCGCGCCCTGGAGGAAATCCTGGCGCAGGTTCAGGACGTCCACACGAATGTCGCGGCGATCGTCGAGGCTTCGCGAGAGCAATCGACGGGCCTTCGCGAGATCAACAACGCCGTCAACTCGATGGACCAGGCGACGCAGCAGAACGCGGCCATGGTCGAGGAAAGCACGGCCGCGAGCCATGCCATGGCGCGCGAGGCCGATGCGCTGCACACCCTTATCCGCCGGTTCCGGCTTGCTGCAAGCAATGCGGCTGGTGGGCAGGGGGCGGCGGCCCGCGCTCCACGGGCCGTCGCCCCTGCTCCCATCACACAGCTTCACGCCGTCGCCCGCACCATGCGGTCCTCCGGCAGCACCGCAGCGGTTGCGGAGAGTTGGGAAGAGTTCTGATCTCCGATCCTGAAATACAAAACGGCCGGTATCATGCCGGCCGTTTTGTTTGATAGGGAGGCTGTTTCAGGCCGAAGCTTCCGCCGCCGGCGGCGCTTCAGCCGGCTTGGGGCGATGGATCAGCGGCACGGCCTGCAATACGAGGCTGTCGAGGCCTTCGCCGCCATGGTTGTCGACGATATCGAAGAACTGTCGGCGCATGCGCGGTTCCCAGAACTTGTTGATATGGGTGGCGACGCCGCCGGGGCCTTCGCTTGCCGGCTGCGAATGGAAGAAGGTGGCGATCTGGTTTGCCATCCGGATGATCTTGTTGCCTTCGGACATGGTCGTCTCCTAACCGTTCCCCAGACGCCGCTCGGTGCCGGGCACGATGCGTTCCGCACCGGTGAAAATCTCGAAATCCTCGCCGCGCACCAGCGCGATCAACGTCATGCCGGCGTCTTCCGCCGTGCGGATGGCAAGCGCCGTCGGGGCCGATATGGCAATGATGAAGGGGCTGCCAATGATCGCCGTCTTCTGCACCATTTCGACGGAGACGCGGCTCGTCACGACGACGGCGCCGGCCGCACCCGCATGGCCCGCCCGCTGCGCCGCACCCACGAGTTTGTCGAGCGCATTGTGCCGGCCGACATCCTCGCGCACCGCGATGAGGCCCTGGCCGGGCACGTAGAAACCCGCGCCATGCACGGCGCGCGTCACCATATGCAGCGGCTGCTGGCCGTTGAGCAGGCGCACGGCCTCGACCACCTCTTCCTCGGACAGCACAAGGGACGACGACCGCACGGACGGTGTGACGCGCACCGCCTGTTCGATCGACTCGATGCCGCAGAGGCCGCAGCCGACCGGGCCGGCCATGTGGCGGCGGCGGGCGGTCAGCGCGTCATTCTGCGCGTCGGCAAGGCGGATCTGCAGGTCGATGCCCTTGTCCTCTGCCACCACCTCAATGGTCTCGATCTCGGCGGGATCGCTGATGATGCCTTCGGTGAGGCTGAAGCCGGTGGCGAAATCCTCGAGATCGGCGGGGGTCGCCATCATCACGGCATGGGTGGAGCCGGCATAGGAGAAGGCGACCGGGGTTTCGTCCGGCACGAAGCGTTCGCCGTCGCTGAGCCGCCCGTTGCGGCGGGCGGTCTCGATGACTTTGCTGTGGGTCGGAAAATCCGGCACGGGTGTTCCTATTCCGCTGCCTCCAGCTTGCCCTTGATGCGGCGGGACTGGCGCGACAGCTCATCATATTCGACCTGCCAGTCGGACGGACCGTTCGACGGCGAGATCTGTACGGCCGTCACCTTATACTCCGGACAATTGGTCGCCCAGTCGGAGAAATCGGTGGTGATGACGTTTGCCTGCGTCAGCGGGTGGTGGAAGGTCGTGTAGACGACACCGGGCGAGACGCGGTCGGTGACCGCTGTCGTGGCGGATGCAAACGGATCGGTGATTCCAACACCGTCGTTGTCGTGGCGCACGAGCGCTCCGGCCGTCGCCACGGTCGTGGCATCCGGCGACGGCGCGACGATCACGGCGGTCGACGACGGTACCACCGTCATCAC
>NZ_CAMLFY010000121.1 GCF_946479415.1 uncultured Shinella sp. | reverse complement strand
AGCTCATGCTTTGCCTTCAGGCCTTCGAGGCCGGCCATCAGTTCGACGCCGCGGGCGGCGGCATTGGCGGCCGTGTTGACCCTGGCGGTTTCCCTGAGCGTCGCAAGCGCGGCGGCGGCACCGACCGGGTGGCCGGAATAGGTGTAGCCGTGGCCGATCGAGCCGAACGAGTCCTTGTTGCTTTCGAAGGCTGTGGCGACCTTGTCGGAGATCATCACGGCGCCGAAGGGGAAGTAGCCGTTGGTGATGGCCTTGGCGGTCGTCATCATGTCAGGTTTGACGCCCCATCCACGCGAGCCGGTCCAGGCGCCGGTGCGGCCGAAGGCGGTAATGACCTCGTCGGCGATGAGCAGAATACCGTGCTTGTCGCAGATGGCGCGCATCAGCGGCATGAAGGTTTCATGCGGCACGATCACGCCGCCGGCACCCAGCACCGGCTCCATGATGAAGGCGGCGATCGTATCGGCGCCCTGGAAGGCCACCTCGTCCTCGAACTGGCGAGCGATCGCCTGCGCGATCTCCGCCGGATCGGTCGTGTTGAAGGGGTTGCGGTAGGGGAACGGTGCGGCGAGATGGAAGACGCCGGGCAACAGCGGCTCGTAGTTGCGGCGGAAATTGGCGTTGCCGTTGACCGAGGCGCCGCCGAAATGCGTGCCGTGATAGCCCTTCTTCAGCGCCACGAATTTCGTGCGCTCCGGCTGGCCGTTGATCTTGTGATACTGGCGGGCAAGCCGGAGCGCCGTTTCCACCGAATCCGAACCGCCTGACGTGAAGAAGGACCGCGTCAGCCCGTCTTCCTTGAAGAATTCGGCAAGCTCGTAGGACAGTTCAATCAGTGGCGAATTGGTCGTGCCGCGGAAGGTGGAATAGTAGGGCAGCGCGTCGAGCTGGTCGCGGATCGCCTGCTTCACCGGCTCGCAGGAATAGCCGAGATTGACGTTCCACAGGCCGCCGACGGCATCGAGTACCGTCTTGCCCTCGATATCCACCACCTCGACACCCGCGCCGCCATTGATGATGCGCGGCGGCTTGGCCTGCATTTCGGCCGGATGCGCCATCGGGTGCCAGAGATGGCGGGCGTTGTTTTCGATCAGGAAATTGGAATCGCGCATGGGGATATCCTTTCAGAGTCCAAGCATTTTCAGCGCCTGCGCATAGGATTGCGCGGGTTGGAGCACGTCGAAATGCACATAGGGGAGGTTCACGCCGGCCGCACCCTCGATGTTCTTCAACTGGTCGTCGACGAACACACAGTCAGCGCGGTCGATGCCGACCTCGGCGATCACCTGTTCATAGGCCCGCGGATCGGGCTTCAGGATCTTGGTATAGGTGGCGTCGACGATGACGTCGAAAAGCTCGATCAGCGGGAAGCGCTTGCGAAACTCGACGCCGTAGAAGAGGTCCAGCTCGTTGGAGAGGATGGCAAGCTTCAACCCGGCCTCCTTCGCCTTCAGGATCGCGTCGCGCGCCTCCGGACGCAGCACCAGTTCGGCATCCGCGCCGCGGGCGCGCTGCACGAAGGTCTTCATATCCGTCCAGTCCTCGCCGAGCATCGCGCCCACCTCGCGGGTGCGGGTCATCCAGTAGTCGCGCTCGGTGATCTCACGCGCCTGCATCGACACCCAGAGCGGGTCGGTGGAGGGATCGAACGGACCACGCCAGGTCAGCGTGCCAGCCGGCAGGCCGAGCGCGCGCTCGGTGATGTCATGCGTCTCGAACAGCGTGCGGGTGACCACGCCACCGAAATCGAGGATCAATGCCTTGGTCATGATGCGTTACGGCCTTTTGCGACGATACCTTCGGCGACCCAGCGATCGAAGACTTCCAAGGCCTTCACGGCGAAGTCCGGGGCATTGATATGTGCATCCACTTCCTCGAAGGCGACGCTTGCCGGCATGGCCTCGCGCATCGCGTCGAGGAAGGCGTCGAGGGCTGCGGGCTCGTGCAGCGGCTCGCCCTCCTGGTCCCATTCCTGAATGCCTTGGGTGGGCAGAAGGAAGGCGACCGGGGCCACGGCGCCGGCCATCTTGCCGGCAACGACGCGGGCGACGTCGCGGCGCTGCTCCGGCGAGACGGTGACGGAGGCGATCAGCCTGTTATGGGCATGGAACGGACGACCGGCGAAGCGCGCAGGCGTGTCCTGCCAGGCGGGCATATCCACCATATCGACGGCACCGGGCGCGACGATCTGCGGGATACCGGCGCGGCCGGCATTTTCCAGGCGGTCGGGACCTGACGTGACGACGGAGCCGTTTTCCGCATTGGTGACTTCCTGGATGCAGAAATCGAAGACGGCGGCAAAGCCCCGGTCGGCGGCCACCGCCTCATAGGCGCGGCCTCCCATGCCGGTTGAGTGGAAGACAGCGACGTCATAACCGCGCTTTTCCAGCTCGGGCTTCAGGAATTTCATATATTTGAGGCAGGAAGACCCAAGCGAGGTCATGCCGATCAGCGGGCGCGCCCGGTCCGGCCGTTCGGCGGCCTTTGCCGCGCCGACGACTGCACCGCAGGCCTGTGACAGCACAGCACGGCAGATCGGGTTCAGCCCGTAGAGCCCACCAGCCCACAGTATCATCATCAGGTCGGGCGCGATGCGTTCCGGCGGCAGGAGATGGGAATAGGCGATGGTAGAGACGATGAATTTCGGCACGCCGAGCGGCAACACGGCGGCGACATCAAGCGCGAGATCCGTGCCGAGCGAACCGCCGAGCGCGATCATGCCATCGACCTCGCCGGCTTCCGAAAGCCCGCGCACCAGTTCGGCCGCCCCCTTCGCCATCAAGGACATGGCGGTGTTTTCGTCGCCGCTATCGATGATGTTCTGGATGCTCGTGCCCGCGGCCCTGGCGATATCATGCTTGGAATGAGCGGGGGCATAGGGCGGCTCGCCGAGCACGCTGACATCAACCATGACGGGAACGCCGCCGGCCGTGCCGATAATCTCGGCCATGAACAGCAATTCCTCGCTCTTGGTGTCGCCGGTACCAATCACCACAATCTTCGGCGGACGGGCGCTCAGGCTCATCAACCATTCCTCCTCGTTGGCATGGCAGGCTCTGCCGGGACATCCATTCGGTTCTCCCGGCGCCAAGCCCGATCTGCCTGCCGCCCCTCCGGCGGCTCGACAGAATACTTAACATGCGAATTAATCTGGCAAGAAACGAAACGCATTGCAAGTCTATATTTGAAGCATTGGTTCACATATTGAACCGAAACGCCCAGCCGCTTGATATTTAACATGTTTAGTATTTGATCTGGATCAACGTAGGCCTCCCCGCCCCGGCTATCCTTTTCCCACACGGCCAAAGGAGGAGAAAGCCATGGGCACCCTGTCGCTCGCAGCCAAGATCACACATGTTCCGTCCATGTTCATTTCCGAAATGCCCGGCCCGAACCACGGTTGCCGGCAGGCGGCGATCGACGGGCTGAAGGAGATCGGCAGGCGCTGCGATGCGGCAGGCGTCGATACGATCGTCGTCTTCGACACGCACTGGCTGGTCAACACCGCCTATCACATCAATGCCCGCGACCGGTACAACGGCGTCTATACCAGCAACGAATTCCCCCATTTCATCCAGGACCTCGCCTACGATTATCGCGGCGCGCCCAAGCTCGGCGATGACATCGCCCGGCGCGTTACGGCCGACGGCATCCGCATGATGGCGCATCACGTCGATACGCTGGAACTGGAATATGGCACGCTGGTGCCGATGCGCTACATCAATGCCGACGGCCGCTTCCGGGTGCTGTCGATTGCCGCCTGGTGCCCCTGGCACGAGATGGAGGAGAGTTTTCGGATCGGCCGCGCGGTTCGCGAGGCGATCGAGGCCAGCGACTGCAATGCCGCGATCCTCGCCAGCGGCTCGCTCTCACACCGCATCCATGACAACAACGCCGCCCCGGCTGGCATCCACACCATCTCGGACGAATTCTACAGGCAGGTGGACCTGCGTGTGCTCGAGCTCTGGCAGAGCGGCCGCAACGCAGATTTCGTGAAAATGCTGCCGCTCTATTCCAGGCTCTGCCACGGCGAGGGCTTCATGCACGACACCGCCATGCTTTTTGGCGCACTCGGCGGCGACGGCTATGCCGGCCACGCCGAAATCCTGACGGACTATTTCACTTCGTCCGGAACAGGCCAGGTGAACGCCGTCTTTCCGCTCGCGGCCTGACGGCGCCCGGTGCATAGCGGCTGGCCTTCGCAAACGAAGACCGGTCGAAACCTTCAAGCAGATCCGTTGCACTATCGTCTCCCTTGACATCGGCATCATCTTTTTAACATGTTAATTAATATCCCCTTGACGAAGGTCAGGGGCATTGCAATTGCGCATCCGACCGCCGAGAAAGGCAACTGGACAGGGAGTGAGACATGGACAGCGAAGAATTCCGTCAGTGGTCGCGAACGGTGGCCGATTGGGGTGCAGACTATCGTGCCGGCCTGCGCGAGCGGCCGGTGCGTGCGCAGACCAAGCCGGGCGACATCATCCGGCAGATCGCCAATGCCGCGCCGGAGGCCGGCGAAGCGATGGAGGCGATCTTCGCCGATTTCGAGCGCATCATTCCCGATGGCCTCACCCATTGGCAGCATCCGCGCTTCTTCGCCTATTTTCCGGCCAATGCAGCACCGGTCTCGGTGATCGCCGATTACCTCGTCACCTCGGTCGCCGCGCAATGCATGCTGTGGCAGACCTCCCCCGCCGCCACCGAACTGGAAACCCGCGTCGTCGACTGGCTGCGCCAGGCGATGGGCCTGCCGGACGGCTTTGCCGGCCTCATCCAGGATTCCGCCTCCACCGCAACGCTTGCCGCCGTCCTCGTGATGCGCGAGAAGGCGCTCGGCTGGAAGGGCAACAGCGAGGGGCTTGCCGCACACAAGGCCGTGCGCGTTTACGCCTCCAAGCAGGTGCACACCTCCATCGACCGGGCGATCTGGATTGCCGGCATCGGCGAGGCGAACCTCGTGCGTATCCCGACCAAGGGTCCGCTCAACGGCATGGATCCTGACGCGCTCGACGCCGCCATCAAGGCTGATCTCGCCGCAGGCCACGTTCCGGCCGGCGTCATCGCCTGCACCGGCGGCACCTCGATCGGCGCCTGCGACCCGATCCGCGATGTCGCGGCCGTCGTCAAGGCACATGGCCTCTACCTGCATGTCGATGCCGCCTGGGCGGGTTCGGCAATGATCTGCCCGGAATTCCGCACGCTCTGGGATGGCGTCGACGAGGCCGATTCGATCGTCTTCAACCCGCACAAATGGCTCGGCGCCAATTTCGATTGCTCGGTGCAGTTCATCAAGAGCCCCGAGGATCAGGTGCGCACGCTTGCGATCCAGCCGGAATATCTCAAGACCCACGGCCATGACGGCATCATCAACTATTCCGAATGGTCCGTGCCACTCGGCCGCCGCTTCCGCGCGCTGAAACTGTGGTTCCTGATGCGCTATCACGGGCTGGAAGGCCTGCGCACGATGATCCGCAACCATGTCGCCTGGTCGGAGGAACTGGCGGAGCGCCTATCGAAGGAGCCGGATTTCGAGATCGTCAGCGCGCCGGTCCTGTCACTGTTCTCCTTCCGCCACACGGGCGGGGCGGATGCCGACCAGCACAATATCGCACTCACCAATGCCATCAACGACGACGGCCGCATCTATCTCACGCAGACGCGTGTGGACGGCCGCATCGCCATCCGCTTCCAGGCCGGCCAGTTCGAGATGACGCGCGACGACGCGGACACGGCTTTCACCGTGATCACCGAAATCGCCCGCGCAATGAAATGATAGAGTCTGTCGGGTTCATTCTGAACCTGACAGACTCTAGATTCTTTGTTTTCGATTGTCTTTTCGGGAAAACCGGTTCCCACTTTTCCCTGACAAACTCTAGCGGCGGGGTTATTCCTCGCCGCCCGCCTTGCCCTCGAGCTTGAGGGCAGCCAGCTCTTCCAGCATGTCGAGCAACTGCTCGACCCGCTCGCCGCCGAAGCGGGCATCGAGATCCGCATAGACGCGGCGCGAATCCGGCATCACCTCGTCGATGACAGCCTGCCCCGCCGGCTCGAGCCTGAGCAGCACGCGGCGCCCGTCGGCCTTGTCCTTGTGGCGGCTGATAAAGCCACGCTCTTCGAGCGAGCGCAGCATGCGGGTGAGGCTCGGCGCCAGGATGAAGGCCTTCTCCGCCACCTCAGTCGCATCGAGCAGGCCGGCATCCGACAGCGTGCGTAACACGCGCCATTGCTGCTCGGTCACGTCGTGATCGGCGAGAATCGGCCGGAAATGGCTCATGACGGCTTCGCGCGCCTTGAGAAGGCCGATTGCCAGCGACCGCCGGCGTTCGCGCCGCGGTTTGTCCGTCGTGTTGGGGTTGGTCATGTCCACTGAGGCATCCTTCGTCATTCTGCCTCTATCCGCGATTTTTAGAGTTCGCGCAATCGCAAGCCAGTATAGGGCAAGAAGAACGGGTCGATTGCCGCCGGGCGCCATGCTACGGTCCGCCGCAAATCAGCCTCTCGAAAGTGCAGCCGCCATGACCCAAGCCTATGCCTTCACCCCCGCCGCCATGCCCACCCTGCCGGTTGAGGGCAGCACGGCGCTTTTCCCCGTGCATCGCATCTATTGCGTCGGCCGCAACTTCGCCGACCACGCCATCGAGATGGGCCATGACCCGAACAAGGAACCGCCGTTCTTCTTCCAGAAGAACCCCGACACAGTGGTGGCGCCCGCCGATGGCTTTCCCTATCCCCCGGCAAGCACGGACGTGCATCACGAAATCGAGCTGGTCGTCGCCCTGAAAAGCGGCGGCAGCGACATCCCGGTCGAAAAGGCGCTCGACTGCGTCTTCGGCTACGCCATCGGCCTCGACATGACGCGGCGCGATCTACAGGCGGAAGCGAAGAAACACGGCCGCCCCTGGGAGGTTGCCAAGGCCTTCGAAAAGTCCGCGCCCTGCGGTCCGCTGCATGCCGCAGGCGATATCGGCCCTCTCACCGAAGGCGCGATCCGGCTCTCGATCAACGGTGCGGTACGTCAGGACGGCAATCTCAACCAGATGATCTGGAAGGTGCCGGAGATGATCGCCTATCTCTCCCGCCTCTTCACGCTGCAACCCGGCGACCTGATCTTCTCCGGCACGCCGGCCGGCGTCGGCGCCGTGCAGAGGGGCGATGTGATGCGCGGTGAAATCGACGGGCTCGGGACAATCTCGGTCACCGTTCTCTAAGCGCGCCGCCGGGCATCTTTACCAACGCTTTTTACCATCGGCGGCCGTTTGGCCATTCCCGCGTCGATCTTTTGCCGGTCTTGAGAAGATTTTACCGCTTCGTTATACCGGCAACATACGGCATTCACGCCGTTATCGCCGTTCGGGCGGGTTTTTCGCACGTCACGCCGAAGTAAAAATTTACTGAAAGCGATTTCGATTTTCCCAGATCCGTGCCATACTCCGGCGAGCAAGCAACGGAATGTCGGGATGGTGACGATCAAGGAAATCGCCAAGGCCGTCGGAGTCTCCTCCGCCACGGTCTCGCGCGTTTTGAACTACGACCCGGCTTTGTCGATTTCGCCCGTCAAGCGGCAGGCGATCATCGAGACGGCCGAGGCACTTAACTACGAGACACCGCGCAACCGCAACAAGGCGAACGGCCCTGTCGCGCCGAGCCTGCTCACCAAGCTCGTCATCGTGCATTTCCTGGAGCCGTCGGACGAAATCTCCGACCCCTATTATGTCGGCGTGCGACTCGGCATCGAAACGCGCTGCCGTGATCTCAAGACGGAGATCGTGAAGGTCTTCCATTCCGACGATTTGCCGGAGGCTTCGCTGCTCGAAAGCGCTTCCGGGGTCATCGTCATCGGCAAACATTCCGATCATGAAATCGCCTGGCTCAGGCAGCATGCCCGCCACGTCGTCTTCGCCGATTTCGACCCCAAGAGCGACCACCTCGACAGCGTCTTCTCCGATGTCGGGCTTGCCACGCAAAAGATCCTCGATTCCCTGAAATCCAGCGGCTACAAGCGTGTCGGCTTTATCGGCAGCCATGAGAGCCTGAACGGCAGCGTGCAGCATTTCGCGGAAAAACGCTGCGTCGCCTTCATCGACTGGCAGAAGAAAAACGGCACCTTCGATCCGGACCTTCTGGTGCTCGCCGACTGTTCCAATGGCCAGAGCCTGCGGCTCGACACCGGCTACCGCCTCGCCCGGGATCTTCTCGCGCTGGCGGAACGGCCCGACGTCATCGTCACCTCGAACGACAACATGGCGATCGGCGCCTATCGGGCGCTACAGGAAGCCGGCCTCTCCATCCCAAGAGATATTGCCGTCATCTCCTTCAACGACATCCCCGTCGCGCAGTTCCTAACCCCGCCGCTCACCACCGTGCGCATTCACGGCGAGCATATCGGCGAGACGGCGGTCGATCTCCTGCTCGAGCGCCTTTCCGGGCGCAGCTATGGCAAGCAGGTGCGCATCGCCACCGAGCTGATCTGGCGCGACAGCTGCCGCAAGCCATTGGATTTGTAGTACTTTTAAAATGCCTTCGCAGGCGCAATAAATATTTACTAAATTTTCCTTGCGCGTTTCCTGAAATTCGGTAAATCTTCCCTCCGACGGCAGGAGAGGAGACCCCTGCCGCATAGGTTTCTTGGGAGGAAACGATGAACAAGATGATTCTGTCGCGCCTTGCCGCCGGCCTGTTTGCCGGTGCGAGCCTCTTGGCATCCACGGCCGCCTTTGCCGGCGAAGTCACCGTCTGGTGCTGGGACCCGAACTTCAACGTCGCCATCATGAAGGAAGCCGCGGCGCGCTACACGGCGAAGCACCCGGAAACGACCTTCAACATCGTCGATTTCGCCAAGGCCGACGTCGAGCAGAAGCTCCAGACGGGCCTGTCGTCCGGCACCACGGACGCGCTGCCGGATATCGTGCTGATCGAGGATTACGGCGCACAGAAATACCTCCAGTCCTTCCCCGGCGCCTTCGCCGAACTGTCGAGCAAGATCGATTTCTCCGGTTTCGCACCCTACAAGGTCGAGCTGATGACGGTGGACGGCACCGTCTACGGCATGCCCTTCGATTCCGGCGTCACCGGCCTTTACTACCGCAAGGACTATCTCGAACAGGCCGGCTTCAAGCCGGAGGACATGCAGGACCTGACCTGGGACCGCTTCATCGAGATCGGCAAGGCCGTGGAAGCCAAGACCGGCAAGAAGATGCTCGGCCTCGACGTCAACGATGCCGGCTTCATCCGCATCCTGATGCAATCGGCCGGCGGCTGGTACTTCGACAAGGACGGCAACCTCTCGATCGCCGACAATGCCGCACTGAAGGCCGCGCTCGAAACCGAGCAGAAGATTTTGCAGGCCAACATCCACAAGCCGGCCGCCGGCTGGACGGAATGGGTCAACACCTTCACCTCGGGCGATGTCGCGACCGTCACGACGGGTGTGTGGATCACCGGCACCGTCAAGGCGCAGGCCGACCAGAGCGGCAAGTGGGGCGTGGCCCCCATTCCGAAGCTGAATGTCGAGGGCGCAACCCACGCCTCCAACCTCGGCGGCTCCAGCTGGTACGTGACGGCAGGCTCGGCCGAGAAGGACGAGGCGATCGACTTCCTCAACGAGGTCTATGCCAAGGACGTCGACTTCTACCAGAAGATCCTGGCGGACCGTGGTGCCGTCGGTTCGCTGCTCGCCGCCCGCACGGGAGCGGCCTATTCCGAGGCAGACGCATTCTTCGGCGGCGAAAAGGTCTGGCAGAACTTCTCCGACTGGCTCGCAAAGGTTCCGGCCGTCAACTATGGCGTCTTCACCAATGAAGTGGACACCGCAGTCACGGCACACCTGCCGTCACTCGGCCAGGGCGCCAATGTCGATGACGTCCTGAAGGCGATCGACAGCCAGGCACAGGGCCAGATCCAGTAAGATCCTCCCGGCGGGCGCTTGCGCCCGCCCCACTGCCGGACCCTTCTTGCCCTCGGGCGGGAGGTCCGGCCCTTGTTCCTTGCATTGAAGGTCGTCCCATGGCTGCCGGCAAAACAGGCGGATTGAAGCGCTATCACGATCTGAACGGCTGGCTGTTCATCGCCCCGTCCGTCCTGCTGATCGGCGTCTTCCTCGTCTATCCGATCTTCCGCTCGCTCTATCTGTCCTTCTTCTCCGGCAAGGGCATGATGATGAAGTTCGCGGGCTTCGGAAACGTCGTCCGCCTCTGGAACGATCCGGTCTTCATTCAGGCGCTGACCAACACCGTGACCTTCTTCGTCGTGCAGGTGCCGATCATGATCCTGCTGGCGCTGATGCTGGCGGCCGTGCTCAACAACGACAAGCTGAAGTTCATCGGCTTCTTCCGCACCGCGATCTTCCTGCCCTGCGTCGCCTCGCTGGTCGCCTATTCCGTCCTGTTCAAAAGCATGTTCTCCGTCGATGGCGTGGTGAACCAGGCGCTGATGGCGCTCGGCCTGATCGGCTCGCCGATCGGCTGGCTGACGGAGCCCTTCTGGGCGAAAGTGCTGGTCATCCTCGCCATCACCTGGCGCTGGACCGGCTACAACATGATCTTCTATCTCGCCGCCCTGCAAAACATCGACAAGTCGATCTATGAAGCCGCGAAGATCGATGGCGTGCCGGCCTGGGCGCGGTTCTTCTACATCACCGTGCCGATGCTGAAACCGGTGATCCTCTTTACGACGATCATTTCGACCATCGGCACGATCCAGCTGTTCGACGAGGTCTACAACCTGACCGAAGGCAAGGGCGGCCCGGCCAATTCGACCATCACGCTGTCGCTCTATATCTACAACCTCACCTTCCGATTCATGCCGAGCTTCGGCTACGCGGCGACGATCTCCTACGTGATCGTCATCATGGTGGCGCTGTTCTCCTTCCTCCAGTTCTATGCCGCGAGGGACCGGTCATGAACGCCTCGCGCATCCTGGGCACGGCGCTGCAATATGCCTTTCTCGGCCTTGCCGCCTTCTTTTCGATCTTCCCGTTCTTCTGGATGATGATCAGCGCGACGAACAGGTCGATCGACATCATTGGCGGCAAATCGAGCTTCGGCGAGGCTTTTACCACCAACGTGACGAACTTCTTCACGCAGGTCGACGTGCCCCTGGTGTTCTGGAACTCGACCAAGGTCGCGGTGCTCGCCACCGTGCTCACCATCGTCGTCTCGTCGCTCGCCGGCTACGGCTTCGAGATGTTCAAGTCGAAGGCGCGCGAGCGCGTCTATTCGCTGGTGCTCCTGACGCTGATGATCCCCTTCGGCGCGCTGATGATCCCGTTGTTCATGATGATGGCGAAGACCGGGCTCATCAACACGCATATCGCGATCATGCTGCCCACCATCGCGTCGGCCTTCATCATCTTCTACTTCCGCCAGTCGACGAAAGCCTTCCCGACGGAGCTGCGCGACGCCGCCAAGGTGGACGGGCTGAAGGAATGGCAGATCTTCTTCTACATCTACATGCCGGTGATGCGGTCCACCTATGCGGCCGCCTTCGTCATCGTCTTCATGACGAACTGGAACAACTATCTCTGGCCGCTCATCGTTCTCCAGTCGAATGAGACCAAGACGATCACCCTCGTCGTCTCCTCGCTCGCCTCGGCCTACTACCCCGATTACGGCGTGGTCATGATCGGCACGATCCTCGCCACCCTCCCCACCCTCTTCGTCTTCTTCGTCATGCAGCGCCAGTTCGTGCAGGGCATGCTCGGCTCGGTCAAATAGGAATACCCCCATGCGCATCACTGAAAACTTCAATGGCAACTGGCTCTTCCGCCACGGTTTCGACGCTGCCCGCGCAGGCGTGGTGCAGGAGGGCGAGACCGTGCGCCTGCCGCACAGCGCGGTCGAACTGCCCTACAACTATTTCGACGAGACGGAGTACCAGAAGCCCTTCACCTATCAGAAGGTGCTCGACTGGCGGGCGGATTTCGAGGGCCGGGAAGTCTCGCTGGTCTTCGATGCCGCCATGGCCGACAGCGTGGTCTATCTGAACGGCAAGGAAATCATCGCCCACAAGGACGGCTACACCCCCTTCACGGCGCGGCTGACGCCGCATCTGAAGCAAGGTGAAAACCTGATCACCGTGAAGATTGACGGCTCGGAAAACCCTGAGATCCCGCCCTTCGGCGGCCAGATCGACTATCTCTGCTATGCCGGTATCTATCGCGACGTCTGGCTGAAAGTGACGAGCCCCGTCTCCATCGCCAATGTGAAGATCGAAACGCCGGATGCGCTGGCCGACGCAAAGACCGTCACCGCCCGCGTCTTCCTCGCCAATCCGCAGAGCCTTGCCGTGTCCGGCACGCTCGACGCCAAGATCCGCCGCAAGGGCGGCGGCGATGTCGCGGCCACCTCTGTTGCCATTGATGGCAACGAGGCAACGCTGACCTTCTCGGGCCTCACCGGCCTGGACCTCTGGGATATCGACAATCCTGTCCTCTATGCGCTGTCGCTGAAGCTCACGACCAATGGCGGCGAGGACCTGCTGACGCAGCGCTTCGGCTTCCGCACCGCGCAATTCACGCCTGATGGGTTCCTCCTCAACGGCCGGCCGCTGAAGCTGCGCGGCCTCAACCGTCACCAGGCCTGGCCGCATACCGGCTATGCCATGGGCCGGCGCGCGCAGGAGAAGGATGCCGACATCCTGAAATACGACCTCGCCTGCAACATCGTGCGTACCTCGCACTATCCGCAGTCGAAATGGTTCATCGAGCGCTGCGACGAGATCGGCCTGCTCTGCTTCGAGGAAATTCCCGGCTGGCAGCATATCGGCGGCGAGACCTGGCAGCAGGAATCTATCGAAAACGTCCGACGCATGATCGAGCGCGACTGGAACCATCCGTCGATCATCATCTGGGGCGTGCGCATCAACGAGAGCCAGGACAACCACGCTTTCTACGCCGAGACGAACCGCCTCGCCCGTGAGCTCGACCCGACGCGCCAGACCGGCGGCGTGCGCTTCATCACCAATTCGGAGATGCTCGAAGACGTCTACACGATGAACGACTTCATCCTGGGCCAGGAGGAAATGCCCGGCAACAATCGCGGCCGCGTCGTGCTGCGTGACCGGGTGGAAACGACCGGCATTACCAAGCCGATCCCCTACATGATCACCGAATATAACGGCCACATGTATCCGAACAAGCGCTTCGACCAGGAGCAGCGTCAGGCAGAACACGTTACCCGCCACCTTCTGATCCTCAATGCCGTGGCCGGCGACAGCGACATTTCCGGCTCCACCGGCTGGTGCATGTTCGACTTCAACACGCACAAGGATTTCGGCTCCGGCGACCGCGTCTGCTATCCC